>NZ_JARFIS010000640.1:0-305 GCF_029076575.1 Faecalibacterium sp. DFI.5.82
CCAGCTTTTTAAGCCGCTGCGCTTGGGAAAGGGACGGTGCATTCTGGGTGTCGTTCATTGCTTCTAAAAAATCCCGCTGTTGGCTTTCGTCCAGAGAGGACAATTCCACAGCGGGATTGAAGGCGATTTTCTTTTCGTCCACCATGTCCAGAAGTTCGGGGACAAGGTTGGTCAGGCGGATATAGCGGAAAATTTGATTCTTACTAGTTCCGAGTTCTTCAGCCATCTCCTTACTAGATAGTGTACCGAAATTATTCCCAACTAGGGAATAATTATCTTGCGTAGGACGTCCTGCCTGATGCTTC
>NZ_JARFIS010000641.1:0-305 GCF_029076575.1 Faecalibacterium sp. DFI.5.82
CAGACACCGGTGTGCACATAGTGGGTCGCGCCGGACAGCGCACGGAGCATCCTTCTGGCATCGTCCGGGCTGAGAGGCTTGCCGAACACCTCGCCGTTCACATCCACCACGGTATCGCAGCCCAGCACCACGGCACCGGGGTGTTCCTTGGCCACAGCAAGGCACTTGCCCCGTGCAAGCAGTTCCACCAGCCGGGCGGGGGTATCCTCCGTCACGGCATCCTCGACAAAATCGCTGACACAGACGGTAAAATCCGTCGTGTACAGGCTCAACAGTTCTTTCCGTCGGGGGCTCTGGGAAGCCAG
>NZ_JARFIS010000642.1:0-305 GCF_029076575.1 Faecalibacterium sp. DFI.5.82
TAAAGCTCCATGGGGTCTTTCCGTCTTGTCGCGGGTAACCGGCATCTTCACCGGTACTACAATTTCGCCGGGCGGGCTGTAGAGACAGTGCCCAAATCATTACGCCTTTCATGCGGGTCAGAACTTACCTGACAAGGAATTTCGCTACCTTAGGACCGTTATAGTTACGGCCGCCGTACACTGGGGCTTCGATTCAATGCTTGCACATCTCCTCTTAACCTTCCAGCACCGGGCAGGCGTCAGCTCGTATACGTCATCTTTCGATTTAGCACAAACCTGAGTTTATGGTAAACAGATGCTTGGGC
>NZ_JARFIS010000643.1:0-305 GCF_029076575.1 Faecalibacterium sp. DFI.5.82
CGCCCTCGCCCTCCTCCGGGCGCAGGCGCAGGCCTGCCCCATACATCCGATGCAGGAGCACCGGCTGGCGGGTATCGGTGGCATTGAATCGACGGGCCGTGTCGGCCACGAACACCACCGGGAACTGCAGGCCCTAGGAGCGGTGGATGGTCATCACGGTCACACAGCCGGGGCGGGAGCCGCCGGGCTGTGGATCCTGCCCCGTGGAGCCTGCCAGCGCCGCAGCGTCAATGGCCCGCACCAGCGCCGAGATGCCGCCGGAGCCAGCCCCGGCACAGCAGGAAGCAAACCGTCGGGCATCCACC
>NZ_JARFIS010000644.1:0-305 GCF_029076575.1 Faecalibacterium sp. DFI.5.82
TGGCCCTGGATCACATCCATTTTGCGTCCCCTCCGTATACTTCTGAGCGCGCAAAACTAAAAGTTAAAGCTCTGGCCCAGAAGATCACCCCTTATGTGCTATAATAAATACAGCAATGTTCCGGGCGTGCTCACTGTACCGCCGGAGCTGCGGGGCGGCCGGGCCGCTGCCGTGGCCCTGGTGGCCAAGCAGATGGCCCAGCGGGGCGAGGCCGTTCTGACTGAGGCCCTGCTGCCGGATTATCACCGCCTGAGCCAGGCCGAGCTGGAACGCGCCGAGCGCCTTGCTGCCGAGGCCGCTGCCCG
>NZ_JARFIS010000645.1:0-305 GCF_029076575.1 Faecalibacterium sp. DFI.5.82
GTGGGGTCGAACAGACCCAACAGATAGTCCGCGGTCGTGTCCAGGATCTCCGCCAGCTTTGCCAAGGTGGTGGGGTCCGGGGAACTCTTTCCGCTCTCCCATTTTACCACGGCCTGCTGGGTCACGCCCAACAGGGAAGCAATCTCCGCCTGGCTCATGTGCTTTTGCTTTCGGCATTGCCGTAACAGCTCCGGAAACGACATTGTTCAACACTCCTCTGCTTGTACCGGGTCCGGTAGGGTTTTATCTGAATTTATTATACAACAAAAAGATGTTTCAGTAAAGAGGAAATCCCGCTTTTTCTC
>NZ_JARFIS010000646.1:0-305 GCF_029076575.1 Faecalibacterium sp. DFI.5.82
GTTGCAATCAGTGCCTGAGTGCGCTATAATGAAACCATCATCTGACAGCACACACAGGGCTAATGCCCGTAAGAGAGGTGGAATTATTGATTTCAAAAAGATCAAGGAAATGGGTCTGGAATATGCGGAAAAGGGCCGCTATGCCGCCATGGATCTGGCAGAGCACGGCAGAACGCTGGCAAAGATCGTCTCGGAACAGACCAAGCTTGCCCGGGCACAGCGTCAGCTGGGTGCACTGGTCTACAGCCTGGCCAAGGGCAACGAGCAGAACCAACCCCTTGTGGATAAGTATATCGAGATGATCG
>NZ_JARFIS010000647.1:0-305 GCF_029076575.1 Faecalibacterium sp. DFI.5.82
GAGACTGGAGCAAAAATGTTCCATGTGGATCTTTGCGCTGACCGGGGACCAGCTGGACCAGCTGGATGCCTTTGCGCAGATCTTGGTGGACTACATCCAGAAGGTCAATCTGACCGCCATTACCGACCCGGTGGGCATTGAGGACAAGCACTTCCTCGACAGCCTGCTGTTTGCCAGCCATCCCGAGGTAGCAGGGAAGATGGTGGACGTGGGTGCCGGTGCCGGATTCCCAGGCATCGTGACAAAGATCTACAAGCCCGAGCTGGAGCTGACCCTGATTGAGCCCACCGGCAAGCGGGTGGAGT
>NZ_JARFIS010000648.1:0-304 GCF_029076575.1 Faecalibacterium sp. DFI.5.82
CAGCTCGAGCAGTTTTTTTCATCTGCTCAGCATCCACGGCTTTGCCTCCTTTCCGCGGTTTTGTTCTCCTTTCTTTCTGTACTCGGCTATCCCTTGCCTGTGATTATATTATAGAGCAGTTGCTCTATAATGTCAAGCATAATTCGGCAGATTTTCAACATTTTCCCGCGTTTTTCCACAAAAAAAGCCGCACGGCGTCGCTGCCGTGCGGTTTTCTCATTCTTTCCCGAGCAGGTGGTTGATGGTGGTGCCGAGTCGTCGCTGACTACGAGCTGGACTATCTGGCGACCGCTCTCGGCACCAC
>NZ_JARFIS010000649.1:0-304 GCF_029076575.1 Faecalibacterium sp. DFI.5.82
AGCGGACGGCCTTCCAAAAGCATCTGGGAAGGGTTTTCGATCTCCTCCAGCCCCTGCCCTGTCATATCATACATGACCAGTTCATTGGTGGAGCCATAGCGGTTCTTGGCAGCCCGCAGAATGCGATAAGGCAGCATTTTGTCGCCCTCACAGTAGAGCACAGTATCCACGATGTGCTCCATGACCTTGGGGCCTGCAATGGCTCCGTCTTTGTTGACATGGCCCACTATGAACATGGGAATCTCCTGCTTTTTGGCTACCGCCAGCAGACGGGCGGCGCTCTCCTTGACCTGACTGACCGTAC
>NZ_JARFIS010000065.1:0-470 GCF_029076575.1 Faecalibacterium sp. DFI.5.82
AAGCTGACGCTGTGGCCGGTGCCGCAGCGGTAGTTGATGAGGTGCTGCCACAGCGTCAGCTTTGTGGGCAACGTCCACGAGGGTCCCCACGCCCTGAATGGCCGCAACACCACGGTGTTCCAGCCGGGCATGATCATCACCGATGAGCCGGGCGTGTACGAGGCCGGTCAGGTGGGCATCCGCATTGAGAACGAGCTGGAGTGCTACCACAAGGCCGACAACCAGTACGGCACCTTCCTGGCCTTCCGTCCGCTGACCATTGTGCCCATTGCCACCTCTCCTGTGGTGCCCGGTGTCCTGACCCGGGACGAGCTGGATTGGCTGAACGCCTACCACCGCGAAGTGTTTGAGAAGCTGGCTCCCCGCCTGAATGAAGAAGAGCGGGATTGGCTGGCAAAGAAGTGCGCTGCCATCGGAGCATACCCACAAAAAAGGGAGACCCCGCAGGGGGTCTCCCGATTTTGGTTTAT
>NZ_JARFIS010000650.1:0-304 GCF_029076575.1 Faecalibacterium sp. DFI.5.82
CGTAAGTTGAAAATTGCGGGGATGAGTTGTGGGTAGCGGTGAAATTCCAAACGAACTTAGAGATAGCTGGTTCTCTCCGAAATAGCTTTAGGGCTAGCCTCGCAAAGAGGATGCTGGAGGTAGAGCTCTGTTTGGACTAGGGGCCCGTCAAGGGTTACTGAATTCAGATAAACTACGAATTCCAGACATTTATGTGCGGGAGTCAGACTGCGAGTGATAAGATCCGTAGTCGAAAGGGAAACAGCCCAGATCACCAGTTAAGGTCCCAAAATTCATGCTAAGTGGAAAAGGATGTGGAGTTGCG
>NZ_JARFIS010000651.1:0-304 GCF_029076575.1 Faecalibacterium sp. DFI.5.82
TCATAGCTATATTGGGGATGTTTGGTTCTGGCAATAATCATTTTCGGATAAGCGTCTCGAATCTGAAGCAGAGTAGAGCATTCTCTCTCAAATGTTTCCTGCCCGGAAATGTTGTCGCTGACCTGAATATAAATCTTTTCGCTACCTCTCTGAGCAACAAAGTCGATTTCCTTTTGATAGAGCTTGCCGACATAGACATCATATCCACGGCGTAGAAGCTCGATACAAACAACGTTTTCATATACTCTGCCATAGTCTATATTTCTGCTTCCCAGTATTGCATATCGAATACCGCTGTCACACA
>NZ_JARFIS010000652.1:0-304 GCF_029076575.1 Faecalibacterium sp. DFI.5.82
CAGTGCCGTTTTGAACGGCACCCGCAGCGGGGTGGAAAAGCGGCCCAGCCGCACCTGTGTGATCTTCATAGTCCCGTCCTCCTTCTTATTCCAGCGGCAGGTTTGCCAGCTTGACAATGGCGTTTGCAATGATCTGGGCGTTCTGCACCAGACGTTCCAGATCGATGCATTCATCGGGCTGATGCTCTGTGACCGGGTCCCCCGCGAACTGGGGGCCAAAAGCCACCACATTGGGCAGCATCTTGGCGTAGGTGCCGCCGCCGATGCACTTGGGCGGGGCATTGTCGCCGGTGGCATCCCGGTA
>NZ_JARFIS010000653.1:0-304 GCF_029076575.1 Faecalibacterium sp. DFI.5.82
GGATGAGATCACCGGCCTGTCGCCGGCCATTTCCATTGACCAGAATACCACCAGCCACAACCCCCGCTCTACCGAGGGCACCGTGACCGAGATCTATGATTACCTGCGCCTGCTGTATGCCCGGGTGGGCGTGCCCCACTGCCCGGTGTGCGGCCGTGTCATCAGCCAGCAGACCGTGGATGAGATGGTGGATGCCGTGCTCTAGCTGGAGGACGGCACCAAATTCCAGGTGCTGGCTCCTGTGGTGCGCCAGCGCAAGGGCACGCAGCAGAAGGAGCTGGATGCCGCCCGGCGGGGCGGCTAC
>NZ_JARFIS010000654.1:0-304 GCF_029076575.1 Faecalibacterium sp. DFI.5.82
GTGAAACGATACGATTCTGCTGCAAAAATCACCTTACTTAACGGTACATAGTCTGTTTTTCCAATTTTACGAGCAATACTTCTTAGTTCATCGAACACAATAAAATGCTCAATCGCACCGTAATGCTTCACTTTGTCGCGGTATGTAATTACAACACCGCCCTTAATATCTGTGTTTGCAAAGATTTTTGAACTCTCAGATTCATAATGCAAGACTGTCAAGTGCGGATCACTCAGCATATTCTCATTCCATGCTTTCGGTGTAGAGCCAGCATTGAACTAAAACCGTGCAGGATGAATCATTT
>NZ_JARFIS010000655.1:0-304 GCF_029076575.1 Faecalibacterium sp. DFI.5.82
GCATCCTGCGGGATGTCAAGGAGCGGGGCCGCTCTCTTTACAGTGTCAATGCCCAGTACCGCGCCACTGTCAAGCCCATGCACGAAGCCTATGTGGAGCCCAGTAAGCGCAACGCCGATATCATCATCCCCAATGGCGGTGAAAACGGCCCCGCCATCGAGATGCTGGTCCACCATATCCGCAGCCTGATCCAGAAGGCGAATCTGCGCTGAACTTTCACCGCAGTTCCGTTTGATACCAAAAAAGGGGTGGTTCCCGACTGCTGGGTATCCGTAAAACAGTTTTCGAAAAATGACACGGCAAC
>NZ_JARFIS010000656.1:0-304 GCF_029076575.1 Faecalibacterium sp. DFI.5.82
GCAGCTTTGCAAAGCAGGATGCGCATTTCATCGGCATTTCCCAGAGCCGGAACCGGGGCCATCAGAACGCCGTGCTGGCAGGCCTGATGGAGGCCCGCGCCAACAACTGCGACATCACCAACTCCATTGACTGCGATGGTCAGGATGACATCAACGCCATGGACGAGATGGTGCAGAAATCTCGGGACGGTGCCGAGGTGGTCTACGGCGTGCGCAGCCGCCGGGACACCGACACCTTCTTCAAGCGGTTCACTGCCGAGGGCTTCTACCACCTGATGAATGCCCTTGGTGCGGATATCGTGTT
>NZ_JARFIS010000657.1:0-304 GCF_029076575.1 Faecalibacterium sp. DFI.5.82
CCTTTTGATGAAAGTTAAAACAAAAAAGCGCTCCATCCCGCTCAAATTTACGGGAAGAAGCGCCTGAAGATTTCACGCGTTCCACGGTTCCACCCGAATTGCGTGCCCTTGAGAACACGCCACTCGCTGTGCTGTAACGGGCGCACCCGGCAGAGGTTCTCCTCTGCGCTCTGCGGTGGTAGAAGCCCGATGCACGGCAGGCTGCTTACAGAACCCGGTATCCGGGGCAGCCCTCTCTGCGTCATGGGGAACGAGCTTCGGTTTGTCCGCATCATCGCTTTGGTCAGGATGAAACTACGCTGAT
>NZ_JARFIS010000658.1:0-304 GCF_029076575.1 Faecalibacterium sp. DFI.5.82
TCAAACTCCAATTCATCGTGGCTCATGGCGGCAGGGATGGCACCATGTTGCTCGAACCAGTATTTCGCCACTGCCATCAGGTCCGGTGTGTCGGGACACTCATTCCAATTACCAAAGGGCAGGTAGGCGAAGATCTCCCAGGGGTCCTTTACCGGAATTTTAGCCAGATTGAGCGGATATGTCATTCCGGTATCATAGTTCCAATAGTTTGCGAAGCGGTCGTTGGGTTCTCCGCCCTCCATCTCGCCCAGGACTTCCGCCTCCCAGTCCAGATCATCGTCCTCGGCTTCTTCCTTGCGCTGGC
>NZ_JARFIS010000659.1:0-304 GCF_029076575.1 Faecalibacterium sp. DFI.5.82
CGCGCGTGGAGGTCGTGCATAAGGAGAAT
Organism: Faecalibacterium sp. DFI.5.82; assembly: GCF_029076575.1. Lineage (NCBI taxonomy): Bacteria > Bacillati > Bacillota > Clostridia > Eubacteriales > Oscillospiraceae > Faecalibacterium > Faecalibacterium sp. DFI.5.82. Next base: position 30 of record NZ_JARFIS010000659.1, read on the forward strand.
ACGGGGGTGTCGGATACGCGAAACCAGGCGATCGCGCGGGCGCGGGGTACGTTTCTGCAGTTCGTGGACAGTGATGACTGTCTGACGGCGGATGCGACGAAGCTGATGGTGCGGGCGGCCGAGGAGACGGGCTGCGAAATGGTGATCGCGGATTTATATCGTGTCGTCGGAGAGATGGTGTCGCGGAAGGGGGATATCGACGCGGACCTGGTGATCGGGCGTGAAGCGTTCGTTGGCTTCATGATGGAGAACCAGGCGGACTTCTACTATGGGGT
>NZ_JARFIS010000066.1:0-470 GCF_029076575.1 Faecalibacterium sp. DFI.5.82
GCCTGAAACTGGGGGCCCGCCCCGAGGAGCTGAACATCACCGATCCGGCGCTCATCGAGAGCATCCATGCCCGGTATGCCGCCGCAGGCAGCCGCAGCATCAATGCCAATACCTTTGGCGCTTCCGCCCACAAGCTGGCGGGCAGCGAGTACACGCTGGAGGAGATCATTGCGGCGGGCATTGCCAACTGCAAACGGGCCTGTGCCCCTTACGGTGCACTGGCCGCGCTGGAGGTGGGGCCGCTGGGGGAGCTGCTGGAACCCAACGGCACCCTTGCGTTTGAGGATGCCGTGGCAGAGTATGGCCGCATCGTCCGGGCAGGCGTGGCCGCCGGGGCTGACCTCGTGTTCCTTGAGACCTTTACCGATCTGTAGGAGCTGAAGGCCGCCCTGCTGGCCGTCAAGGAGAACAGCAGCCTGCCCGTGCTGGCCAGCATGAGCTTTGAAGCGGGCGGCCGCACCTTTACCGGC
>NZ_JARFIS010000660.1:0-304 GCF_029076575.1 Faecalibacterium sp. DFI.5.82
GGAGCGGATGTGGGGCGATGGCGGTATGCCCAGTGCCCACAGCGCCACGGTAACGGCCATGGTCATTGCTACGGCACGCAGCGAGGGCATCCATTCGGCTATCTTTGCGGTGGCCGCAGTGGTTGCCATCATCACCATGCACGATGCTATGGGTGTGCGCCGCGAGACCGGCGAGCAGGCCAAGGTGCTGATCAAGATGCTGGAGCAGTGGATCGAAGTGACCGAGAAAAACAATCCCTTCCTGCAGAATATGCACCTGAAAGAGATGGTTGGTCACACTCCGCTGCAGGTTATGGCCGGTTTT
>NZ_JARFIS010000661.1:0-304 GCF_029076575.1 Faecalibacterium sp. DFI.5.82
GGATGGGCATTGCCACCGACTGGAACGTGAACAGCAGGACGATCAGCACGATCAGCACGGAGACCACGCTGACCACGATACAAAATCGGCGTGCTCCAGGAAGGCGTGGAGGGCCGTGCCCATCTCGGCAGCGGTCAGACCGTCCTTTGCCAGAAAGCCCGGGCGCTCCAGCGTGGTCTGCTCTGCCTTGTGGACGATGCCGGTCACGCTGACCTTAGCGGGCAATTGGGCCAGCTCTGCCGCCGGGTACTGCCAGGCAAAGCCCTGCCGCAGCATCTCGGTCAGAGCCGGGTCAGCCTGTGCC
>NZ_JARFIS010000662.1:0-304 GCF_029076575.1 Faecalibacterium sp. DFI.5.82
CTTCGCTTTTGCCCACGGAGAGCTTTGCCTGAATGTCCACCAACAGGTGGAACGGTTGCTCTTTCGGTGTCTGCTTCTGATGCGGGCGGTGTTCGGATCCTCCGGCGATGACCGCCTTAATTTCATTTTCGCTGTATCCTGCGCCCAAAGTGCGAAAACGGATGAAGCGTTTCTGCCGTGCGCCTTTGACCGAAGTGTGCTTTCCTCGTTTGATTTCGTAGCCTTGCTGTTCCAGCTATTGAAGAAAGACCTCGAAATTTGCAGGCTTTTCGTTCAGCAGGATGTTGTCGATTACGGCACACAG
>NZ_JARFIS010000663.1:0-304 GCF_029076575.1 Faecalibacterium sp. DFI.5.82
CTGAATTGATCCCCAATAAGTTTGCCTACCAGATTCTGCGCAAGCTCTCCGCAGGCAATTTGGTGCGGGTGAGCCGCGGCGCTCTCGGCGGCTGCGCGCTGTCCTGCGATCTGTACGCGACCTCTCTCTACGATCTCATGGGGGTCGTGGGGGAGCGGGGCATCCTGTGCGCCTGCATGGAGCCGGGATATGAATGCCACTGGCAGGACAAGCCTGGGCGGTGCGCCATCCACTGTCAGCTGGCGGCCTTGCAGAAAAAGCAGGACGAGGCGTTCCGTGCCGTGAGCCTGCGCAGGCTGCTGAC
>NZ_JARFIS010000664.1:0-304 GCF_029076575.1 Faecalibacterium sp. DFI.5.82
GCGTAGAGACCACCTCGACTTCCAGCGGCGGCGCCGACAGGGAGAGCGACGAGAGCTTTGCAGCCCGCAACTTCATTGCACCCGGCAAATACTCCACCGCAGGCAGCCGGAACGGCTACGAGTACCATGTGCAGGATTACAGTTCTGCCATCGGCGGCGTTCTCGTTTCGAGCGACCTGGCAGCCGGAACCGTTGACATTGTTTTTGTCATGGCAGACGGCTCCCTCCCGAGCGAAGAAATGATTTCCGCCATGAGCCAGCACATGAGCGCAGAAACCCTCCGCCCGATGAACGACCTTGTGAC
>NZ_JARFIS010000665.1:0-304 GCF_029076575.1 Faecalibacterium sp. DFI.5.82
GTTTGAGCGGGGCGTGCGGCCGATGGGCTGCTGGTCGATGCCAATGACCTTATCCACGAACTCAAGGCCCTCCACCCCGTCGCACTTGCCCGCACGGCTGCGGGCACCGATCAGCTCACAGGCCAGCGTCTTGTACAGGATCTCATTGATCAGGCTGGACTTGCCGGAACCGGAAATGCCGGTCACACAAACGTACTCACCCAGCGGGAACCGGACATCAATGTTGCGCAGGTTGTTTTCCCGGGCACCTTTCACGGTCAGGAAGTTTCCATTGCCGGTGCGGCGGGTCTGGGGCACAGCAATT
>NZ_JARFIS010000666.1:0-304 GCF_029076575.1 Faecalibacterium sp. DFI.5.82
CCTGCCGGACAACTGCTGGTTCGTGAACTATCTGCGCTGTCACGACGATATTGGCTGGTGTCTGGACGAGGCGGTGGAAAACCGGCTGGGCATGGACCCGCAGAAGCACAAGGAATATCTGTACCACTTCTACGAGGGCAATTTCCCCGGCAGCTGGGCAAAGGGCGAGCTGTACAACTACGACCCCGCCACCGGCGATGCCCGCTGCTGCGGTACCACCGCCAGCCTGTGCGGCGTGGAGCAGGCACTGGAAAAGGGCGATAAAACCGCACTGGACTACGCTGTGAAGCTTGACCTGCTGCTG
>NZ_JARFIS010000667.1:0-304 GCF_029076575.1 Faecalibacterium sp. DFI.5.82
GACTGCGAGAAGGAGATGGACGATGATGCGGAGAGCATCATCACCAACCAGCGCTACTCCTACATCAACGGTGTCGTTGACAATGCCGTCAAGTAAAAGGCCCGTGTGGAGCACCTGACTGCTTCTGACAAGATCGACCAGATCGTGACCAACCGTATCCTGGCTCTGCCCATCTTCGCGCTGGTCATGGTCCTGATGTACTCCCTGTCCATGGGCACCTCCATTGCAGATGGCGGCTGGGCTATCGGCACCTTTGCGACCGACTGGACCAACGATGTCATGTTTGGTGAGATCGTGGCGGGAG
>NZ_JARFIS010000668.1:0-304 GCF_029076575.1 Faecalibacterium sp. DFI.5.82
CGGTGGCACTGTGCGCTGGCATGGCGGCTCCCGCTTTTGCCTATGGCGGTGAGCCTGTGGAGGAAGTGGAACAGCCCGTCCTGACTTCTACCACCGATGAAGAAGATGTATTCACCGTGACCGATGAGGAGACCGGTGCCCTGACCCCGGAGGGCAACTTGACGCTGGTGGACGATTACCACACCGACTATTCCGATGGCAGCGGTCAGCAGTTCTTTACGCTGGTGTCGAAGTCGGGTGCGACTTTCTATCTGGTGATTGACCGCAACGCCAAGGGGCAGCAGACCGTTCACTTTATGAACCT
>NZ_JARFIS010000669.1:0-304 GCF_029076575.1 Faecalibacterium sp. DFI.5.82
GGGGCACAGTGGGATCATACCGGGCCAGAAAAGCCGCCGCCGCACCGCGGGCATACGCTTCGTTGACGCTGAGGGAATCAAATTGGATCCCCCCCAGCTTCCGGTAGGCGATCTCCTGCTCGAAGAACGCGTCGTAGTCCTGCGCGGCGGCAAGGTTGAGCACCGGGTTGTCCGGGTCGGTGGTCTGGATAATGGCAAAGCCGGGGTCTTCTGCCCGGCCGCTCCGGCCCACCACCTGCGTGACGAGGCTGAACACGATCTCATAGGCCCGGAAGCCCTGGGCGAACAGGAGCGAATCGATGCC
>NZ_JARFIS010000067.1:0-468 GCF_029076575.1 Faecalibacterium sp. DFI.5.82
AACCGCCAGCGCTATCTGGGCGGCAACCTGACCCAGAATCGCATCGAGCGGCTGGAAGCCATCGGCATGGAGTGGAGCACCTCCAACGATCTGTGGGAGCAGAACTATGCCGCCGCCACCCAGTATTATCTGGAGCACGGCGATCTGGAAGTGCCAATCAAGTACGAAACGCCCTCCGGCTTCGGTCTGGGGGTCTGGCTGGGAGCCCAGCGCGCCGCTCACAAGGCAGGTGAGCTGCCTCAGGAGCAGGTGGAGCGGCTGGACGCTCTGGGCATGGCCTGGACCAACCGCAACGACCGCAAGTGGATGTCCCTGTACGATGTTGCCGCCGCCTACTACCATGAGCACGGCACCCTGAACGTCCCCTCGGAGTATGTCACGCCGGACGGAGTGCTGCTGGGCAAGTGGGTGGCACGCCAGCGCTATGCCTACCTGAACCCGGACCGCTCCAGCGCCCGGGTCACCCCT
>NZ_JARFIS010000670.1:0-304 GCF_029076575.1 Faecalibacterium sp. DFI.5.82
CACCGCGCGCACCAGCTGTTCAGTGGGCAGGTTGATGGCAAATTGTCCGCTCTCCTTGATGAGGTGGTGGCTGTACCGTTCGGGGCGGACGCTGATGGATACCATGCAGGGCTGGGTGCAGATGGTGCCTGTCCAGCCGATGGTGATGAGGTTGGGCTGCTCCAGCCCGCCGCAGGAGACCAGCACCGGCGGTTCCGGGTTCAGCAGGGTGCTGCCCCGCCAGCACTGTTTTCTCATCCGTGATACTTCCTTTCATAGGGTGCCCAGGTGCGCTCCGAGATGATGTAGCGCGGGCGGGCCTTTG
>NZ_JARFIS010000671.1:0-304 GCF_029076575.1 Faecalibacterium sp. DFI.5.82
CCCAGAATGATGTTATCCAGCACGCTGAAGCATTCCACCAGCATGAAGTGCTGGTGCACCATGCCGATACCCAGCGCGTTTGCATCGTTGGGGTTGCGGACAGCGACCTCCGTGCCGTTCTTGAGGATCTTACCGGCTTCCGGCTGGTACAAGCCGAACAGCACGCTCATCAGCGTACTTTTGCCAGCGCCGTTTTCGCACAGCAGGGCATGTACCTCGCACTTACGCAGCTGCAGGGTTATATCATCGTTTGCCTTGATTCCAGGGAACTCCTTGGTAATGTGGAGCATCTCGATCACATAAT
>NZ_JARFIS010000672.1:0-304 GCF_029076575.1 Faecalibacterium sp. DFI.5.82
CAGAAGAGTTCCCTGTTTTGAGAAAAGAGCTGTGACCTTTTCTGTCACAAGAGCCGGGTGGCATCCCTTTTTCCAAAGGAACTGCTTCCATCCGCTGAGGCCGCATCCCGCATGGGCCGGTGATTTCTCCATGAACAGGAACTCCAGAAACTGTTCTCCCGAAGCCGGATGAATATCCTGCAGGTCGGCCTTCCATACCACCGAATGTCCTGCAGGGCAATCCGGCAGAGAGAGCTCTCTGATTTCCCGACAAACACCATTTTCCAGCAGGCGCAGTTGAGCTGCAAAATCTCTCAGGTTCAGC
>NZ_JARFIS010000673.1:0-304 GCF_029076575.1 Faecalibacterium sp. DFI.5.82
GAGGTGATAACATGAAAAAAAACAAATGGGTGCTGCTTCTTATCGCTTTTGTTGCATTTTTGGTATTGGTTTATATTATTGGTGCTTGCCTTAATGCAACGGCAGAGGCATTGACAATTATTTCGCTCTGCATCGGCATACTGGTCATTTATTTAGTCGTAAAAGAAATCAAATCAAAATAAGGAAAGGAAAATGTGATCATGAGTACAAGAAAATTCATCAAAAAAATTACGGCGAGTCTGCTTTTTATTGCGGTTGTAATGTCGTTTGGCTTTCAGTCTGCCTTCGCTGAATCGAATTCACC
>NZ_JARFIS010000674.1:0-304 GCF_029076575.1 Faecalibacterium sp. DFI.5.82
ACCCGGTGGAGGCCATGGAGTATCTTGTGCGCACTGCCCGCACCGCCTTGGAATAACCCAAAGTCAAAGACACTCGGTCGATCTGTGTTGCCGCATTAAGTCCAGAAATTATCCGTCAATGGAAATGGTGACCACCTGCCAGGGAATGAACTTACCGCTGGTCTGCAGTGCCTTTTTCGCTGCCATCTCCAAGCCGCCGCAGCAGGGCACCTCCATGCGGAGGATGGTCACGCTCTGGATGTCGTTGCTGCGCAGGATCTCGTTGAGCTTTTCGCTGTAATCCACAGCATCCAGTTTCGGGCAG
>NZ_JARFIS010000675.1:0-304 GCF_029076575.1 Faecalibacterium sp. DFI.5.82
GCGGTGCCCACGCAGCTGATGCGGTAGTCGCTCAACTGCAAGCTGTCGTAGTTGAAGTCCAGACCCACCCGATTGGTGGCTGCGAGAAATGCAAAGGAGGGCGCATCCTCTCCCACGACCTTGGCACGGAGCTTGATGCCCGCCGTCAGAGGTGCGGCGTGACCGTTCTGCTCTGCGAAGAACAGAGCTTCCTGCTGCATCGTGAGGCCGGTGTAGTTCTTGCACAGAATCGGCAGATCCTTACCGCCGTTGCGCAGGATACGCGCTTCAATGGTATGCTGGCCGTCCGTTACATAATACCGGC
>NZ_JARFIS010000676.1:0-304 GCF_029076575.1 Faecalibacterium sp. DFI.5.82
GTCACGCACAATGACGTGCAGCGTTTCCAGACCAGCCATCTTAGCAGCTAACTGGCGGCGGTGGCCAGAGATAATCTCATATCCGTCACCATCCTGACGCGGTCTTGCGATAAGCGGTGCCAGCACACCAAACTGGGCAATGCTTTCCACCGTCCGGGTCATGGCTTCATCGTCCAAGACTTTGAAAGGATGGTTGGTGAACGGATGCAGCTCATCTATGGGAATCTGTTGCACCTGTTCGCTATGCTCTTCCTGTCGCTTTTCATCCGTAGAGAAAAGTTCATCTAGCCCTTTCAGAGCTAAG
>NZ_JARFIS010000677.1:0-303 GCF_029076575.1 Faecalibacterium sp. DFI.5.82
CTCTGCCATCAGGCCCCCGCAGGCCCCACCCACATGCCCGACCTCTATGCCGCAGGCGGCATCCCCGCTGTGCAGGCAGAGCTGGCCAAGAAGGGCCTGCTGGATCTGGATGTGCCCACCGTCACCGGCAAGACCCGGGGGGAGAACATCAAGGGTGCCCACATCCTGAACGAAAAGGCCATCCGTCCCATCGAGAACCTCTACTCCCAGACCGGCGGCCTGCAGATCCTGTGGGGCAACATCGCTCCGGACGGCTGTGTGGTCAAGCGCAGCGCCGTGGCCCCCGAGATGCAGCAGCACTCC
>NZ_JARFIS010000678.1:0-303 GCF_029076575.1 Faecalibacterium sp. DFI.5.82
GACGCTGGAAAAGATCCGCGAATATGCCCTGCTCCACGACGCGCAGGACAGCGTAAAATAACCGGAATCATCAAAAAAATGAGACTGCCAGGCCTTGGCAGTCTCATTGTTTGTCAGTAGCTGTCCAGCCCAAGGCTGACATCCAGTGCCTGGTTCACCCGGCGCTGATCCTCAGGCGTGATCTGCCCGGCCCGCTCGCGCAGGCGGTGCTTATCCAGCGTGCGGATCTGTTCCAGCAGCACCACTCTGTCCTTGGCAAGGCCGGTATCTGCCGCCCGGATGTTGATATGGGTGGGCAGGCGG
>NZ_JARFIS010000679.1:0-303 GCF_029076575.1 Faecalibacterium sp. DFI.5.82
CGGAGAGGGCGAGACAGTTTATCGGTTTGATCAATCCTTCTTCGGCACCGGCATCTCAAAGCCGCAGCCCTCTTTTGCGCAGTAGAGCTTGGAGCCCTAGCGGAACAGGGTGGAGCCGCACTTTTCGCACTTGGTGGGCACCGGGGTATCCCAGGTCATAAAGTCGCAGTCGGGGTAGCGCTCGCAGCCGTAGTAGATGCGGCCCTTGGCGCTCTTGCGCTCCAGCATCCGGCCCTTGCCGCTCTTGGGGCAGACACCGCCGGTGTCCTTGACCAGACGCTTGGTGCCCCGGCACTCGGGGAA
>NZ_JARFIS010000068.1:0-466 GCF_029076575.1 Faecalibacterium sp. DFI.5.82
GTGTCTGACTGTTGTGACCGGCAATTCCTTACTATCCGCAGTCACGACGGAATCCTCGTCCTCCGTCTCGTTGTTGAAGTCAAAAGTCAATTGGCAAAGCTGTGCCGGTTCGCTATTGTCCTCGAAATAGATGTCTATCGTCTGCTGGTCCTCGCTTTCAGAAGTGTAGTATAGCCTGAACACCTCCCTGTCAAGGGGATAGCGGTCATTGGGCAGCAGCACCATCCCGTCATCCATACGGAGCGTACCCTTGCCGTCCGGCTGGAAATACCTTAGCGTATAGACGGTTCCGGCAAAGTTCCCTTCCGGCTTGATTTCCAGCCGGATTTCCACAGTCTCCCCATCGGTAATCTCATCCGCTACCGGCATGGTTTCTACCGTAAACGGGTATTCCTGTCTGATATCCAGCTCATTGTCACAAGCAACAAGACCAAGAAAGGAGAATGCCATACAGCAGGCTGTCAGC
>NZ_JARFIS010000680.1:0-303 GCF_029076575.1 Faecalibacterium sp. DFI.5.82
CCTGCATACCCAGCAGGTGCTGGTGCCCGCCGTGGCCAGGACCTTTGGCAAGGCCTCCGGTGCCTGCCTGCTGAGCGCCATCGTGGTGCTGGCGGTGATGATCCTGCCCAGCATCGGGTCGGTGTCGGTCACGGCGCTCAACGCTGTGCCGCCGGAGTATGAGCAGGGCAGCCTGGCTCTGGGCGCAACGGAGGTCGACACCTGGTTCAAGGTCAGCGTCCCCGCTGCCAGGAGCGGCATTGCCGCCGGTATCGTGCTGGGCATCGGCCGCGCCATCGGCGAGGCCATGGCCGTGATGATGGT
>NZ_JARFIS010000681.1:0-303 GCF_029076575.1 Faecalibacterium sp. DFI.5.82
TGGAGGATGGGCAGTCCACCGAGAAACCACCCGCTGTCTGCAACTGCACGGAAATATGCGAAGCCGGTGAAGTCAACACCAAATGCGAGGTGTGCAGTACAGACATGACCGGCTGTACCGGCAAGGAACCGGAGCTGGAAACACCGGCGGAACCTGCGGAGCCTGAGAAAAAAGAATCCGCAGGACTAAACCCGGCTGTCCTGCTGCTGGTGCTGGCTGTGATGGGCGGCGCTGCCTTTGCCTACTTCAAATTCATTAAGGGTGAGGCCAACCACAAAAACAGCAGCAATCCAGACGATTATG
>NZ_JARFIS010000682.1:0-303 GCF_029076575.1 Faecalibacterium sp. DFI.5.82
CTGCTGGCCAGCGGGGCCGACAGTGTGGAGATGAATACCATCCGCAAGCGGCTTTCCGGTGTGAAGGGCGGTCGGTTCGCGCAGCGCTGTGCCCCTGCGCAGGTGTTCAGCATCTTGCTGAGCGACATTCTGGGGGACCCGCTGGATATGATCGCCAGCGGCCCGGCGGTGCCGGAGACCTCCACCTGCGCCCAGGCGCTTGCCGTTGCCGAAAAGTATCATCTGGCACTCTCAGCACAGGCCCGGGCCCTGCTGGCGCAGGAAACGCCCAACACGCTGGACAATGTGACCACCCGGATCACC
>NZ_JARFIS010000683.1:0-303 GCF_029076575.1 Faecalibacterium sp. DFI.5.82
TTCCTGTCCTTTGTGGGTCTGGGCATCCCGGTGCCCCAGTGTTCGCTGGGTTCTTTGAGCAGTGAGCTGTACAACAGCTTCACCACCCACCCCTAACAGATCATTCCGCCCATTGTGGTGATGAGCCTGCTGATGCTCAGCTTCAATCTGGTGGCCGATGGTCTGCGCGAGGCCCTGGACCCCAAGATGAAGAGTATGTAAGGAGGAACACCCCATGCCTGAGAACAAAAAAGAACAGGTATTGTCGGTGCGAGACCTTGATATCACTTTTAAGACCACCGCAGGCCCGGTGCACGCCATCCG
>NZ_JARFIS010000684.1:0-303 GCF_029076575.1 Faecalibacterium sp. DFI.5.82
CCGGCCAGTGCGGAGAACACCGCACCCAGCATGAAGTTGCACAGCTCACCCACCAGTGCGGTAGAGGTGCCCTTGATGACCACATGGAGCAGGTTCTTCATATAGCTGATGATCACACCGTACACCGGGCCAAGGGCAAAGGCACCCAGCAGAGCGGGCAGGTCGGAGTAGTCCATCTTGACGAAGGACGGGATAAGCATCGGGAGCGGGAACTCGATGAACATCAGGATAAAGGCCACCGCGCTGAGCATGGCGGCAACGGTCAGGTTGCGGGTCGTGTTTTTCTTCCTGGTAATATCCTCC
>NZ_JARFIS010000685.1:0-303 GCF_029076575.1 Faecalibacterium sp. DFI.5.82
GTCGTGGAGTACCTCTTCCTTGGCGTAGGCAAAGCTGACATGCTCAGCCTGTGCACCGGTAAAGTCGGTATCCGCGCCGTCGGTCACATCGGCAGTCACGGGGTCCTCGTCCAGCAGGTCAAGGACACGGTCGGCACTGGCGAACACCTGGGTCAGGCTGGCACCGAGGTTGGCCAGCGCCACCACCGGGCCATAGGAGCTCAGGGCCGACAGGGTGCAGATCAGCACCCCCTCCGCACCCAGCTGGCCATTCTGCTACAGCCGGATGCTCACCCCCAGCACAGCCAGTGCCGTCAGCACGAT
>NZ_JARFIS010000686.1:0-303 GCF_029076575.1 Faecalibacterium sp. DFI.5.82
GTAATCGCTCCCGGATAGTGCGGGTGTATTCGGGTATGGCTGCGGCTTTTTCGGCGGCTCTGTGGGCGTTCTGCTCCAAAAGGGCAAGTACGGCGGTGCGGTCAAAACCTTCCCCCAGCTTCCGGGCGGTGATGGGCTTGGTGCGCTCCGGCGTGAGGTAGGACAATCGCCCCCGGCTCTCCTAGACAGTCACGCCCTGCCGGAGAAGTAAAGCGGAAAACTCGTCATAGCTGGTAGCAGAGGACAGGGCGGCTCGGATAATCTGCCGCAACTTTTCCTTGTCCGTTTCAAACTTGGTGGGCT
>NZ_JARFIS010000687.1:0-303 GCF_029076575.1 Faecalibacterium sp. DFI.5.82
CAAAGCTGGACGTGAACGTCAAGCCCGCCGTGGGTGCTGAGTACACTCTGTCCACCTGCCAGCTGGACTTCTGCCTGCCCGCAAAGTTCCACCTGACCAATGTGGACAAGGACGGCTCCGAAAAGACCCCCGTTGTCCTGCACCGTGCAATCCTGGGCTCCCTGGATCGCTTCATGGCCTACCTGATCGAGGAGACCAAGGGCAAGTTCCCCACCTTGCTGGCACCTGTTCTTGTCAAGGTCCTGCCCGTTTCCGAAAAGACCCTCGAGTATGCGGAGAGCATCACCGAGAAGCTGGTGGAGG
>NZ_JARFIS010000688.1:0-303 GCF_029076575.1 Faecalibacterium sp. DFI.5.82
AGAAAGGAAGATTTCGATGTCAAGGAAAGGATTGAACATCTACAAAAGAAAGGATGGCCGGTGGGAAGCACGCTACATAAAGTCGCGAACCGCACAAGGTAAACCTGTATATGGCTATTTGTCTGCATCATCGTATCACGAAGCACGTAACCGTTTGCAGGATGTGATTCGACTTCCAGGCAACGCCCCTAATTCTAAAGAGATGAGTAAAGGTTCAGTCTTTGAGTTCTTCTCTATAGAGTGGCTTGATACCTTTTCAACAAGCTTTAAAGAGTCAACCTATATCCGTTATCGCACTCTAAT
>NZ_JARFIS010000689.1:0-303 GCF_029076575.1 Faecalibacterium sp. DFI.5.82
TCCGCAAGGTGTGTACGGTCATCACCTCAAGGCCGGAGCCCATCCGGCATTTCGTTACGGAAACACTGGGACGCACAGCGACCCAGCATAACGCCACCGGCGTGTACACCGGCGAGCCCCGCACCATGATTATGGTGGCGCTGACCCGGCGGCAGGCAGGGCTGCTGCGGGATTTCCTGCGCCGGGAGGACCCGCAGGCCTTTCTGACCATTGTCAACTCAAGCGAGATCATCGGCAAAGGGTTCCAGTCCATCTGAAAACGCAGAATGGCCGCCCACTGTGGCTTTCCAGAGGTGGGCGGGC
>NZ_JARFIS010000069.1:0-460 GCF_029076575.1 Faecalibacterium sp. DFI.5.82
GGCTGGTAGCCCACAGTGGCCTTTTTGCCGTTCGCACGATGGGCGTTTTGAAGAGCTGCTGATTCTCGAACAGCTTGTCCTCCTTCTGCCAATCCACCAGTGCATCCAGCAGGGCCAGCGTCTGCTTATCCTTTGCCGCCGGGTTCACCAGCTGCTCCCAGCCGCCCAGCGCACGGGCCACGGTCTCAAACTCGCCCCGGCTCATCTCTTTTTCCTTCAGGTCGATCATCTGGAACTTGATGCCCCGCTCCTTGAAATAGCGCTGGGCCTTTTTGGTATCAAAGCACTTGCTGGTGCCAAAGATCTGAATGTTCATCGTTTTTCCTCCTGGATCCTGTGTGCTCTAGTGTATCATATCTGCCGGAAAAAACCTAGGGATAATTCATCTTCTTTCCGTCCATACTTGCTTTATCACAAGCCGACCCTGAGATTGAACGAAGGGCGGGCCATTTCAGAAAGA
>NZ_JARFIS010000690.1:0-303 GCF_029076575.1 Faecalibacterium sp. DFI.5.82
CCGGTCAGTTTTCCGGCGGTACAGAGCTGAAAAATTACTGGTTTGCGGGTTTTGTCCCGGCAGAGCAGCCCCGCTATACCAACGTGGTGCTGCAGGACACGCAGGCCGAGCCTGCCTTTTCCAGCGCGGCCATCTTTGCCCGGGTGGCGGCAGGGCTGGAAATTCTGGCCCCGTAGCCCACGGTTTTTATTGCATTTCCCGGGTTTTTGTGCTATCATACACTTGTATTTGTATGCAGTCTCTATGAAACTAAAGATAAAAGGAGCGTTCCATCCATGTCTGTCATTGAAATCGTCGGCGGTG
>NZ_JARFIS010000691.1:0-303 GCF_029076575.1 Faecalibacterium sp. DFI.5.82
CGGCGGATGAACTGTGGGTAGCGGAGAAATTCCAATCGAACCCGGAGATAGCTGGTTCTCCCCGAAATAGTTTTAGGACTAGCCTCAAGTTAGATACCTGGAGGTAAAGCACTGAATAGCCTAGCTGCCGAGAGGTTAGCGAAGCTTATCAAACTCAGAATGCCAGAGTATTGATGCTTGGGAGTCAGAATGTGTCAGATAAATGTCATTGTCAAAAGGGAAACAGCCCAGATCTACAGCTAAGGTCCCAAAGTCAGGTTAAGTGGAAAACGATGTGAAGATACGCAGACAACCAGGATGTTG
>NZ_JARFIS010000692.1:0-303 GCF_029076575.1 Faecalibacterium sp. DFI.5.82
CCCCCAAGGCAGAGCAGCCCCAGCCGGATGCTGTACCAGAGCAGGAGCCTGCCCCGCAGGCCGCGCCGCCGGAACTGGAGGAGGAACGCCGCCCCTTTGCGCAGCCGGACTGGAAGCCCACCACGGCGCTCGACCATCAGGCGGTGGATCTGGTACATCAGCTGGAAAGCTTAATGACTGTATAACAAACAGACGATGCACAAACGCTGTGCATCGTCTTTTTTGCGTCTTAGGGATGTTACCGCACGGCGCTGGTGCGGTGTTCCATGAGGTAGGTGGCCTTCAGGTCGGCAATGTGGAGCT
>NZ_JARFIS010000693.1:0-303 GCF_029076575.1 Faecalibacterium sp. DFI.5.82
TAGTAGACAATGGCAGTGTAGCCCGAACGCTTCCATAATTCCACAAAGGTCAGGATAAAGGGCCAGAATTTGCTTTCTATGTACCAGGAAACCGGGTCTTTTCCCATTACTGTGAGAATATGATTGAACATACCCGTAGTGGGGCTCAGGAATGCATATACAAGGTAGCTGGCGATGACGTAGGAGAACAGGTACGGCAACAACACGGAGGTCTGAAAAAAACGGTTCCAGAACTTGGACTTCACCTCATTCAGGAACAGTGCAATGGCAATTGCCATCACGGTTTGCAGGACGATAAAGAGT
>NZ_JARFIS010000694.1:0-303 GCF_029076575.1 Faecalibacterium sp. DFI.5.82
GGTCACCATATGCACCTCTAGCTCAGTTGGTAGAGCAACTGACTCTTAATCAGTGGGCCCAGGGTTCGAGTCCCTGGAGGTGCACCAATAAAAGAGCGTTGAATCGTAAGAATTGACGCTCTTTTTCGTTATGTAACCCCGAAAATTCGGGGCTTGCACGGTCAATGCACGGTTTTTGCACAGTCGGCTTTTTCGTGGGAATCTTCTGCATGGGCTGGAATTGCTTTGAAATGCGTGGTAAATTTTGCATCAGGTCAGAAGAGCCAGACGGAGCTGCGCCTTTACTTCGGGGTCTGCGTTCTT
>NZ_JARFIS010000695.1:0-303 GCF_029076575.1 Faecalibacterium sp. DFI.5.82
GTAGTAGAGAAAGCTGGACTTCTTCACAAAGTCGTCCACACCCAGCGGGCTGGAGAAGCGGGCCGTGCCGCTGGAGGGCAGGGTGTGGTTGGGGCCTGCAAGGTAATCGCCCAGGGCCTCGGGCACATTGCGGCCCAGGAAGATGCTGCCCGCGTTTTTGATCTCGTTCAGCACGCCGAAGGGGTCCTCCACGCAGACCTCCTGATGCTCCGGCGCAATGATGTTGCAGGCCTCAATGGCCTTGTGCAGGTCGGTGCAGACGATGATCTTCCCGTTGTCGTCCACGCTGGCGCGGGCTATGGC
>NZ_JARFIS010000696.1:0-303 GCF_029076575.1 Faecalibacterium sp. DFI.5.82
TCATCAGGTTAAGATTTCGATATAAACGATAGACATTGGTGTTTACAATTAAAAATGGCAGAACAACTGCTGAATATAAGTTAATTTTTAAGACCACATCTCCAATAGCGTCATCTGAATTTTTCCAGAAATTCTCTTTCACCGAATTTATACAATAAAGATTTATTAGATATAGAAAAAAATATGCAACCGATCCATACCGTGTTCCTGTAATATAATAGCTATAACGTTCTGGAACATTCAACGCACTTAGCAATACACTAAACACATTTATTTTAGCAATTGCATTTAACGGATATTATA
>NZ_JARFIS010000697.1:0-303 GCF_029076575.1 Faecalibacterium sp. DFI.5.82
TTCCTCGTTTAAAGGCCTCTTTGTCCAGTGCCGATCCCGGCTTAACATAGTGCGTAACGTCAGCAATATGAACCCCCAGATGATAGTTGCCGTTGTCAAGCTTCCAAGCCACGACGGCATCATCAAGGTCTTTGGACTCAATACTATCGATCGTAACCAACGGCTGAGCGGTAATGTCTCTGCGACCCTTCTTTTCTTCTGGCAAAACATGATCTGGAATAGCGTTGGCCTCGTCCATAACTTCTTGCGGAAAGACGTGCGGAACGTCATGGGCATAGACAACGGAGAGAATATCAATCCCCG
>NZ_JARFIS010000698.1:0-303 GCF_029076575.1 Faecalibacterium sp. DFI.5.82
GCTGTTCCCGGCCTCTGCTCCTGTCACCAAGGAAAAGCTGTGGGAGAACCAGAAGTACTTCCTGGAAGCTCTGATGCCCACCTGCCGCGAGTGCGACATCAAGATGGCTATCCACATGGACGATCCCCCTAGGGATATCTTCGGCCTGCCCCGCCTGCTGGTGGATGCTGAGAGCATCGACCGCTTCCTGAGCATGGTGGACGATGAGTACTACTGCCTGACCCTGTGCTCCGGCAGCCTGAACGCAAACCCCAACAACAATGTTGCAGAGATAGTCCGCAAGCACTGCGACCGCATTGCATT
>NZ_JARFIS010000699.1:0-303 GCF_029076575.1 Faecalibacterium sp. DFI.5.82
TGGCCTTTGTGAAGAACCGGCCGGATGCCGCCCCCTGGCTGTTTCTGTTGGAAGCACAGAAGAACCGAAAAACAGGGCTGCGGGTCGAGCCGCATGTACTCATCTCGGCAGGCGCGGCAATGTATGGACGCTGAACCTCTCAGGCGCTGCGCGCCAAGTACGGGATGACGGAGAGTTTTTGTACAAATCAAATGGGAGGATACTATGGCAGGTACTCTTTATATCGTTGCCACACCCATCGGCAACCTGGATGACATGCCGCCCCGTGTGGCAGCCACCTTTGGCGCGTCAGATTTTATTGCC
>NZ_JARFIS010000007.1:0-156711 GCF_029076575.1 Faecalibacterium sp. DFI.5.82
ATGATGTGGATGAGCAGGCTCTTTCGTATGCCGAGGTCAAGGCCCTATGCGCAGGCGACCCGCGCATCCGGGAAAAGATGGATCTGGATGTGCAGGTAGCAAAGCTCAAGGTGCTGCGCTCGGATTATCAGAACCAGAAATATCGTCTGGAAGATAAGCTACTCAAGCATTACCCGGAGGAAATTCAGAAAGCGAAGAACCGTATTGCGGCTCTGAAAAACGATGCCCAAATCGCAGACGCACACCCGCAGGATAAGGAGAACTTCTGCGGCATGACGATCAAGGGCATGGTGTTCGATGAGAAAAAAGCAGCTGGTGAGCGGCTGATGCTTGCCTGCAAGGAGATGCCGAATGCGGATATGATGCTGCTGGGCACCTATCGCGGCTTTGAGCTTAACATTCGCTTTGACAGTTTCAAGAATGAGTATCAAATCGTTCTCCGCGGCGAGCTGAGTTATCCGGTACCGCTGGGCGATGACCCTCGCGGCAACATCGTCCGTCTGGACAATGCCATCGGCAATTTTGCCGACCGCATTGCCGATGCTGAGGCCGCACTGGATTCTCTGGAACAGCAGAAGCAGGCCGCAGAGGTTGAAATCGCCAAGCCGTTTGCGCAGGAGGAAGAACTGCAAACCAAGTCTGCCCGCCTTGCAGAATTGGATGCGCTGTTGAACATGGAGCATCAGTCCAGCCGGACAGAACCCGAAGCGGAAGAAAAGCCGGATGCCCGCCCCTCTGTGCTGGCTGCGTTGGAAGAAAAGGCTGATAAAGTGGAGCCTGTCCGACCATTCAAATCTTACTTGGATAAGGATGGTGATGCCCGGTGACGGAGCACCGTGACCAGCAGATCCATTTTCGTGTCAGCAAAGTCGAACTGGAACGCATTCGTCAGAAGATGGAAAGTTGCGGTATTTTGAGCATTGGCTCTTATCTGCGAAAAATGGCTCTGGATGGTTACTGCCTGAATCTTGATTTACCACAGCTGCGTCGGATGGCGTACCTTCTTCAGAATTGCAGCAACAACCTGAATCAGGTGGCGAAACGGGCCAATGAAAGCGGGCAGCTCTATGCCGCCGATTTAGAGGACTTGCGTAGTCGGTTGGATGAGCTGATAGCTATTGGCAAGCAACTTCTCGCCAAACTCACCGAACTCTAAAAAATTTCCCGCAGTAGGAGGCTGCGGGTTTACATAACGGTTGACATCCTTGCAAGGCAAGGGGCGATACCTTTATAATAGGGGCGAAAAAGAAAGGCTGGTGTTTGATATGAGGCTTTTATTCAAGATGATGCTTGCCCCGATCTCTCTGTTCGTGGCTTTTCTGGCTCTGATGGCAAAGTGGCTGCTTACTCTGTCCAGCTATGTTGTCGCGCCGTTGATGCTGTATATCTTTGGCTGCGGCATCTACACCGTCTACCGCCAGACTTGGGATCAATTTCTGATTCTGCTGGTTGCCGAATTTCTCTGCTTTGTCCTTTTTGTCGGCGCAACTGCAATAGTGGAGGGCGTTGAGAAATTCAGCGGTTGGCTCCGGGACCTGATTTGATTTTGAATCTTCTTGCCGCCTTCGGGCGGCTTTTTCATTTAGGAGGTGATCTGCTCTGGCAGCTACTCGTCTGATCGCACTGCATCAGCACAAAGGAAAATCTATTGCCGCCTGCCTGAAAGACCGCACCAACTATGCACAGAATCCTGACAAGACTGAAAAAGGCGAACTTGTCAGCAGCTATCAATGCAGCCCGCTTACTGTGGACGAGGAGTTCATGCTCACAAAAAAGCTGTACGAGCAGGCCACCGGGCGCAGCCAAAAAAGTAACATTATCGCCTATCAGATACGGCAATCTTTCCGACCTGGTGAAATTACGGCTGAAGAAGCAAACCGCATCGGTTATGAGTTGGCCTTCCGGTTTCTGAAAGGCAAACACGCTTTTATCGTTGCAACGCATACCGATCGGGAACACATTCACAATCACATTATCTATAACTCGACCACTCTGGACGGCACAAGAAAATTCCGGGATTTTTTCTTTTCCGGTCTGGCAGTGCAGCGGTTGAGCGACCTGATTTGTCTGGAGCATCAGCTGTCAGTCATTGAAAAGAAGCCTTACCGGGAACGGCAGAAGCGCATCACTTACCCACCAAAGGAAAGCAACCGCGACCGGCTGTGCAGTGTAATCGACGAGATTTTGCAGCAGAAGCCCACCGACTACGAAGATTTTCTGCAAAAGCTGGAACAGCAGGGCTATGAAATCAAACGCGGCAAATACACTTCCGTTAAAGGCGCACGGCAGAAACGCTTTATCCGGTTCAAGACACTGGGTGCCGGGTACAGCGAGGATGAAATCAAAGCAGTCATTGCCGGAAAAGCCGAACACCGCCCACATCAGAAGCAGCCTCCCAAAGAGCAGCCGTTCCAGTTGCTGGTTGACATTCAAGCAAAACTTGCCGAGGGCAAAGGTGGCGGCTACGAACGCTGGGCGAAGAAGTACAACTTGAAAGAGATGTCCAAAACGCTGATTTTTTTGCAGGAGCAGAAAATCGGCAGTGCGGATGACCTGAAAGAGCGTGCTGATACTGCACTTTCTCGCTATCACAAACTGGGCGATTCCATCAAGGTCGCCGAGAAGCGTATGGCTGAAATCGCCGTCCTCCGGGCGCACATCGTCAACTATGCCAAGACCCGGCCTGTATACGATGCTTACCGCAAATCCGGGTACAGTTCCAAATTTTTGGAAGCGCACCGGGAGGAGATTACATTGCATAAGGCGGCGAAAGCCGCTTTCAATGAATCCGGCCTGAAAAAGCTGCCCAAAGTGAAAGACCTGAATGCAGAGTATTCGGCTTTGCTCACCAAGAAAAAAGCACTCTACCCGGAGTACCGCAAGGCGCGGGATGAGATGCAGGACATCGTAAAAGCGCAGAAGAATGTGGAACTGTTCTTTGCGGAGGAAAAGGACAGCAAAGAAAAAGAGCAAACCCGATAAACCAAAACCGCCGAGAACCGACCATCACAGGTCAGGTTCTCGGCGGTCTTTTTAGTTTATGTAGCAGCGATCCTGTGTCACGAGCCAATCCTCGCACAGCCGCTGGGCTTCGTCCATGGATTTGCAGGTGCAGTTGAACAGCCTGCCGTGCAGCGAACAGTAAGTATACCGAACTTTCGGCACGCCGTTTTCGTCCTGAAATTTCGTGTAGCGTTCCTCACCGGGCATCAGGTAAAGCTGTTCCATCTCTGCATCCGTCCTCTCTTTTTCGTGTGTCAGGCACACAACGCGCTCATTCTACCACGAATGCCAGAACTGCGCCATTGACGCTTACACCAAAAAGCATTCGGAATTTTCAGAGAGAGTGTGCATTGACACGCAACAGAAGCGTTCCGCAGGAATGCGCAGCCTGCATCCATCGGATGCAGAACGCAAGGGGTTTGGGCACAGCCCAACAAGCATTTTGAATTTGATTTTTAGAAATCGGATTCAAAAATCGTGCCGTGGTACCACGGCGCACTGCTTGCCGCTTCAATGAACAGTACAGATGTATGTGCTCAAAGCATATAGCATATATGAGAGACAACCAATTCATACTTAAGCATAACATTTGAAATCGCAATCTTCTCAGCAGTTTACCTCCCATGCATGATCTGGATCATACATAGCAGTATTTCGCGTCCATTCCCCATTGTCCGGATTAATGCTACAGGAGGCTATGCATTTGTTACCAGTACAGACCAACACATAGATTTCCCAGCATTCTCCAGCCTCCCAGTAGCTTCTTTCACCTTGAATGTACCTCACATCAAGGTCTTCTGGTACTCCCAGACCTCTTGCCATATCCTTCAGCTGTTCTTCCGTCAGCATACTATTCAGGTATTCTTCCTTTGAAGCAAACCGATATTCGTAATCCTCTCCCGGCATTCTCATTGTCTCAGTAAAAATACCGTTTTCTTCTTTGTAGACAACCCGATAATCCAAATCCGAGGTCGCAATGTGGTTTTCATCGACCTTTTCCGGAAAATAGCCGTACACTGAAGTCGATGTATAATTTCCATCATTTACACCAAACAATACAGTCGTTGGTTCGCTCGCCGAATATCCGATTTCAAAGTCCAAAAAAGTTTTATTGCCCAGCGTAATAAAGCTCTCTGAAAAATCCATCTGTTCGGTCCCAGATACCTTTGCCGGTCCGCCCGTTACATCTCCATTCAGAGCAATTTTTTCGACCGAACCATCCGATTTTAGGTAGTAAAGCTTCACCGACTCCCATGTCTGGTATTCGTCATTCCGGATTCCCAAAAATCCAAAGGCTTCCTGTTTTCCATCCCCATCATAATCGTTCACGATGACATAACGCTCGTTTTCTGCATATTCAGCGTCCGCCGCCACCCCATCTATTGCATTCTGGAATATTGCAGTTGTGTCCAGCGGCTCATCATTTTCATTAAGGCCCAGCAAGGCTCTCAGTTCTTCGCAGGCTTTCTCTATTTTTTCTTGTAATGCCTTAAGCATCTGCTCTGTGATTTCTTTAAATTTACTCCAGTCAATAGAGTCCAAAATATTTTGAGCTGACTCATAATCTGACAATGCAGCTTCATTTGCGTTGGTCACCTCGTTGACTTCTGCACGACCCACATAGGCTTCTGCACGTGTGTAGGGCTGTTCCACTGCCTTTTCGATAGCTGTGGTATAGTCTGTCTTTGCATCATCATACTGTTTCAAACCCACATAAGCTTCTGCACGGCCCATATATGCTGAGATATTCTCCGGATCAAGACCAATAGCTTCTGTAAAGGATGCTACAGCTTCCGTATAGTTCAGCTCGGTCAAATACTTCTGACCAAGTTCTACCTTCTCCATTGCCTTTGCAGCTTTCGAGGTACAGGCCGTAAAAAAGACCATTGATAAGAGGAGTACACCAATCAATATCTCTTTACACTTTTTCATAACCGAAGTCCTTTCTTATTTATCCTCTCGATACTCAATTTTGAACGAACCAATCATATTGCTGCTCATGTCCCACTCATAAATTGGCTGAGACAAATTATTTTTTTTCCCTTTCATTACCATATCTGTCGCATCGATCGACTCTGACTTTCCACTATAAGATATAAAGTCCATTATGGCTTTTGTATATCTTGTTCCAGTTGGAACATAAATATAAAGCGTATCAGATGTTTTTTCAACACGACTAACGGGATTACTCAGAAAAACGGTTTCAATAATTTGGGGTCTCCAATCAACTCCCGCCCATTTCTGAATCTCGTTCTCATATATCTGAAAATAGCTACCGTATTTCGACTCGAGTGCTTCCCATTGTGCTGCCAATGCCTCTGCTTCTTGCATTTGTGCCTCTGTCACATGATTTACATCAATTCTCTCCGCCAATCTACTATTAGCCTCTGCTGCTTTCTGAAATTCCAAATACGCTTCTTCTATTTCTGGATACTCTTTTTTTAATGTATAGCCAGCAATTATGCCCGCTATAGCCTCCGCATCAAGATTAGAAGGATAGTTGACGATGGCGTTCATTTGACGGCTTCCAGCTTGCACAGTTAGTTGCATTTTTGTAACATCCCCGTTTTCATCAGCATAGTTCCATACATATGTTCCACCAACTGAACTTTCGTCCTGTGCAGAAGAGTCTTTCTGATTTTCCGCCGTCATATCCACACCAAGCTCTGCTAACATTGCGTAGTCATCCAGTGCTTTATCATACAATCCAAGTCTTATGCAAATTTCTGCGTGCAACTGCAGTACCTTGATTTTCAGCTCCCGAATAAAGGTATCCGCAATATTTTCCTTCATTCCAATATCATCTTCATCCAGCAGGTCGATTGCCACGCTGTAATCGCTCTCGGCAGAGGTCGTCTCATCAGTCAGTTCGTACACTTCTGCACGGCCCATATATGCCTGTGCCTGTGTATACGGCATTTCATCGGTTTTCCCTATGACTTCTGTATAGTCTGCCTTTGCATCATCGTACTGTTTCAAACCCTTATACGCTTCTGCACGACCCATGTAGGCTTCGATGTTAGATGGGTCAATCTTTATCACTTCGGTAAATGCGGCAATAGCTTCAGTATAGTTTGCCTCCGTCAGATATTTCTGGCCAAGCTCGATTTTTTCTGTTGCGTTCGCCGCTTTTGAAGCACAGGCAGTCAGTAATATTACTACTAACCCAATTACTGCTATCAGCTTTTTTTCCTTTTTCGTCATTGTTTTTTTCCTTATATTTTATTTATACTCGTTCCAAATTTCTTTCTTCATTTTTTTCTCCTGTTTGCTCAGGATGCGGGCAGAGATAACACTCGCAACAGCTGTTGCAAGCATTCCTACAATGCCGACCACGAAAAAAATCTGTCCTGTAGACATTTTATCCCTTTCCTTTACTTAAGCCATCCACCTGTACGAAGCTGATCTATAAGATTATTCAATATAGCCATCTGCATATCTTCTGTTCCATTGGCCTGTGCTTGACGGTATTTTTCTACAGCAGAATCATAGCAAGCTCCGGCCTCGTAATAGTTTCTCTTTTCAGCGCTCTTTGCATTCTGCCAGTCAATAAGAAGGTATGCTCTCTGCATATCGAAACGGTAGTCTTCCGGATACTGCTCTGAAAGTTCCTGCAAAATCTTGTTTGCCTCGCTGTATTTATCCAGTGCCTGTAGCGTTGTTGCAAGATTTAGCTTTGTCGAGATGGTTGCGTATCCACTTTCCACTAGCTCATTCAGCCTTTGTTCTGCCTGTTTATAATACTTTTCTGAGTGCTCCTTGTCCGTAACAGCCTGCTGTAGGGAAATATCTGCCAACATCTCCCTTTCGAGCACAGACTGACCTTCTGGCAATGCTTTACAGCTTTGCTCCAGAATTTCCTCCGCATATACGAAATCATCGATATTCAATGCCGCATTGGCCGCTGACAGATATGCATGGCTCAGAAGTTGTACGTCATCGACCTCATCAAACACCTTCTGGTAAAGGTCAAGTGCTTCAGAATACTGCTTTTGCAGTGACATAATCTCCGCTGCGACTAAATCGCAGTCTCCCGAAGATGCGCCGTTTTCCCGCAGGATTTCCAGAGTCTTTTTGGCATCCTCCAGCTTTCCTGCATTAGCCAGTGCGATTGCAAGACTACGATAGCTTTCTGGCTCTGCGCCTTGTTGCTGAACAGCGAGCTGTAACTCTCGTACGGCCTTATCATAATCCTGCAATTCGATATAGCAGTTTCCCTTGATGAAGTGGAGCTTTTCCCGTGTGACAGCATCCATGTCATTTTCCTTCAGATTTCCGGAAGAAACTGCGCTTTCCAGCTGATTGACAGCGCCCTGATAATCTCCGGTGCGGTACATCAACACAGCCATCTGTAGATAGGCATCTGCCCGTCCCGGCTGCCGTTGGATAGCACCCTGCAGAAGGGTCTGCGCTGTCCCATAGTCCGCTGTTTTCTCAGCCTGTTCCGCCTGTGCGAGGTCCAGCAGATAGAGATTTTCCCGCTCACTTCTCATTTGCGTCACGCCATAATAACAGCTGTATGCGCTTGCTGAAAAACAGACTGCAAGTGCCAGCGCAATGACCCGCTTACGCACCTGATAGTCCTTGTAGTTCCGGTCCATTTTGTCAATGTTCTTCAGCGCACGCAGCATCTCCGCAGCCTGTTGAAACCGCTTTTCCTGCTGTTTCTGCATCGCCCGGGTGATAATGATCTGCATCGAGCGGCTTATCTTAGGCTTATACTGTTCCAGCGGCGTTACTTTATCCAGTGATTTTTCCGGAGCACGCCCTGTCACAGCAAAATATAACGTTGCGCCGATGGCATAAATATCAGTCGCCATCGAAATGGCACCGTATTCGCCCTCTGCATCCGCCCCTCGCAAGCTACTTTCCTGTCCGCCGGGCATTTTTTCTGTGGGCTGCAACGGATTCCACTGCTCGTCCATCAGTACTGTTGCCTCATTTTGAAGCGCGGTCTCCATCGGCATCGTTGCATCCATTGGTACAGTCGCATCTTTGATGCCTTCTCTCTGCGGCGGCATCGCTGCGTTGGGGGTGCTTTGCACAGGGCTGTACTGTTCTGGCGCAGCATAGCCATCTGTCACTGCGACCGCCTTCTTATCCCGCCGAAAAATCAGTGATGTATTGAAATCGATCAGGCAGATATCTCCGCTGCGGGTAATCATTACATTTCCCGGCTTAATATCACAATGAATGATAGCCGGTTTTTCGCTATTTTCCTGATGTAGATACTGGACTGCCTCGCAGAGTTGACACGCCCAGCGATAGCACTCTTTTGGGGTCACCGGACCATTTTTCAGTACATACTGCTCCAGATTTTCACCCTTGATGTAATCCATTACAGTATAGATACAACCGTCCTGCCCATAAAGCACATCATAGATTCTTGGCAAATACTGATGCTTTAGACTTTTTAGAATTATAGACTCATTTTCCTGCTTGATTCGGTCATGATACTGCACTTGTGTACGCTTGATTACCACATCAATATCCATGCCCTTTTTATGAGCGGCAAACACATCTCCTGTGCCACCCAGCCGATTCAGCACATGAATATTTTCATAATCTGGGTTCGTAAACCCAAGCGTAATTGTTTCGCTCACAAGATTCCTCCTAGTTCCCGGTCATATTCCTCCGGTGCCGCTTCTCCCGAAAGCCTCGCCCACACCTCAATCCATTCTGCAGAATCGGAGCGTTTCTGTTCCTGACCGTCCCACTTCAGCACCAGCGCCGTGATATTGTCCGTTTCACCATGAGCACGGCAGTACTCCACAGTTTTCTGCATCTGCTGCCACAACTGTTCTCTCGTTTCTGTTTCTGTAAGAAGACGACGTATCTGTTTCTCCTCCAAATAGTGACAGAATCCATCACTGCACAACACTACAGCGCCCCTCTGTGGGCGTGGTCTGCTCTGGAACACAGGTTCCATTTTTCCATATCCAAGGCACTGTAGCAGAATATTCTTCCGCTGGTCTATCTGCATTGCCTCTGGCGAAAGCCTCCCGGCCTCCACCTCTCTCATCGCAAGCGTCTGGTCTTTCGTCAGCTGCTCCGTTCCGGTTCCGTCATCCAGATAAATTCTGCTGTCGCCGACCTGCACCCAGTAGAGCCTGTCCGAAGAGATGAGCAGGGCAGACACCGTTGTTCCGAACTGCATCGCTGATCTTTCAGCATATTCACAAAGTGTGTTATGCAGATTTTCCAGCATCTGATGCCACGAGAGAAACACCGTCGTCTCCGTCAGTTCCGATCCCATGATCTGAGGGAGCTGCTGTTCAAACCAGTCTTCAAAGCAGCGCACCGCACCTGTGCTGGCAAGTTCTCCGGATTGCAGACCACCCACTCCATCGCATACCACCAGAAGCGCGACCGTCTCCTGTCCAAAGCTCGATATCCTCGCACAGAAGCTGTCCTGATTCGATGAGCGGACTTCCCCTTTATCCGTTATATGTACCAACTGCAATGCCATGTCAGGAACCCATTATCACGTTGAACACCACATCTGCCATCCGGATTGTGTCGCCTGCATGGAACAGTGTCGGCTTGGAAGGCTCCAGCCGCCGCTCATTCAGATATGTGTGATTCTGCGTATTATTATCAACGATATAATAATTTCCGCCATCCAGCAAAATATAGGCATGGTCATTTCCCAGATAGTGGTTTCTTGTCTGCACTGTATAATCCACGATATTTTCCGCACGTCCGATATGGAAATTCGTATGGGTCACATGGATGTACTGATTCGTATCCTTCTGGACAAGGTACAGCTCTCCGGCGCCTGTCGTGCCGCTCCCCATGACCATCGTTTTGGTGGTCCCGCCGTTCTCGCTGCCAGACAGCAGCACCGTCCGGCCTGCTTCTACTTTCGGGGCAGCCGGAGCCTGCATGGGCGCAGAGACCGGGGCCGGGCGCTGCGCGCGAGGCATCTCGGCCTTTTGTGCTGCCTGCGGGGGTTCTTCTTTCTGCTGGAAGGGGTTTTCCTGTTCTTCACTGCCTGCTTTCTTCTTGTCCTTCTTTCCTCCAAAAAGGCCAAACAGGCCGCCGCTCTTTTTCTCCGGTTTCTTCTCTGCTTTTTTATTTTCCTTCTGCGGCTTTTCATTTTTGGGCTGGACTTCTGCGAAAGGATTGCCGCTCTGTGCAAAAGGATTGTCCTGTGCCGGTTCCGGGACTACCGGTTCCTGCTTGGGGATCTCCGGTTTCGGCGGTTCCATCACGGGCTTCGGCGGGACATACGGCTTCGCCTGGATCGGATGTCTTTCCTCGTATCGCGGGGTCTCCTCCTGCACCGGCTCCGGGATCTTTTCCATGACCGGTTTTTCTTTCAGTTTCGGCTCAAGTTCCGCAAAGGAAAAGCTTCCGCCATACAGCAGCTGACGGGAAAGAACATTGAGTATCCTGCTGTCCCGAGGCATCTGCTGACCAATGAGGCGAAACACGAAATGCGTCAGCTCCATCGGGTCATACTTCTGTCCTGCTGCCTCGACCGGACGGTACAGCACAAATGCCTTTCCGTCCGCACCCAGATAGACAACTCCCGGTTCCAGATCGATCTTGCGCGGATTCAGCAGATATTCATCGCATTCTTTTTCCACCTTGCACAGCGACAGGAAAAAGTTGGTCAGCCGGGTCTCGTTTTCCAGGATCCTTGCAGCCTGCTCCAGAGGTGTCAGACCCGTAATGTTGTACAGCAGACGGCAGTTTCCATTGACCCATTGCACACTGAGCGGCAGAAAACCGGCGATCTGGTTCGAGACCAGCATCCCACGGTCTACCTCATCCAGCTGCTCTTCATCTCCAAGCTTTCCCTCAAGATAGATTGCATTGCCCTGTGTGATAACAGTATATTCCTCCATAGTGCGACATCCTTTCCGCTGTTTTATTTCCAGAGTCTGCAGCAAACTGTTTGTGTACTTTCAAATTCTCCGAAGTGGAACATCTCGATGTAAAAGAGCAAACGAACCTTGTAGGAAACCTGTATGGTCATGTCGGTGCCAGATTTTTCTGTGCCAGCAAAGGAAATTCCATCCAGACCTCCCACCACGCCATAATTTTTCAGAAGCTCATCCGCTTTTTCTACTCCTCCCCCCAGATAAGCTGCGAACCTCTGTTTTGCATTACTGTCATACAAAGCTGTCTGTGCTTCTCCTGAAGTCGAGGACGATGGAAGCAGCAGTTCTTTCCATGAAAAATCTGCCGATGTACTGAAGTTTTCTCGATGTCCACCTGAAATCCAATCAAACACTTTGCTGGGAATTTGCTGCAGCGTTCCAGTTTTGAACATTGACTGATTATAATTTTCCAGCGCCATGCTCTGACAGGCTTCCTGCATAGCATGGCTGATCATGCTTTGAACCGTAAACACCTGTATCACACTGTACAGCGCAATCATTACAATGAGAAATAATGTAAGTGAGATACATGCTTCGATTGCAATCGCACCATCCTGCTCATCCTTAAATCCAGAAAATATCTTTTTCATTTTAATACCCTCGATAGATTATCCGATGTGCAGTCCATACAGACTCCTTTGATAAAGTCGGAACCGGCAATACATTTACAAATTTTCCATTCACTTCCGCACGAACCGCAGTATACGCTTTATCCACGTCGAACTTTTTTCTAGTACCCGTCAGCTGCTCCTTCAGGGAATACTGGGTATTATTCGTCGTAAGTGCTCGATTTGTTTCCTCCATCTGGATAATGTCCACAAAGCGGTTCAAAAGCTGATCTGTACTTCCGGTATAAAATACCATCAGCATAATAAACATGAACTCTGTATAGTTGAATTCATTCAGGCTTTTTCCGTAGTTGCTTGCATCAAATGGCTTCTTCTTTTCCGATTTTTTAGATACGTCCGTATTTTTATTCGCCATGCTGGTCGATGTGTCAGCACCTGACGATGTGCCCGTATCAGACGGAATGATCAAGCCGTTCTCATCAACTTTTGCGTCCTTGAATGTGCTGTATGTATCCCTGCGTGCCTGCATCTTTTCATTAACACTTTTAAATGTTGCCTGATCTTTCGAGTCAAACATTTTGGAATTCATCAGCGTCTCCAGAGCACTGGCAAATCCAGTGGGATTAACATGTACTCCTTTTGCGGTCTTAAAAAGTTGGACTTTGTTTCCATTCACCAGGAGAAGTGTATCCACTGTACCATTTGCCATTGCGAACAGGACCGGTGTCAGTATTTTCATCGCAAAACTCAGTGCGGGTCCGGCATAAGGCACTGCAGCGGCAGCCGTTGACCAGCCTATCTTCATGCCGTCAACAAACGGATCATTTGCAACTGCCCAGATGCTCATCACACTCTGAAGAGCGACCAATTTACCAAAAACACTTGCCTGATTTTCATATTCACTCATCTTTCCGGTCATCAGATATTCCATCTCTGCCCCGCAGAATGAGTATTTGTTTTCTTCTTTTACCAGAAATTCACCCCGGACATTTTGCGCCTCATATTTGGGAGCCAAGCCTCCGCTTCCGCTAAACGATGCACCAGACAACGACACTCCCGAATCGTAGTTTGTACGATTTGAAACGCTATAAGTCAGATATCCCATCAGAAGGACCTTATCCCAGCTGTTTCCTTTTGCAAGGTTGCTCATGCTGTCTACAACAGCTTTGTATCCCTCCATTTTCTTTTTCAGCCGGTTGACCATTTGAATCATTTTTTTGAACAGATTTCCCGTTGCTTCTCCATCATCATCAGCCTGCCCGCCAACGTTGATGCCGCCATCCAGCTCTACAGAGTCCGCCTCCGAAATCGGCAGTCCGATTTTATTCAGATTATCCTGTGCTGTTTTCTGGTCTTCTTTTTCAAATGGCGAATCCAGTGAGTATTCTTGCGCAGAGCGAATCCTCTGACTCGGAAGCTTTCCATAATAGTTCAAATCTATTTTGCTGTTCAGATCTTCGTCGTAGAGTGTGTCAATACTTAATAGAGCAAAAATGCCATCGATAAAATCCATCGGAACGCCCTGTATGCTCTCCTGTCCCACAGACTGGCGCACATTATTCCAGAGTTCCTTGTAGCTGCTCGTGTCTGAAAACTTGCTCAAGTCCACCTGATGAAGCTTTCCGGCCAGATTTTCCAGACTGTCCGCATTCATGGTTTCCAGGTCCATCCCCTTCAGAAATTCCATTTCTTCGTTCAGGCCCTTCAACGAATCCACGCATGCCTCTGAATTATAGTCCTCCAGAACATCCTTTGCGTTATCACCCGTTTTCAGCTCATCTGTAATTTCCTTCATGCTGGTCGTTTCATTTGCAATCTTATTTATGCTGTCCGTGTCCTCATTTATTCGCTCCTGTACCTGGTCCCTCAAAGCTTTCAACTGTCTTTTTTCTTCCCGATTTTCTCCTTGTGGATCGTCACCCAATGCAGCGAGCTGGCGGTCGATTTCCTTTATCACACCTTTATTATCCTGAATGTTTTTATTCAGAACATCCTTTTCGCTTGCCTGCTTGGTCGATACGGCAGTTGTCACTCCATCCACAAGAGTATCATACGCACTGCGTTCCTTACTTGCTGCCGTATCGAATTTTTTAGCCAGGCTGGATATTCCATCCCGTTCCTTGTCGATTTGATTTTGATAATCATCCTTGGCTGTATTGGCTTCCTGAAGCAGGTTTTTCAGCTGTTCGTCCCACTGCGCCGCTTCTTTCTCATTTTCAGGCCGCTCTGTTTTTTTATGCTCGATCAAGCTGTCCATCGCATTTTTGAACCTGTTATACGACTCAGCATATTCGCCCGTTGTCTTGGTCACTGCATCAAGCTGCTCGCTGGCCTCCTTCTGGGCATTGTACGAATCCAACCCGCCCTGCAGGCTCGAACCTACAGAATTCAGCTGTTTGATAACATTGCTCACCGTTGTGCTGTAGCCTTCAAGCTGAGAAACAATATTGTCAAAATTCACACCTTCCAGAATAAGCTTTGTAGGAACGGTATACGTTGAAAATTCATTGATCTGCTGGTACAATACCTCGATATCTGCCAATGGGTATACGCCCGTGGCCTTGGTCTGCGCATTTGAAAGAGAAAACGAACGCGTATCCTGTGTATCCTGCTTTTTCAAGTAAGACAAAAACTGCTGATCAATGTTTTTATTCTGATCGATTGCCAACAATGCAAAGCGGTCCATCAAAAACTGATCGTACTGTGCAAGCACCGACATCTCACTGGAACTGATCGCCGAATCCAGCCCTCGCAAAGCGCTCTGATACCGCCCCACTTCTTCCAGAATAGCAGCTACTGAATAAAACGGAACAAGCAATACTATCAGCAGAAGCGAAATAATACCCTCTGTTCTTTTTATCAGCCGCTCTTTCACGTGCTTTTTCAGTTCAAACATATTTTTCCCCTCACACGTAGTTACTTATCTTATGTTTCGCCCTTGTTATTTTTTCAGCGCCTTGAATCCAGAACGTATAATGGAAATGACTTTTTCCGCCGTTTTTATTACGCTCGAACTGACTCCCGCACCAATCGCATCTTCCATTGCATCCAGGCTCTTATTCGTATAGATATAATGCTGTATATCCAGACAGACCGCCCGGCCCGTAGCCGTAAATTCCCGATAAGGACTCTGCCCAAAATACTTCATTGCAAATCCAAACGGGATTTCATACTGTGCAGTTACTTTGACCTCCACGTGGTTTGCTGCAAGTGCGTCCTTCACAGTCGTTACTTCTATATCCAGTCCTTTTTCTTTTGCAAATCCTGCTTTTTTCAGACTATACCGCGCATATTTTTCAGCCCGATTCGCATTGACATCCTGAATTTTCTCTTCTTCGTCATCTTTATATCTGTATGGACTGAGGCTGACTCTCGTCGCATGACTGATATAACCAGTAATCGGGTCCGAACTCGAGTACCCATACGTCTGCGCAATACGGGATGCTGTATCAGTTGCGACATATTGCACAGCCCAGTTCTGGTACATCAAAAAACCAAACGCCCAGATATAGAACAGCACAAACAGCATCAGGGTGATCACCAGCAGGCCCTCGATTGCTTCCATGCCGTTCTCCTGCTGCCGGAGGGCGCTTTCTTTCCACCACTTTTTCATGGTATACCTCCTGCGGCTCAGCTGCGTTCTACGCGCCAGCTCAGCATCTGCTGAACATCGCTGTCCAGCACTCTGGCCGGGCAGACTCCGTTTGCATCAAAATACGACGCATCTGCCAGAAGATGATCGATCACCAGCGTACCATTTCCATTGATGAAGCCCCATTTGCCATCGGTACACACCGCTGCAACGCCGCCGGAAAAGCTCTTTGCCTTATCATATTCCGGCTCGATGGCTACGTTTCCGTCATTTGTCGCAAAACCCCATTTGCCGTTCTTGCAAAAGGCAAGACCGCTGCCTCGGTTCAGATCGACCGCATCCGCATCCAGTGCTCCCTGCTTCTCGCCGCTTTCCGAGTAGAAATTCCATACGCCGTTTTCTTTTGCGAGGAACACACCGCCGACCAGCCACGAACCATTCTCCGACAGCTGGATTTCTTCATAGCTGCTACCCTGCTGTGCACCGCTCTGATCCACAAAGATCCACTCACCGTTCTGTGTCCGGACAGGTGCCTTTCCGTTCTGGAACATACCTGCCATCTGATAACCATTCAGGTATTCCGTGCCGTTGATATCGATATAACTCCAGTCAGAGCGGCCCTTCAGCTTCACCGGAAACAGTCCATCGCCGTATCCGTTGCCTTCTTCGATTTCTGCCATAAAGCGGCCAACCATCAGATTCTGGCTAAGCTGAAAGGCAAAGCTTTCGCCTTTTTCATCCGAACACAGTACCACAGTGCTCTGTCCCAC
Source organism: Faecalibacterium sp. DFI.5.82 (assembly GCF_029076575.1). Taxonomy (NCBI): domain Bacteria; kingdom Bacillati; phylum Bacillota; class Clostridia; order Eubacteriales; family Oscillospiraceae; genus Faecalibacterium; species Faecalibacterium sp. DFI.5.82. The sequence continues at coordinate 15,824 of NZ_JARFIS010000007.1, forward strand.
CGGGCCGACAAAGACATAATCCCGGTCCAGCAGTTCGCCGTCTGCGCTGCTGAAAAGGACATTTTTTTCTCCATCCCATCCAAGGTACACACCATCCATTCCAGCCAGTTGCACCGAAAGATAGCTCGAATTGGACACATTGCAGGCGTAGTAAGCCTCATTCCAGTACTGCATCATTGCATCATTGAACGGTATCTTTGCCGCATCTGCCTGTTTCAGCGTCCTTACCACCGAGTCGTAATCGCCGTCCTCATAATAGAGCTGCACATAAGCCTCCCAGTAGTCTGCCCGAGCCGGATACTCTGCCACAGCCGCCGCATAGGCATCTTCTTCGATGCTGCGGACATTCGCCGTGGCACAGTCCTCATAATATTCCTTACAGGTGGCGATGTAGGCATCATACAGTGCTTCTGTGGGCTTGTTACCGATTGCACTCATGTAATTCTGAAGCGAAAGCTGGAACAGCTTTTTGCCGCGGTAATATTCCGCTGCCGCCACAGTATCTTTCTGTGTTTTGACCTCGCTCACTGCATTCATGCCCAAAACCGTCCAGCCTGCAATACAGACTGCCACAAGCGCCACCAATGCAACCAGCCGCGTTTTTTTCATCCTTTAATTCCTCCTATTGCTCAAAATGTTCCCATCAGAAGCGTTGCCAGATACCCCAGATAAAAGAACGGCCCGAACGGCAATCCATCCTTACGGGATGCTTTTTTGCAAATCAACAGCACGATTGCCACCAGTGCCGCCGCAACGTGTGATGTCAGCAGAAAGCTGAAAGTCCCGTAAACGCCAAAGATAAGGGCTGCTGCGGTGATCATCTTTATATCGCCGTATCCGACACCGCCGTGCGAAGCCATTCTGACCAGAAAGAACACCAAGAAAAACACACCTGCCGAAACAAGTCCGTTTACCATCATAGCAACCGCATCCATCCCGCTGAACAGGAAATCCAGGAGCGTGCATCCTGCAAACACCGCCGCCGTACCAAGCACGACCTGATTCGGTATCCGGCGGCTCAGGGCATCCGTATAAGCCGCCGCCGCAAGGAACGCCCCCAGCAGCAACAACCGCAGCAGATTGGGCAGGTATGTGCCCACACGCAATATCAACAAAAAGCCGCTCGCAAAACCGCCCACACCAGCTAGCAGAAGCGCCGCCAGCCACTTTTTTCGGTCAGATGGTTCTAGTCCTGTTTTCTTTCTTGCGATGCAGACTGCCGCAAGGGTCAATACTGCTCCGCATCCCGCAACGATCCATTCCATTGTGATTCCTCATATATATTGTTTATTTGTTTCGTTTCCCATAGGTCGCACCCATAATAAGAGCACGGCCCATGGGAAACGAATCTTACCCCGCAAAAGGCAAGATTCGCTTAGATTTATATTCAACTATTTACTTTATTTAACAGTCGAATTCAAACCTCCAACCGTGTTGCCAATCTGATTTACCTGAGAGTCTGCAGTGCTGACGATTTTCTTTGCATAGTTCACCAAAATGCCAACCAAGACCAGACCAACAGCCACCAGGATAATGGTGATGATGATGTCGAGGCCCTCGTCCTCTTCACGCATTTTCTGCAGCTCGTTCTTTGCCATGTTAGCGCCGACCAATGCCTTGATGTAGATCTTGTTTATAAACTTATTCATAAAATATTCCTCCTGAGAATTTATTTATATAAGCAGACGGTCTGCCTATATCCACTTTTAAATCGCCATATCCATGCCGGACATGGCTGCCACCATGATGATGAGAATTACACCAATCAGAACGATAGTCGTGGGGGCCAGCAGCTGTGCAGCGGCATCATCGCCCTTGCGCAGCAACATCTGCCGCCGCTGGGACATCAGCTCATCGGCCTGCTGGCGCATCACAGCGGTCACGTCTGACCCACCCTTTTCGATGTTCTGGATAATGATGCTTGCAAACTTGCGCACTTCCGGCGAACCAGTGCGGACACCAAAGTTGTAGATTGCTTCTGCGCTGGCCATACCGTTGTCCATTTCACGGCAGGCTTCCTGCATCAACTCATAAATGATGCCCTGCTTGCTTTTTGCAACGATATACCACGCCTCTTTCAGAATCATACCGCAGTTCATCAGCAGAGTTAGCTTGGATACCACATTGGAAAACTCCATCATGCATTCCGTGCTGCGCTTCTGGAGCTGATTGCTCATCTCATTTGCGCCGTTGGAATAAATAACTGCCACCATGGCAACACCTGCCACCAGCACAGCAAACAGCATATAGCCATCCATGAATACAGCGGCGCAGAATGCCAAAGCCAGCACCAGCAGGGACATTGATAAGGTTCGTGCCCAGTACAGCCGCGCCCAGTATTCCACAAAGCGCCCACCGTTTTCAGGATGCAGGATAGCCGAGGCCGATATCATCTTTTTGCCCACTGCCGAATCCATCGAAAACATCGGCATCTGCTGCATTGCAAACCCAGCTGCCCACAGTTCTTTATCGCTGAATTCTTTTTCCGGCACACCCTCAATGCGCCAGTCCTCTTTTTTGCCGCGCATCGTCAGCAGGATAAAAAGAACTGCCAAGACCGTGCCTATCGCCAGACAAATCATTTTTACAATCAGCATTCCTCTTTACCTCACCGCAATGATTTTCTGTCCCCAGATGTAGGCGATGGCAAACAGTACCAATGCACCTGTCACAGCTGCAACGCCTACCGGAGAAGCCAGATTCTGTGCAAATGTCTCGTTGGCACTACGCATCAGCGCAACAATGAGCACCGGAGCCAGCATAATGATATTCAGCTCCATTTCATTTGCATGGATCTTCGCCTGGATTTCATCCTCCACTTCCATCCGCTCGCAGATGATATCGTGGGTCTGGTTGATGACGCGGCTCATGTTACCGCCGGGGCCGTAGCAGACCTGAAATACATTATTAAAATCCTGTATCTCCTCCACGCCGCTGCGTTTAGCAAAATCATCCATCATGACATCCAGTGTCACATTGATCTGCTCTGCACGGCGGAACTGATCCAGCTCTTTGGAGATCAACGCATCATCAGAATACTGCATACACATATCCGTATACGCCGAGCTGAACGCATCGCGCACAGTGCTGTTAGCCGCCAAAGAAGCGGTCAACGATTCCAACATATCGCGGAACTGCCGCCGCAGCGTATCCCGGCGTTTTTCTGCCAGCTGGCGGCTGCGCACAGGAAGGAATACCTTGCCAACGAGCAATCCCACTATTACAAAGGCCGCCGAATTGCTGATATACGTCAGCAGTGTCGGCACACCGTCCTCCTGAAACAGACCGCCATAGAAAAACTGACTCACCACACCGCCAACCAGAAATGCCGCCACGAAATACAGCACCGATTCGCTCTTTGTCATCTCATAGTTGTGGTAATCCAGAACCTTTTCGTTCAGTGGATTCGTCGTCCACTGGGAGACTTTTTCTTTCGTTCTGGCGAGCTTTCTGACTTTTGTCTTTTCCGCATTCTGTTCTTTTTTCATCCGATCATTCCTCTCTGTTCCCAATCACTTTTACTTTGCTGTCGGGATGTCTTCCAGCAGGAAGCCAGCACGTGTCCATTTGTCCGTCTGTATCATGGGATTTTCTGTCCGCACCAACGCTCCCGAAACATGCTGCAGCGTAGAGTTTTCGTCCTCCCGGAACTCAAACAGCGGATTCAGTCTGATATCACCGTTCTCGTCCAGATGCGGGAGGATCTCACTGACCATCATCGTTTTGCGGCTGTGGTCGCGCAGGCGGGACAGATGGATCATGATATCCACCGCACTGGATATCTGCTGCCGGATAGCTTTCAGCGGAAGGGCCGCCTCGCCCTGCAGCACCATCGTTTCCAGACGGCTCAGCATATCCTCCGCTGAGTTCGCATGTCCGGTCGAAAGGCTTCCATCGTGGCCCGTATTCATGGCCTGAAGCATATCCAGTGCCTCTGCGCCGCGAACCTCGCCCACAATGATGCGGTCCGGACGCATACGCAGGCTGGAACGGATCAGGCTCTGGATGTCGATTTTTTTGCTTTCTCCCGAAGATGCCGTTGCATTGCGTGTCTCAAGGCGCACGATATTGGGGATCTGCGTAATTTGTAGCTCTGCAGAATCCTCAATGGTAATGATACGCTCATCATGAGGGATGTAGCTGGAAAGGGCATTCAGGAATGTCGTTTTTCCGCTGCCTGTACCGCCTGCAATAAAAATGTTATATCGTGCTTTTACCAATTTTTGAAGGAACTGTGCAACCTCCGGGGTGATGGAGCCGTATTCCAGCAGCTTTTCCATGGTCATAGGCTGCTTGGAAAACTTTCGGATGGTAACAGTAGAACCGCTCAGTGCAATCGGCGAAAGCACTACATTCACACGACTGCCATCTTCCAGACGGGTATCCACGATAGGATTTGCTTCCGAGACCTCACGATGTGCCTTACCAACGATCAGATCTATCACACGGCGAAGTTCCTGTTCATCCTTGAAATGCTTATCCACCCGGGTCAAACGACCCTTGCGCTCCACAAAAATATTGTCTGGGCCGTTTATCATGACCTCCGTGATATCTTCATCCGCAAGGATGGAATCCAGCAGACCGCCAAGGCCGCGATACATTTTATAAATGCTGTTGACCGTATCCATCTTCTGAATTGGAAGCAGATAATCTCCTCTGCTTTCTCGATCCACCAAAGAGGTGATTGCTTTCAGCAACTCTTCATCGGTCATCCGCGTGGGCTGTAACTCCCGGTTGATGGCTTCCAAGACTCTGGTGCGAAGGTCTTTCAGTTCCTCTGTTGTCATCTGTTCCTCCTTACCGTCGTCAAATCATCCGGGAGTAGACACTGCTCATCCGCAATTCCCGGATGATGCGCTTTTTATCCGCATTCTGATAGCGTGGAATCGTCCCCAGTTCACTTGCATACTTTGGCAGTGCCAGTTTTTGGCCCGTAGAGCCGAACCTATTAAAGATTACGCCCATCTTACCGACGATCAATTTTTCGTCCATGCTGTCGATGGCTTCCAGCGAATCCAGCAGTTTACTACTCTTTTCGTTTCCTTCTGCTGTGCTGTCACTGACGATGACTGTCCAATCCGCAAGACGAATCAGTTTGAGCAGCATCGGGGAGAGCGTGCCGTCCGCACTGATGACACATCGTTCGCAGATACCCTTGATTGCTTGTATCAGGTTCTCTACACTTTCCGCATCAAAATTCATCGCACTGACAGGAAGGTCGAACGGTGCGAAAGAATACACCTCAGTTTCGTTGTCCTGCTTCAGCATACTCTGCAATTTCATCTGCAACTGTCCTTGGTCTTTGCCGCCCAGCTGACGCCACATGCTAATCTCATACATCACATCCGTCATAGAGCTTCCGCATATATCAAAGGAATCGTTGCACGCATTCTGTTTCAGTGTGAAGCAGACCGTATTTTTCCCCTGTGCCGCCATTGCCGCCGCACAGCCCGCTGCCGCTGTGCCGCTGCCTGCACCACCTGCTCCATTGATAAACAGAACGACCTGTCCATTCGCCTGCATCTCAAAGCTCGATGCTCCATGGCCGCGTTTTGCCGCCATGCTCTGAAATTCCCGGAAGATCTCGCTGGCCTTCTGGTAACGGAAGACCACCGGATATCCGTTTCGTTTCTGCTCGTGTTTCTCCGTGCTCCAGAAAGCAAGCTCCATATTACGGCTGTACTCTTCCGGCTCTGGCAGGAGATCTTCCTCCGCAACCAGAAGATCCATCCGCCCACCTCTCGACAATTGCTTCCGCAAAGCCTCTTCCTTCGTGAAAAGATAGATTTCAAACTGCACGGTCTCATTAGCGTGTGCACTATAATAATTTGCAAGCCGTGCAATATAGTTTTCGTCCTTATCTAAAAAACCTACCCGAACAATCATGTTGTCAACCTCACTTTTTGCATTGAGCATAAGTGTACCATCTTGCTGTCGCAGAGTAGCTTACTCTGCGACAGGATTTTTCAACTAAATTTTACCGCCAATCATTCATACGGTCAAGAGAAAGAGGCTCAAAACCTGAGAAGATGCAGAAAAATGTTAGAGACAATCGACGATTTTGCCAAAAATAATAAAATTTAATTGTATACTCCGTCCAATAAGCCGTCGACAAAAGAGAAAGGAAGATTTCGATGTCAAGGAAAGGATTGAACATCTACAAAAGAAAGGATGGCCGGTGGGAAGCACGCTACATAAAGTCGCGAACCGCTCAAGGTAAACCTTTATATGGCTATTTGTATGCATCATCGTATCACGAAGCACGTAACCGTTTGCAGGATGTGATTCGACTTCAAGGCAACGCCCCTAATTCTAAAGAGATGAGTAAAGGTTCAGTCTTTGAGTTCTTCTCTATAGAGTGGCTTGATACCTTTTCAACAAGCTTTAAAGAGTCAACCTATATCCGTTATCGCACTCTAATAAGGTGTTATCTGATGCCGTATTTCCAGACAGCAAAAATCGAGAGCATTACGAAGGAACATGTGCTGGATTTTTGTAAAGAGATTGAAACACATGGTAAAAGGGATGGAACAGCTCTTTCGACTAAAACGGTTTCTGACATTCTTTCTGTTCTTCGCCGTATCTTGCATTACGCAAAGGCTCAGAACATACCAGTAGACTCTGCGATTTTTGACATACGGATAAAACAAACACCGAAACCCTTGCCCGTTTTGAGCTTGTCCGAACAGTTGACGCTTCAGAAATATCTAATAGGCCACCCCGATTGTCTGAATCTCGGCATCCTCTTATGTCTGTTCACTGGTATCCGAATCGGAGAGCTGTGTGCGTTGACATGGGACAAGATTTCTCTTTCTGAGAGAAATCTTTGTATTTGCCAAACGATGCAGCGCATTCAGACTCGAATACCTGAATCTCAAAAAACACATATACTCATTTCATCCCCCAAAAGCAGCTCTGCAAATCGGACGATTCCGGTTTCGCATATGTTGTTTGAATATCTGAATATGTACCCGTTAGGCAAGACCGGTTACTTTCTGAGTGGCTCGTCATCTAGGCTGATTGAACCACGCTGCGTTCAGCGCCGGTTTCATAAGATTCTCATGGCATGTGGTCTAGAAAATCGAAATTTTCATGTTCTTCGGCACACATTCGCTACCCGTTGTGTGGAAGCGAGAATCGACATCAAAACTCTGAGTGAGATTTTGGGGCATTCATCTGTTACCATCACAATGAACCGGTATGTTCATCCTTCGTTGGAGTTGAAGAGAGAAACAATGGAACAGTTGGCCGATTTCATCTCCGTCAAATAAGCCGTCGTTTCGAAATATCAAACGATTCAAGGTAATTTTGTTGTCGGTATCGCAGAGTAAGCTACTCTGCGACAGGAAACACAAACCATGAATGTAAAAATTCATGGTTTTTATTTTTTCCATTTTCTTTTAGTCTATCACAGGTAGTTGATTATATCAATTAAAAATAATAGATTTAATCGTTCTGTTTCGGCTATGCTCTCGACTACAATAGAGTTGAGAAGGATGGTGGTGGCCATGTACGAAGAACAGTTTTCTAAGAGGCTTACTGAGCTGCGCACACAGAAGGGTGTGTCTGCAAGAGACATGAGCCTCTCAATCGGGCAGAATCCCGGCTATATTCGTGCAATCGAAAGTGGTACTGCCTTTCCGACGATGGCAAATTTCTTTTACATCTGCGAATATTTCAACATTACTCCACAAGAATTTTTTAATTTCGGCGAGGAAACCTCCAATGGAATGAATGCACTTGTTGACCAGCTAAAACAGTTCGATGCCGAGCAGATCAATGCACTTACGGCTTTTATAAAAACAATCGTAAAAAAGTAAATTATCAAAGAACTTAATACTTGGTAAACCTACCGAAAGATAGGAACACAAAGCCAAATGGGTCTAAAATCTCATATACGAGGTCATGACAGCCGATTGCTTTTTGAATGGGATAATTTTATCCCTCTACCATGTTAGAACCGTCTGTGAAGATTTCAACTCACAGGCGGTTTTTGCTTTTGAAAGCAAAATGATGGGGCGTTCTTCAGCTTATGCGGTGGAGAGATGGCTTTTATATAGACAGCATCAGGGATTCACCGTATCGAATGGAGAAGGCCCGGATGCTGCTTTTTGTTTAGGAGGTATTGTTATGCGGCAACTTGATCAGGTGTGCGAAAGTCCTGATTCCGAGAATATCCAGTGCGCTCTTGATTTTGAAAACACAATGAACAATCTGGAAACGCAGCTGTATTATCGCCACCTGCCGCCAAAAGAGGTGGCACTTTGCGTCATGGAAGCGGCCTGTAAATTCTATGATGCCGACTGGTGCGGTCTGATTCAGGTTGATCTGGATTTGGGGCTGTGGAAGCCACTCTGGTGGCACAATGAATGCCAAGAAGATAAAACTACTATCCTTACAAATGAGTTTGAATCGTCTGAATTTCTCGACCGCTGGGTAAAGGCAGTGCGCAGAGGAACTCCCATGGTTGTGCCCGATGCCGAAGAAGTTAAAGACCTCTATCCAGATGAGTACCAACTCTATGAGCGTCTGGGAATCAAGTCTGTCCTTGCAATTCCTTTGGAGCCTCGGCAAATCGCCCTGATTGCTGTTCGCAATCCTCAGCGGTACATCCATCAGACCAGTATGCTTAAACTTCTGGCCTATGTGTTACTGGCGGCATACAACGATAAGCGAATGGCTGACAGTCTGAGCATGGCAATCTCGCCAGAAAATATCAAGAGCAGCCATGATGTCTTCATCAGCTTGTTCGGAGAATTGAAAATCCACACTTCCCACGGTGTCCTGCCGGAGTCCGACCTGAAATCTCCTAAAATCAGCCGTCTGCTGACCTTTATGCTGCTTTCCAATAAGAAAGCCCTTTCATCGTTGGAAATCGTACAGGAAATCTGGCCAGAAGAACTGGAGGATAAGGACGAACCCGGAAAAAAGGTCAAACAGCTCGTTTACCGGCTGCGGCAGGCATTCAGTATTATCTCGGATGAACAGCTGATTCTCTCCACGCCGTCTGGCTACCAATTCAACCCCGACCTCCATATCACGACCGACTTTCAGCGGTTCGATGAGTTGTGCATTGCGGCCGCAAAAGCCACTTCTGCTATAAATAAGGTGAGATTGCTCGAAAAAGCGGCATCATTGTATCAGGGCAAACTTCTTTCTGCTGCCAATGGCGAACACTGGCTGGTTCACTACGCAAACCGATACCACCTCGCATTTATGAGTACAGTTAATGAACTGCTGAAGCAGTTGATGGACTTCCACGCATACGATCTGCTTCATCGGGATGCTGCACTGGCCCTGACCATCGCGCCGGAAAACACAAAAGCCTACTATTGGCTTATTCGCTCGTACCAGAAGCAGCACATGGACGAGATGGCAGCGGGCGAGCTTGCGGCTGCGAAGCAAAAGCTGCCCGAAGATGAATACCAGAAACTACTCAACTCACTCGAACGATAAAATAACGTAGTTGCGTCATGCGACTTTCGTGTGACCTTCATACAACTTCTGTGTGACCTTATTTTTTCTAAAATCGTTCCATGTGACTTTCATAAGACCGTCATGTGACTTCTATAAGACCCTCGTGTGCTATGATAACAAGGCAAGTCAAAGCCTTGTTGTCTGGCTGCGAGGGCTTTATTTTTTTGTCCTTTTTTAGCCGGATAAACCGCTTTTGATCTGTAACGAAGAAAAATATATCGAAAGCCTGAGATGCATTAAAGGCTGAGGATACTCATATTGCTTTCCATCTACGGATGGAAAACAGTGTCTGTACCCTTTTCTTTAATGCGTCTTATTTTTTGCGCCAAAGAAAAGTTGGCATCCTGTCCAGCAGTGAAGTATCCTCATCCTCCGCATCCAGCGGAAAGGACACTTCATGTTTCTTTTTGCCCTCTTTTCGTGGCTGGAGCTGGCCGCAAAGTATCCCTAGAATCTCCAAATTTTCAATTTTTTACGCCTTATCGAAAATTTGGAGGTCAACAATGGAATTTAATAACGGCAACGAACGTCGAAAACTGAACAAAAAGTGGGAACGGCTGCGTGTGCAGTACCAACAGGCGGGAATGAGTGAAGATGCAATCCAAGCCATGTATGATTTTGATTTGGGCGTTCTCAATAGTGAGCGTTCCTACGTTGCAAACACACTGGCAATCGTTGACGATGGTGATGACAGCACGGGAAGGAAATCTTCTGACTTTAAGCAGTATGAAAAGGCAATTGCTGTAACCGATACTTACCACGAGACCCGGACTCGGTTTGCATGGGTAGGCGAAATCAAAGACAAGCGTTTGCAAGAAGGGTTAGAAAAACTCTCCGATGAAGAACTTCGGCTTATCACGCTGTATTTCCGCGACGAATATAGTACCGTAGAATTATCTAAAGTTTATGGCATTGCACAGCAAAATATTAGCAAGCGAATCTTGAAAATCACTAAATTTTTGAAGAAGTTTGGATTTTTGGGTGTAGATTGAGGCTTCTCGATGGCTCGTAAGTGAGGGGACAATTCACCAGACGGCTCTCGCCGCTGGTGATATGTCCACACTCACGGACCTTGAAAGCTGAATAGTTCAGTCGTCTGGTACTCAGAACAATGATACTTCCGTAATTCGCGGCCCGGTCAGAAAGTAGACGGGGTGGTTGAGATGCCAATGGAGCGGTACAAGCCCGCCGCCAGATGATTCCCCACTCTCAGGGAGCCGAGGGCGAATATGAGAGACCTAAACATATTTTATCAGGAGCAGCCGGATGCTGTTTTCAGTCTTCGGTTGCTCCTGTTCTTTACATAACTACCCGCTTATTTTTAATTACACATAGGAGGTAAGCCTATGGATGAACTGAATCCTACCATCAAAGAGCGTCAGATCTACCATGAGATGAAGCTGACTCCTGCGATGGTCAAGTCCATCCGTACCCTCTGCGGTGTCTGCCTCCGGCACTACGTTGAAACCAAGGCGTTCAAGATCGCCATTGTGCCGAATAAGGACAGATGCATGGAAACCTGCACGGTCTGCCAGACCCGGCGTGGCTACGACTACGTTGTCATGCCGCGCTGAATCCGGTTTTCATTCACCCGCAGGGATGCGATAGAATCCCTAAAATCAATTACCACCATGAATTGAGCAAAGCCCGCTGCAAAAAAGCAGCGGGCTTTTGCATATCAGAATGGAGGCTCGCACTTGGAATCGAATTGGAAGTTCCAACGCGGAGACATCTATTTTGTAAAACTGGAGGCAGGCGTTGGCTCCGAACAAAACGGTGCCCGCCCAGCAGTCATTCTTCAAAATGATGTCGGCAACATCTACTCTCCGACTTTGATTGTCGCGGCTTTGACAAGTAAGACAGATAAGAAAGTAACACAGGCAACGCATTGTCAGGTAGAAGAAGATGGCCTGAAGCCGTCCATTGTTCAGGCAGAACAGATTTTCACCATTGATAAAAGCCGTGTCCTGAAGTTTGTCGGACACCTTTCCCCGGAGAATATGCGCCGGGTCGATGATGCAGTGAAGATCAGTCTTGCCCTGAATCCGATGGGCAGCATTCAAAAACTCAAACCGATCATCCGCTCTCAGGCGGCTTATGCGCCTCCTGAAGTGGTGGATGGAAAGCCACCCATCTATCCCTACACACCCATCAAATCGTCCTTTGAGGACGCTGGGAGCGTAGAGGAGATGATGGTGTATACCGAACTGCAATCCGCTGTTCATGCCATGATTCAGCGGCTCGAATACAGCTTTACCTTTAATCCCACCTTGCTCACCATCCCGAAGCGTAAGCAGCAGGTCGCTGAGATTCTGGAAGAAGCTGAAAAATACATCTGGCGAATCAAGGAGGAAATGAGATGCGCCTGAAAAACACTGCGGATAACTTCTCCGCTTCCTTTCATATCACACCGCCGTACCAGATGGTGGTCATTCACAGCAGTAAGCTGATCTACCCTCGTGAGCTGTACCAGCGGGGCATCCAGCGCAAGCGCGTTGAGCTGATTGCCAAAGACTTTAACGAATATACGGCGAACGAGCCGAAGGTCAGCTTTCGCAATGGCCGGTATTATGTAACGGACGGCCAGCATACCATTGAAGCGCGTATCCTGCGCAACGGCGGTAAGGATCTGCCGATTCTGTGCAAGATCTACACCGGCCTGACGATGCAGCAGGAAGCTCTGTTCTTCGCAGAGCAGAACGGTCACGCCGCACCTCTGACGGCGGGCATCAAGCTCCGTGCCAAGGTCGTGGGAGAGGATGCGCCCTCCGTTGCATTTCTCGCAGCCACCAATCGGGTGGGTCTGGACTTCAACTACGACAGCTTGCAGTTGAGCGACTACCGCATCAGCTGCGTGGGCACCGCACTCAAGCTGTACAACCAGATGGGCGAGAAAATCTACTGCGAGGCCCTGCGGCTGATCGTGGCTGCATGGGAGGGCAAGCCTGATTCGTTCCGGGCATCTGTCCTGCGGGGCATGATGCACTTTGTGGAACTGTATCACGGTGAGTTCAGCGAGGAACGGCTGATCCGTGCTCTGCGCAGCGTTCACCCCATGGAGATTTATCGCAGCGGCATGGACAATCCTGCCAAACTGCCCGGATGGAAGAAATACGTTTTTCCCATCTATATGGCCTACAACGGCAAGTGCCGCAAGGATGCCCTGCCGATGAAATTCTGATAAATCAAAGGAAAGGGCACTACGATGATTGACAAGTTTTCTCAGGTCGCAGAGAACCTTCCTGCGGCTGACCGTGATGCCGACCGGCAATATCATGTAATCAACGGTTATCCTGTCGTTTTTAGCTTTTCCAAGGAACCCAACCCGGAAGCGTTTGAGCGCATTCGGAACATCCTGCTTGCCACCAGCTATACGAAGAAGGTAGGTTGACATCATGGACGAATGCAGAACCAAACGCTATACTGAGTGCGGTAACGGGCGGTGCTACAAGCCGAACCATTGCCGGACGTTCTTTGACAACGGAATAAAGTCTGTCCCCACTTTTGTTATGAAAGTGAGGAATTTGTAATGACAGAAAACAACAACCGTGTCTGTTGCTTGTACCGCGTTTCCACCGATAAGCAGGTGGATTTCAATTCCAACCATGAAGCTGACCTGCCCATGCAGCGAAAGGCTTGCCATAAGTTCGCTGAATCGAAGGGCTGGGTCATCGTCCATGAGGAACAGGAAGAAGGCGTATCGGGCCACAAAGTCCGGGCTGCCGCCCGCGACAAGCTGCAAATCATCAAGGACTATGCACGGAAGGGCAAGTTCGACATTCTGCTGGTGTTCATGTTCGACCGTATCGGTCGTATCGCAGATGAAACTCCCTTTGTTGTGGAATGGTTTGTACGGAACGGCATCCGGGTATGGAGTACCCAAGAGGGTGAGCAGCGTTTCGACAACCACACCGACAAACTGCTGAACTACATCCGCTTCTGGCAGGCAGATGGCGAGAGCGAAAAAACTTCCGTCCGAACCCGCACCAGTCTGCGCCAGCTTGTGGAAGAAGGTCACTTCAAGGGCGGAAATGCGCCTTATGGCTATGACCTTGTACGGAGTGGGCGTATCAACAAGCGCAAACACGAACTCTACGAACTGCACATCAACGAACAGGAAGCTGCCGTAGTGCGGATCGTCTTTGACAAGTATGTGTATGAGGGCTATGGTCCGCAGCACATCGCCACCTATCTGAACAATTCTGGCTATCGTGCAAGGTCTGGTAAATGCTGGCACCCGTCAAGTATTCGGGGGATGGTACAAAACCTGACCTACACCGGCGTTCTCCGTTGTGGGGATGCACGGTCAGAATTGATGCCGGATTTGCAGATTGTCCCGCAGGAACAGTTTGAAAACGCACAGCGCATTCGGAATGAACGTTCTGTACGCTCAACTGCGGAAGCCGAAAATCGCCTTCCTTTGAACATCCATGGGAAGTCGCTGCTTGCCGGCAACGCTTACTGCGGACACTGCGGTGCAAAGCTGGAACTGACCAGCAGCCGTAAATGGCGAAAAATGGCAGATGGTTCGTTAGACGATACGCTGCGTATTCGCTATACCTGTTACGGAAAGCTCCGCAAGCAGACCAACTGCACCGGGCAGACGGGATATACCGTCCACATTCTGGATGAGATCATTGATAAGGCGGTGCGCCAGATTTTTTCCAAAATGAGGGGTATCCCGAAAGAGCAGATCGTTACAAAACGCTACGAAAAAGAAACTACGGAGCGCAAAAACCATCTGCAAGACCTGCAAACGCAGCGAGACAAGGCCGAGAAAGACCTGCTTTCTCTGAAAGCCGAAATTTTAGCCTGCATCAAAGGCGAAAGTGTGTTGCCGAGAGAAACCCTTGCCGAAATGATTACAGAGCAAGAAGAGAAACTCAAGGAACTGGAAGACCTTTGTGAATCTGCCAGTGAGGAACTGGAGAGAACAGCAGAGCTGATGGATAAAGTGTCGAGGCTCTATGATGAGCTGATTTCCTATGCTGACCTGTACGACAGTGCCAACTTTGAAGCGAAGAAGATGGTTGTCAACCAGCTGATCCGCAGGGTAGACGTTTATCGTGGCTATCAGATCAACATCTCGTTTAACTTCGATCTCACTCCTTACATTGAGGGGGAGTGATACGTCCGCCTGCAAAACAGTCGGGCATCGAACAAGCATTTTCAGAAACAACGAAACAGCAAGAATTGGGGGTTGCCGTCCATGTGCCTGCAAAATCAGGCATTTGGATGATTTTCAGTGCGACCTCCAAGAAAGCAAAAAGAAAAGCACCGTACTTCAAACGAAGTACAGTGCTTTTTTGGTGGAGAATAGCGGGATCGAACCGCTGACCTCTTGCATGCCATGCAAGCGCTCTCCCAGCTGAGCTAATCCCCCATAAAATCCAAGAAGCGAACCTCTTGGATGGAGTTTTTTGTTGGGAATTTGATTGTCGCAGGACTATCTGACTGGGGGTGCGTTTTGATACCAACCGGGCTCCCAGCTGAGCTAATCCCCCACATATTCAGTTTGTGTCCTGCGACGTGTGTTATTATACCAGCTGCACCGCCCTTTGTCAACCTTTTTTGCAAAGTTTTTTCAGTAAACTGGACCGTGCAGGCACATCGACCGGGCACAGCCCCCTCCACGCAAAACAGCGCATCCCGCAGGCAGGCTCTGCCCGAAGGATGCGCTGTTGTTCTTGTTCCGGTTACTGCTTGTGCTTGGAGCCAAAGCGGTACTCTTTGCCCTCACGGATGCGCTGGATATTGGCCCGGTGCATCCAGATGACCATGCCGCCCATGATGGCAGCTCCCACCACGCAGACGATGAGGTCGTCAGCGGCGAAGCCCTTGAGCAGGCCGTAGATGAGGGTCAGCACCGGATAGGATGCCGCCATTGCAATGCTGCCCAGCGACACCATGCCGGTGGGCACAAGGCAGAGCAGAAAAACGACGGTCAGCACCGGCAGGAGGATGGGCTGGATCGCCAGGATGGCACCTCCCGCCACCAGCACGCCCTTGCCGCCCTTGAAGCCGAAATAGATGGGCTTGGTGTGGCCCACCACGGCCAGAATGGCGGTCAGATACACGCCCAGATAGGGCGAAACGGCGGCATCTGCGGGCAGGAACCCGAAGAGCCAGCGGCCGATGCAGACAGCTGCAACGCCTTTCAGCACGTCGCCTGCGGCGGTGAGCGCCGCTGCCTTTTTGCCAAAGGTGCGCAGCATGTTGGTCATACCGGCCGCACCGCTGCCGTGATTGCGGACATCATCGTGGTACAGGTACTTGCTGACCAGGATGCCGGTGTCCACGCTGCCCAGCAGGTAAGCCTGCGCAGCGGCAGCCAGAACGATGAAGAAGGTCATCATCAACAGCCGCCTCCCCTGTTACACATCTTTTGCGCCGACGCTGCCGGTGCCGCGCTCACGGATCACCAGGCGGATGGGCGTGTGTTCCAGACCAAAGTTCTCCCGGATCTGGTTGATCAGATACCGCTGATAGCTGAAATGGAACAGCTGCTTGGAGTTGACGAAGGCCACGAACGTCGGGGGACGGGTGGAAGCCTGGGTCAGGTAGAAGATCTTCAGGCGGCGGCCCTTGTCACTGGGCGGCTGCATCCGGGCGGTAGCGCGGGCCAGCATCTCGTTCAGGACACCGGTGGGCACGCGGGCACCGTTCTGGGCATCCACGTCACGGATCAGCTGCATCAGCTTGTTCACGTTATAGCCGGTCTGGGCCGAAATGAAGATGATGGGCGCATACCCCATGAAGCTGAAGCAATCGGCGTAATCCCGGCGCTGATGCTCCATGGTGTTGGTCTCCTTGCCCTCCACAGCATCCCACTTGTTGACAACGATGATGCAGGCCTTGCCCTGCTCGTGGGCATAACCGGCCACCTTGCTGTCCTGCTCGGTAAAGCCAACGGTGGCATCCACCAGGATCAGGGCCACGCGGCTGCGCTCCACAGCGGCCAGTGCACGCACGACCATATAGCGCTCGAGGCCGTCAGAGATGTTGCTGCGCTTGCGCAGACCGGCGGTATCGGTAAAGATGAACTTGCCGTAGGCGTTATCCACGGGGGTGTCAATGGCATCGCGGGTGGTACCGGCCTCGTTGGCAACGATCATCCGGTTCTCGCCCAGAATGCGGTTGGTCAGGCTGGATTTGCCCACGTTGGGGCGGCCGATGATGGCAACGGGGATGCGGTCCTCCTCCACCACGGTCTCGCTGAAATCGAGGTGGGCGCAGACAGCGTCCAGCAGGTCGCCGGTACCGTGACCGTGCACGGACGAGATGGGCAGCACCTCGTCAAAGCCCAGGTTATAGAACTCGTAGAGCTCCATGGGGGCCTCGCCGGTCTTATCGCACTTGTTGACAGCCAGGATGATGGGCTTGTGGCTGCGGCGCAGCATGTGGGCCACTTCCTCGTCGGCGGCGGTCAGGCCGTCGCGGACATCCACCACCATGATGATGCAGTCAGCGGTGTCAATGGCGATCTCTGCCTGCTCACGCATGTGGGCCAGAATGCCCTCGGTCGCCTTGGGCTCGATGCCGCCGGTGTCCACCAGCATGAACTCGTGGCCGCTCCACTCGCAGTTTGCAAAAATGCGGTCGCGGGTGATGCCCGGGGTATCCTCCACGATGGCCAGACGCTGGCCGCAGAGCTTATTGAACAGGGTGGACTTGCCCACATTGGGGCGGCCGACCACTGCTACGATGGGTTTGCTCATAGGGGGTTCCTCCTTTCGTTATGCTCTTCTTCTTCTCGAAATATGCAGGCCGGTGCGGAGCAGGGCTTTTGCCTCATCGCCGCCGCCCACCGGCAGCACCTCGACCTTGACCCCCAGCCGTTCGCCCAGCTGGGCAATGGTCATATCATCGAGGAACGTATCTTTTTCTTCCCGCAGCATGACAGCGGGGATGCCCAGGGTGCCGCTTTCCAGCTTTCCCTCACACTGGGCAATGATATCGGTGGCGGTGACAAGCCCCGCCACGCCCACGTTGCCGCCAAAGAAATTATTCTTGACAACGTGAACTTTTACATCGATCATGGGGTACTGGCGGTGGAGCTCGTCCATCAGCTCAGTGATGAGGGGGCCTGCCATGGTACCGGTGACCACATCGATCTGCTTGGTGCCGTAGATGCGGTGGGGCCTGTCCAGCTCTGCCCGGAATTCATCCTCGAACAGTCGCATCATGCCCACGCCGTTTTCCAGCTGGTCAAAGTCCTCATAGAACTCCGCCGGGGGGATGGGCCGCCCCGCCTTGAGATACCACTCATCGCTGGGGTAGATGATGCGCTTGCCGTGGCGGCGCTTGCACTCATCGCCAAACTCCTCCATAATGTCGATGACAGCGGCGCTGGTCTCGGCATCATAGGGGGTCTGCTTGAACAGATTCTGTCGGTAATCCGTCACACCGCAGGGCACAGCGGCAATGCTCTGCACCATAGGGGTCAGCTCCAGCAGGTCGCCCAAGGTGCGGCGAAGCTCTTCGCCATCGTTGATGCCCCGGCAGAGCACCAGCTGACAGTTGACGGCGATGCCGCCCTCCACCAGACGGGGCAGGTACTTGAGCACCTCGCCGCCCCGCTTGTTGGCCAGCATCCGGACACGGAGCTGGGGGTTGGTGGTGTGCACCGAAATGTTGATGGGCGAGATGTGCATCTTGATGATGCGGTCGATCTCGTGATCCTGCATATTGGTCATGGTGATGTAGTTGCCGAACAGAAAGCTCAGCCGCTCGTCATCATCCTTGAAATACAGGCTCTCGCGCATACCGGGGGGCAGCTGGTCGATGAAGCAGAACATGCAGTGGTTGGAGCAGGAATGCTTCTGGTCGCCCAGATAGGTGGAGAAATCGCAGCCAAAGGGGCCGCGCTCCGCGCGCCGGACATCCCACTCCCGGATGCCGTCGGCAACCTTTGCCTTCAGGTGAAAGCTGCTGCTGTCGGTATAAAAATCATAGTCCAGCGTATCGTTCAGCTCATTTTCGTCCACGCTCAGCAGCTCATCGCCGGGCTGCAGGCCCAGCGCCTCGGCTTCACTGCCCGCGTCGATGCGGTCGATCTTGATCGCCATTGCATTTCACCTCCAGACAAAGAAAGAAGGGGAAGGCATTGCGCCATCCCCTTCTCAACATAACACCAATGTGCCACCAATTTTGCGCAAATTAGGCCTTCTTGATGACTTCCTCGCCCTTGTAGTAACCGCAGTTGCCACATGCCTGGTGGGGGAGCTTCAGAGAGCCGCAGTTGCTGCACTTGACCAGTGCGGGGGCCTCCAGCTTCCAAACATTGCTGCGACGCTTGTCGCGGCGGGCCTTGGAAAGATGTCTCTTAGGTACTGCCATATTTTTGCACCTCCTTGATGGGTTTCTCAGTTCAGCAGTGATTTGAGGATCGCGAGCCTTGCGTCAACAGGAGCGGCTTTGTCTTCCTCCGGCGGGCAGGTACATTCTGCCCTCTTCTTGCCGCACCGGGGGCATAACCCCGGGCAGTCGGCGCTGCAAAGCAGCACCGTGGGGATCTGGAACATAAACTCCTGGGCAAGCCATTCATCCACATCCAGATGTCCTTTTTCGTCCAGCGGAAGCTCGAAATCCGGGTCATCCAGATCCCGCTCCTTTGCTGTCCACTCCGCTTCAACTGTCTCTTCCCGCTCAACCGGGTCCAGACAGCGGGCGCACTCTCCGTGCACCAATGCTTTTGCCCGCAGTGTCATCCGGACCTCGTCGCCATCCGGTTCAGCGGTAAAGCTGGCCGACACGGGCTGTTCGATCCTTGCACCGGCAAAGTCCCGTGCAGACAAATCACAGGGAAACTCTGCATGGTAAGGCTGTGTGCCGGTTGCGATAAACTTTCTCAGGTCAAATTGCATAGTACACCTCATAAAAGGCTGCTTTGTTAGTATAGCGCCAAAGCCAACCTTTGTCAACACCAAAACAGGCAGAAAACCGAAAAAATTTTGATTTTCCGGTTTCCTGCCCGTTGGAATGCGCTCAGTTCAGAAAATTACAGGTACTTTTTCACGTCGTGGGGCAGAGCAGCCTCATCAGCACTGACAGTAACAGTGACCTTGACGGAATCGCCTGCAATGGCGGCCATCTCGTCCAGCACAGCGCCCAGACGGTTGATATCGTGATCCAGCACCTTCAGGATGCCGTCGATGTACAGGTCGGTGATATCGTAGTTGCTTGCCATCAGGCCGGCAACAAAGCCGTACAGCATCTCGCCGCCGGCGATCTTATACTCATCCAGATCGATCAGACGTGCAGCGGGGGCAATGTCGTAAGTCAACTTCATGCCTTTTTCCACGACGACGACGTTGCCTTTGGAGGTCTTGACCGCGTCATTGATCTGGTCGATCATTGCCTTGGTCTTGCCGGAGCCCTTGGTACCAACAATCAGTTTAATCATAGTTCTGTCCTCCTGTATTTTCCACGCCTTGCGGCGGGAGATCATTTTTTGTTTCCTGCTTACTTCAACTTTGCTTCCAGCTCGGCGGTCAGGTTCTCGTAACCCGGCTTGCCCAGCAGAGCGAACATGTTCTTCTTGTAGCTCTCGACACCCGGCTGGTTGAAGGGGTTCACGCTCAGCAGGTAGCCGCTGCATGCACAGGCACGCCAGAAGAAGTAGATGAGGTAGCCTACATTATAAGCAGTCAGGTCATCCACCTCGATCAGTACCTCAGGCACGCCGCCGTCGGTGTGGGCAAGGATGGTGCCCTCCATGGCCTTGCGGTTGACTACGCTCATATTCTGGTCCGCCAGGAAGTTCAGGCCGTCGAAGTTGCCCTTCAGCTCTTCGATGAACAGATCCTGCGCAGGCTTTTTGACATCCACGATGGTCTCGAACATGATGCGGGAGCCTTCCTGGATGAACTGACCCATGGAATGCAGGTCGGTGGAGAAGATGCAGCTTGCGGGGAACAGGCCCTTGTTGTCCTTGCCCTCGCTCTCGCCGAACAGCTGCTTATACCACTCGTTCATCAGGGTGAAGTTGGGCTCGTAGCACTCCAGGATCTCAACAGCCTTGCCCTTGCGGTACAGGATGTTGCGGATGGCGGCATACTTGTAAGCGTCGTTGTCCGGGCTCAGCACGGAGAAGCGCTCCATGGCATCGGCTGCGCCCTTCATCAGCTCGTCGATGCTGATCCCGGCGGCAGCGATGGGCAGCAGGCCCACAGCGGAGAGAACGGAGTAGCGGCCGCCCACATCGTCAGGAACCACGAAGGTGGGCCAGCCCTGCGCGTCAGCCAGCTGCTTCAGGGTACCCTTGGCACGGTCAGTGGTTGCATAGATGCGCTTGTTGGCTTCCTCAACACCCATCTCATCCTCCAGCAGCTTGCGCAGAACGCGGAACGCCAGGCTGGTCTCGGTGGTGGTACCGGACTTGGAGATGACATTGATGGAGAACTTCTTGCCCTTGCACAGAGCAATGATATCATTCAGGTAGCTGGGGCTGATGCTGTTGCCGCAGAAGTAGATCTTGGGGCCATCCTCCAGCTCGTTGTGGTACAGGCCCTTGACGGCCTCGATCACAGCGCGGGCACCCAGATAGCTGCCGCCGATGCCGGCAACCACCAGCACCTCGGAGTCCTCACGGATCTTCTTGGCAGCTTCCTTGATGCGGGCAAACTCTTCCTTGTCGTAATCGCGGGGCAGGTACATCCAGCCCAGGAAATCATTGCCGGGGCCATTCTTGGCTTCCAGCTGGTTGTGAGCCGCTTCCACCTGAGGATAAATGGCCTTATATTCCTCTTCGTTGATAAAACTGGAGAGGTGCTTTGTATTCAGAACGACGCTCATTCTATCAGAACCTCCAAACGTTTTTACGGGACGTGCTCCCTGAGGGTTTTGTTAGTATAAGTGTACCGTTCCAATCGTGCAAAGTCAAGGCCAAAATCCCCGGATTTCATACAATTTTAGTAGTGTTCTTTTGGCTGTCCTGACATCTTTTGTTCAGGCCCGCCAACGCCGCTTTGTTCCTGCTAACCGCTTTTATTCGGTGATGTGTTTCTTTTGCCCGCTATGCTCCCAGCAGGCACTGCCACAGCAGCTCCAGCGCGCCGCCAAAGGTCAGCAGCGGGGCATCCGCGGCCGCTTTTACTTCGTATTCATTCAATAAGGTATCATCCTGAAAAATGCTCACCTTTCCCACCGTCTGCCCCTTTTCCACGGGGGCCTCCAGCGCCTCGGGCAGGGTCAGCTCAGCCCGCAGGGCAGAGGTCGTCCCCTTCTCTATCAGGATCGTCTCGGGCAGGGCGGCGTAATCCAGCGGCACGCTGTCCTCGGTGCTGCCCTTTACGGCCAACGCCAGCGGGCGCTCCGGCAGGGTGGGCAGCGGGGCGGCGGCATAGTTGGCAAAACCGTAGTCCAGCAGGGTGGTGGCGGAGTGGAACCGGTCGGCGCTGGAGGGTGACCCCAGCACCACGGCGATCAGGGTCAGGCCGTCCCGGGTGGCGCTGGCGCTGATGCAGACCCCCGCCCCGCTGGTGGTGCCGGTCTTGAGCCCGGTGATGCCGCTGTACCGGCGCAGGAGCTTGTTGGTGTTCACCAGCTGGGTCTGGCCGTTCCGCAGGCTGTCCGTCCAGATGCCGGTATAATGCAGCAGCTCCGGGCAGGTATTGAGAAGGTACCGGCTCAGAACGGCAACATCCCGCGCCGTGGAGAGATGGCCCTCGGTGTCCAGCCCGCAGGCGTTCCGGAAGGTGGTGTTGGTCATTCCCAGCTCCGCCGCCCGGGCGTTCATCTGTTCCACAAACACCGGCTCGCTGCCGCCCACCAGCTCGGCCACCGCCACAGCGGCATCGTTGGCCGAGGAAACGCAGATGGCCCGCAGCATCTCGTCCAGCGTGAACTGCTCCCCGGGCTCCAGCCAGATCTGGCTGCCGCCCATGTGGTAGGCGTGTTCGCTCACCGGCACGGGGGTATCGAGGGTCAGTTTTCCACCGCGGATGGCCTCAAAGGTCAGCAGCAGGGTCATCAGCTTGGTGATGGAAGCAATGGGCATCCGCTCATCCGGTGCTTTCTCGTAGAGCACACGGCCCGTCTCCGGCTCCATGAGGATTGCCGCCCGGCATTCCAGCTGCAGCCCGCTGTTGGCCGGAGCCGCCGCCAGCACCGCCGGGGCATCCGCCTGCACTGCCGGTCCCGTTCCCCCAATGGCCACCCGCAGCCCGGCCCCCTGTGCCGTACCCACAGCCAGCGCAAACAGCCAGAAGCAGAGCACCCCCGCGCAGAGCAGGGCCAAATTTCTCCGTTCCATTCCTCGTACCTCCCCGCGTAAAGTCTCTGGTTGCATTCTATGCAAAAAAAGAGGGGTCAATGCCCTTTTCTACGGGATGAAAATCTGCTATAATAGGAGAGTTTATAAACACTTTAGCTGGCTCACCCTCTCAGGCCGCTTCGCGTCCAGCTCTCCCAAAGGGAGAGCTTTTGACAAAACCAGTAACTTTGCATGGATTGCCAAAGCCTCGCCCTTCGGGAGAGGTGGCAGCGCGTCAGCGCTGACGGAGAGGGTGAGGCCGTTCATCTGAGAGGATCTTTATGCGAGTTTGTTTTTATACCCTTGGCTGCAAGGTCAACCTGAACGAGACCGGCGCGCTGGAGCAGATGTTCCGGGGCGCTGGCTTTACCATCGTGCCGGAGGGCGAAGAAGCGGATGTTTTTGTGGTGAACAGCTGCACCGTGACCAACTTCGGTGACCAGAAGAGCCGCAAGTGGCTGCGCCGCGCCAAGCGCGAAAATCCCGGTGCCGTGACCGTGCTCACCGGCTGCTATCCTCAGGCTTTCCCCGAGGAGGCTGCCCAGTTCATGGAGGCTGATCTCGTCTGCGGCAACGGAGACCGCAAGGCCATCCTGGACAATGTGCTCAAGCTGCTGGACGGCCACGAGCGCATCGTTGCCGTTACACCCCACCAGCGGGGCGAGCTGTTTGAGGAGCTGCCCGTGGAGCGGTTCGAGACCCACACCCGTGCGTTTATCAAGGTGGAGGATGGCTGCAACCGCCAGTGTGCCTACTGCGTCATCCCCCGCGCCCGCGGCCCGGTGCGCAGCCGCGCCGAGGACAGCATCCTGAAGGAACTGCGCCAGCTGGCCGCCTCCGGCTACCGCGAGGTCGTGCTCAGCGCCATTTCCCTGCCCAGCTACGGTCTGGACACCGGGACCAATCTGGTGGAGCTGGTGGAAAAATGCGCTCAGGTGGAGGGCATCGAGCGGATCCGCCTGGGCAGCCTGGACCCCGACATGCTGACCCCGGAGTTCATCACCCGGCTGGCAGCGGTGGAAAAGCTCTGCCCCCAGTTCCACCTCAGCCTGCAGAGCGGCTGTACCTCCACCCTGCGCCGGATGCGCCGGGTCTACACCGCGGAGCAGTACGCCCAGGTGGTGGACCAGATCCGCACCGCTTATGGGGAGCGCCCTGTCAGCTTTACCACCGACTGCATCTGCGGCTTCCCCGGTGAGACCCAGGCCGACTTTGAGGAAAGCTGTGCCTTCCTCAAGAAGATCGGCTTCCTGAAGGTCCATGTGTTCCCCTACTCCCGCCGCAGCGGCACACCCGCTTATGATTTTCCGGCTCAGGTGCACGAGCGGGAGAAGCAGGCCCGCAGCCGCGAGATGAACGCGCTGGCCGAGGAGGTTCGCCGGGAGGTACTGGCCGCTCATGTCGGCACCGAGGACGAGGTCCTGTTGGAAACACCCCTCTCCGAAACGCTGTTCACAGGCTACACCCGGCTGTACATCCCGGTGGTGGTCTCTGCCCCCGGCCACAAGAGCGGCGAGATCGTTCACGTCAGGCTGGGCGAGTACGATGGCGAGCGCGTCCGTGCAGCACTCTGCTAAAAAAGTTCGTTAAATCTTGTGCGTCCTGTACTATTTGCTAATTCTTTAACATATTTGAAGTTTTCTCTTTTCACGCAGGCCCGTTTATGTTAAAATAAAACTGGATATCTGGGACGGAGCGCCGGTTGCAGCGGCGCGGTACCAGCCGGCCCGGAGCAAAGCAAATTCCGTCTGCCGCAGTCCAGTGTGGGACGGGATGTTTTCTGTTTCTGAACAAGGAGAGATTGGAATGAGTTTTCGAGGAATCAATACCACAGTCATTCAGATCCGCCGTCAGGTGTTTACCGAGGTTGCCCGCATGGCTTACGCCAACGTCAAGGGCGAGCAGGCCAACCACCTGATGCGCAAGATCCCCTACACCATCATCCCCGGTGAGGAAGGCAAGCTGCGCAAGGACATCTTCCTGGAGCGCGCCATCGTCGAGGAGCGTGTCCGTCTGGCCATGGGCCTGCCCACCCGCCGCATGGATGAGCACAACAGTGTGGTCTCCGGCCTGGAGGATGCTTCCATTGCCGATAAGTACTATGATCCCCCGCTGGTGAACGTGATCAAGTTTGCCTGCAACCGCTGCCCCGAGAAGCTGGTCAAGGTCTCTGACCTGTGCCAGGGCTGTCTGGCCCACCCCTGTATGGAAGTCTGCCCCAAGAAGGCCATCACCTGGGAGAGCGGCCGTTCCACCATCGATCAGGAAAAGTGCATCAAGTGCGGCCGCTGTGCCACTGTCTGCCCCTACAACGCCATCGTCAAGACCGAGCGTCCCTGCGCCGCTGCCTGCGGCATGGGTGCTATCCACTCTGACGAGCTGGGCCGTGCCGAGATCGATTACAGCAAGTGCGTTTCCTGCGGTCAGTGTCTGGTGAACTGCCCCTTCGGCGCTATTGCCGACAAGGGCCAGATCTATCAGCTGATCCAGGGCTTCAACCGCGGCGACCGCATCTATGCACTGGTCGCTCCCGCCTTTATCAACCAGTTCCCCTCTCTGGCTTCCACCGGCAAGCTGAAGGCTGCCCTGAAGGCCATCGGCTTCTACGATGTCGTGGAGGTCGCCATCGGTGCTGACCTGTGCACCGTGGACGAGGCCCACGACTTCCTGGAGGAAGTGCCCGAGAAGCTGGACTTCATGGCTACCTCCTGCTGCCCCGCATGGAGCATGATGGCAAAGACCGCCTTCCCCGCTCTGGCCAAGAACATCTCCATGACCATGACCCCCATGGTGTTCACCGCCCGCATGATGAAGCAGAAAGACCCCACCGCCCGCATGTGCTTCATCGGCCCCTGCGCCGCCAAGAAGCTGGAAGCTTCCCGCCGCACGGTCCGCTCTGACGTGGACTTTGTGCTGACCTTTGAGGAGCTGGCCGGTATCATCGAGGGCAAGGATCTGGACATCGATCTGCTGGAAGTGGATGAGAACGAGGCAGCACTCTGCTCCGCCTCTGCTGCAGGCCGCGGCTTTGCACAGTCCGGCGGCGTTGCCAATGCCGTTGCCAACAAGATCAAGGAATGGCACCCCGATATGGAGGTCAAGATCGCCTCTGCACAGGGTCTGGCCGACTGCAAGAAGCTGCTGATGCTGGCCAAGGCCGGCAAGTACAACGGTTACCTGCTGGAGGGCATGGGCTGCCCCGGCGGCTGCATCGGCGGCGCAGGCACCATTGCCGACCCCGCACGCACCGCCATCCAGCTGAACAAGTATATGAAGGAAGCTCCCTTCACTGACCCTGAGCAGAGCCCCTATATGAGCGAGATCCACGTTCTGAAGGACGACCCCAATTTTGAACTGTAATCTCTCCGTCACCTGCGGCTTGCCTCCCCTATTACGGAATCTGGCGCAAAGAGCCTGAGAGGTTTTACAATATCCGCTTCCCGCACAGGGGAGCGGATATTTTTTCTACTTTTTAATTTCATAAGTGAAACTTTTTTGTGAAAAGCTCACGAAGCAGATTGACATGTTATCGCTGGCGTGATATTTTAGCGTTGACAAACCCTGTGTTCTGCCCCAACAGGACACCAGAGCAGGCCGCACACGCGCGGCCAGGAAAGGTTGATCTTTATGAAAAATACATTCAAACGCTCCGGCGCAGCGCTGATCTCGCTGGTGCTGCTGTTGGTGCTGGCTGTCAGTGCCGGTGCCGCCAGCAGCCAGAATGTCGGTGTGAAATTCTGGAAGGAACGCTCCGATAAGGAATCCATGGCCAACAGCGGCATCGATCCCGACCGCACCGCCACCCTCACCCGGCAGGCCAACGGCACTTACACCCTGACCCTGCCGGTCATGCAGGTATCCAAGCTGGGTGTCACCGGCTATCTGTCCGGCCTGACCATCGGCGATGTGACCTACGACGGCACACTGACCGGTGATTTCAACAAGGCCACGGCGGTGCTCACCATCAAGAACCTGCCCGCCTCGGTGCTCACCGGCAGCGACGTGAACAAATCGGTCCTTGTGACCTGCAACATTCAGATGGACCTGCAGGTCCTGGGCGAGATCAACACCAGCGCCCGGATGTGTATCTGGAACCAGAAGTAAATGGCAAGCAAAAAGGCAGAGCCCGCGGGCCCTGCCTTTTTGTTTTTCCTCACAGGTCCATCCTGCGCTCCACGAGATCCGTGACCATGGTGTCCAGCTGGCTCATGGCGCGTTCCGCGCCCTTGGCCAGCTTGCGTGCGGTGCGCTTGACCTGCCGCTGGTTCTGTGCCATTGCCATGGTGCCCACGGCCCCCAGGGCCGCGCCTGCCGCCATGCCCAGCAGAACACTGCCGGAGGAAGGCTGACGATTTGTGTTTTTCATGTGGCTCTCTCCTTTCCACTGTGTGATTTTTTGCCGCTGTGGCTAGTATTTCCTGTAAAGAATCCGGTATGCGCTTTTTTTGTCCCGCAAAATGTGGTATACTGTATCATACGCTGAGAAACTGGGCCCTGTGCGGCCCGTGGATGGCGCAAAGGAGGATCCTTTTTGTTGAAACCGACTGAACCGAAAAAAATTCTCTGCATTCACGACCTCTCCGGCATGGGCCGGTGCAGCCTGGCGGTCATCCTGCCGGTGCTGTCCGTTATGGGCTGCCAGCCTGTGGCCCTGCCCACCGTGGTGCTCTCCACCCACACGGGCGGTCTGGGCACACCGGCACGGCTGGACGGTGCCGCCTACGGGCTGGCCGCTCTGGAGCACTACCGGGAGCTGGGTGTGGAGTTTGACTGTATCTACACCGGCTACTTAGGCGGCGAGGAGCAGGTGGCGCTGGCCGAAAAGGCGTTCGATCTCTGGCCTGCTGCCCGCAAGGTGGTGGACCCTGTGATGGGGGACAACGGCAAGGCCTACTCCACAGTGACCCCGGCTCTCATCGACCGGATGCGCGGGCTCTGCCGCCGGGCAGACCTGATCCTGCCCAACGCCACCGAGGCCGCCCTGCTGCTGGAGCGGGAGCCCCAGACCGACGCGTTCGATGACGCTTCCGCTCAGGCGCTGGCCGACGAGCTGCTGACGCTGGCCCCCAGCGCGGTGGTCACCGGCCTCGCACTGGGCAAGTACATCGGCTGCGCTGGCTCCGGCCGCGAGCGCTTCGTCATCAAAAAACTGCACATCAGCCGCAGCTTCCCGGGCACGGGCGACCTGTACGGTGCCGTGCTCATTGGCTCGCTGATCCAGGGCAACGCCCTGAGCGCCGCTGCCGACAACGCCGCCGAGTTCGTCTCGCTGGCCATTCAGCAGACCCCCGCCGATCAGGACACCCGGTACGGTGTCTGGTTCGAGCCCCTGCTGCCCCGGCTCTGCCCGGTGAGCTGGAATGACTGAGGAAGCCGCCATGAGCGAAAAACCGACCCTGAACATCGTTCTGGTAGAGCCCCGCATCCCCCAGAACACCGGCAACGTGGCCCGCACCTGTGCCTGCACGGCCTGCCGCCTGCATCTGGTGGGGCCCATGGGCTTTGCCATCGATGACAAAAAGCTCAAGCATGCCGGGCTGGATTACTGGCACTACCTCGACATCAACTATTATGATGGGCTGGAGGATTTCTTTGCCCGGAACAAAGGCCCGTTCTACTACTTTACCACCAAAGCGCCCCAGCGCTACACCGACATCCAGTACCCGGACGGGGCCTACCTTGTGTTCGGGCGGGAGGATGCCGGCCTGCCCGAGGCACTGCTGGCGGCCAACCAGGAGCATTGCATCCGGATGCCCATGCGGGATACCTGCCGCAGCCTGAACCTTTCCAACAGTGTGGCTGTGGGGGTGTACGAGGTCCTGCGCCAGTGGGATTTTCCGGAGCTGCTGGACCATGGCCGCCTGCGAGAATATGAATGGAAATGAGGGACATTATGAGCAAGATCGCGATCCTGACCGATTCCTCCTGCGATATCCCGCAGGAGCTGGCCGAGAAGTACGGCATTGATATTATGAGCTTTCACATCCTGCTGGATGATGTAGACTATATCGAGCGTGAGAGCTGCACCAATGAGGAGTTCTACGAAAAGATGCGCGCCGCCAAGGGCATTCCCTCCACGGCTGCCATCACCCCCATCCAGTTCTGCGAAAAGTACTGCCAGTATGTGGACGAGGGCTACACCGATGTGATCCATGTACCCATCAACCGCAGCGGCTCCTCCACCTACAACAACGCCGTGATGGCCCAGGGGATGCTGCGGGAGGAACGCCCGGAGCACCACCTGCGGATCCACCTGCTGGACCCGCACACCTACTCCATGCCCTTTGGCTGGTATGTCTGTGAGATGGCACGCAAGCTGCAGAACGGCGCGGAGATCAGCCACGTCATTCAGGAGTTCGAGACCCAGATGGACAAGATGGAGATCGTTCTCGGACCTTACAGCCTGAAGCAGATGAAGAAGAGCGGCCGCATCTCTGCCGCCGCCGCTGTCATGGGCGAGCTGATGGGCATCCGCCCCATCATCACCCTGATCGATGGAAAGACCAAGGTGGAGGCCAAGGTGCGCGGTGATGACAAGGTCGTGCCCGCCATGGTGGAGCTGGCCAAAAAGCGCAGCGAAGGTGTGGAGGACTTTGATTATATGATCGGCCACACCAACATCCCCCAGAAGGATGATCTGATCAAGGCCTGCCGCAAGGCGTTCGGCAAGGACCCGCTCATCACCTTCCCGCTGGGCGGCGTTGTTTCCGCCAACACCGGCCCCGATACCATTGCTCTGGTCTACGTTGGCCACGCACGCTGAGTTTTTTCTGAGAACTGCCCGCCGCGGCAGTTCTTTTTTGTTTGCAGGCCGTTGCATTTTGCGGCAATTTATGCTATACTCCCTTTTGCTGCGTTTTTGCGCGGCAACCTGAAAGAGCAACTTAGGATTTTAGGCTCCCCGGCGTGTCTCGAACCATGCTGGGCCAAACCCATAGGGCTGGCGGTCCCTGTGCGGTCAAAATTCATCCGCCGGAGTATTGTTATGAATCAGAATTTCACTGTCCGCAAACTGGCCCGCTGCGCTGTGGTCGCAGCTCTCTATGTGGTGCTCTGCATGGCGCTGCAGCCGTTCTCCTACGGTGCGGTGCAGGTGCGTGTTGCCGAGGCCCTCTGCCTGCTGCCCGTGTTCGGTGCCGAGTACATCGTGGGCGTGGTGCTGGGCTGCTTCCTTGCAAACCTGCTGGGCTCCACCATCGTGGATGTTATCTTTGGCACCCTGGCCACCCTGCTGGCCTGTGTTGTGACTTACAAACTGCGGAACGTCCGCTTCAAGGGTCTGGCCATCGTGCCTTCCCTGCCGCCCGTGCTCTTCAATGCGGTCATCATCGGCATTGAGATCGCCGTCATGTTCCCCGATCCCTCTTCCTCTGCTCCGCTGTGGCTGGCCTGCATCACCAACGGCATCTCCGTCGGCATCGGTGAACTCATCAGCTGCACCGTGCTGGGCGTGCTGCTGGTGAAGATCGTGGAGACCAACACCTCCCTGCGCAAAGTGTTCCTGGAAGCCTGATCGAGCAGGCAGACAAGACAGATTCATAAGGCAAAGGCTTTTCCGTTGCTCGGCCTTTTTGCCCATAATATAGAAAGACCTCCTCTGGCCGTTTTCCAGAGGAGGTCTTTGTTTTTATCCGATCACTTGTGCTCCTGCAGCCAGCGCAGGGCCATATAGGCATAGGCCGCGCTGCCCTCAAAGAGGACGCTGTCATCAAACTTCACCTTGGGGTGATGCTGGCCGTAGGTGTAGCCCTCGTTGGCGTTGCCCGCCGTCAGGAACATGCTCACGGTGGGCACCTCATGGCTGACGAACGCGAAATCCTCGCTGCCGCCGCCGGGCTTGCCGCCGGTCATCGGGGTCATATCCATTGCACCCTTGCCCAGCAGCTCGCCCATATAGGTCAGGGCGTTGCCGGCAAGCTCCTTGTCCACCACCATGCAGGGGCAGTAATCACTGAAGGTGATCTCGGCGGTGCAGCGGTAGGCCGTGGCCACCCCCTGCACGATCTCGGTCATCCGCTTGTGCAGCAGCTCCGTCACCGCGCCCTCGGGGTCGGTGGTGCGGATGGTGCCCCACATCTCCGCGCTGTCCGGGATGACATTGGAGGCCGCGCCTGCCTGGAAGCGGCCGGTGGTGAACACGCCAAAGCTGTGGGCATCCAGCTCCCGGCTGTTGATCTCCTGCAGGGCAATGTGGATGTGTGCCGCCGCCGTGATGGGGTCGATGCACTTTTCCGGCATGGAGCCGTGGCCGCCCTTGCCGTGGACGATGATGTGATACTGCTCACAGCTTGCCATGGTGATGCCGCCGCAGGCAGGCACCAGCACCACACCGGCGGGGATGGGCATTCCGCCCAGCACATGGAACATGACTGCCGCATCCACACTGGGGTTTTCCAGCAGGCCGTTGGCGATCATATCAGGCGAGCCCTGGAAGATCTCCTCGGCGGGCTGGAACTCCAGCTTGACGGTGCCCTCGATCTCATCCTCGTGCTCCTTGAGCAGTTGGGCAGCACCCAGCATCATTGCCGTGTGCATATCGTGGCCGCAGCCGTGCATCTTGCCCGGCACCTCGGAAGCGTAATCCACACCGGATTCCTCCTGAATGGGCAGGGCATCCATATCGCCCCGCAGCAGGATGGTCTTGCCGGGCTTTTTGCCACCTGCCAGCGCAATGACACCGGCCTTGCCGCAGTCCTTGGGCTCGTAGCCCATCTCGGTCAGGGCCTTTTTCACCAGTGCCTTGGTCTGGGTCAGATCAAAGCCCACCTCCGGGTGACGGTGCAGGGTGCGCCGCCACTCCACCAGCTGGGGTTCCAGCGCCTGGGCACGGCCCAGCAGTTCTTTTGCAGTCAACATATCAGTCAGCTCCCATTCTGTTTGATTTTCAGCCTGCATGGACAGCCTGTTCAATGGAATTTTCCACCAGACTGTTCAGACTCATATTGTGGGCCATTGCAAAAATGACCGCCTGCTTGTGCAATTCCGGGGAAATGCGGACATTGAAGCTCCCCTTATAGGCACGTTCCGGTTCGGTGTGTTTTTCCTCGCACAATGCCAGATAATCATCCACTGCACCGTGGAAATCATTTACCAGCTCTGCAGCGGTACTGCCCTCATAAGAGATCAGAGCCCGGATCCCCATGACCTTGCCATAAAACAGGCCATCTTCCTCCGAGAACTCCACACTGCCAACATAGCCCTTGTACTCCATCGTGTTATTCACAGAAGTCCCTCCTGTTCCAGAATTTGAATCAATTGCTTGACCTGATATTCCAGCAGTTCTTTTCGGGGATGGGGTTTATGCATCAAGATCGGTGGATACTGTTCCGATACGAACACAATGCGGGAACCGCTGGTACGGCCCTTGTTGGAGCGCTCATACCCAAAATATCGCAGCAGGCTTTCGGCATCATCAAAGGTAAAAGTCTTTGGCTTGGCTTTCAGCCGCTCGATCAGCTTTTCTTTCTGCCCCATATCCTCATCCTACTTCCAGTATAGCATGTTCTTCTTTATTTGCAACTATTTTTAGTTACCAACTCAATTTTCCCCGCCGTTGCTTCCTTCGGGGTGATACTGGGCGCAGGTGCACTTTTTCCACTTGAGGCCGCTGCCGCAGGGGCAGGGGTCATTGCGGCCGATCTTGATGACCCGGACAGGCTGGCCCTTGGGGGCACCCTTGACACCGGGCGCACCGTTGCCGGGTACAAAGCCCTCACCGGTGGGCTTGGCCACCTGCTCCCGTTTGGGGGCAGCACCGGCCTGCCGCACCTCGATGGTCAGCAGCATCTTGATGCTGGACTCCCGGATGGAATCCACCATCTGGTCGAACATATCAAAGCCCTCGATGCGGTACTCCACCACGGGGTCCTTCTGGCCGTAACCACGGAGGGCGATGCCCTGCCGCAGCTGGTCCATGTTGTCGATGTGATCCATCCACATCCGGTCCACGCACTTGAGCAGGCAGATGCGCTCCAGCTCACGCATGACCGGTGCGCCGTACCGCACCTCCTTGGCCTGCAGGATCTGCATTCCGCGGTCGTAGAGCAGATCGGCGATGCCCTTCTGGGAGATGCTGTCGTAATCGGCCACAGTGTAGTGGAAGTCGGCATCGGTGGTCAGCCAGCCCTGATAGTGGCGGCGCAGGGCACCAAAGTCCCACTCGTCCTTCACATCTCCGGCCAGGAACTGCTTGCAGCTGGAATCGATGTTCTCCCGCAGCATGTTGTGCATCTCGGTGCTGATATCCTCACCGTCCAGCACCTTGCGGCGCTGGCCATAGATGATCTCGCGCTGCTGGTTCATCACGTCGTCGTACTTCAGCACATTCTTACGGATCTCAAAGTTGCGGCCCTCCAGCTTTTTCTGGGCGCTCTCCAGCGTGCTGGTGATCATCCGGTTCTCAATGGGGGTATCCTCGTCCAGCTTGAGGGTATCCATCAGGTTGGAAACGCGGTCACCGCCGAACAGGCGCATCAGGTCATCTTCCAGGCTCAGGTAGAAGCGGGAAGCGCCAGGGTCGCCCTGACGGCCTGCACGGCCGCGCAGCTGGTTATCAATGCGGCGGCTCTCGTGCCGCTCCGTACCGATGATGAACAGACCACCGGCCTTGCGCACTTCCTCTGCCTCGGCGCTGATGGCCGGCTTGTACTGGGCATACAGCTCCTCAAACCGTTTCCGCACCGCCAGGATCTTTTCATCGTTGGTGTCGCCGTGGCCGTCGGCCTCGGTCAGCAGGAGCTCCACCGCATTCGGGTCGGCATCCTGCGGCTTTTCGGGGTCGAGCAGGTTCTCACAGAAGTGTTCCCTGCGCATCTGGGCCTTGGCCATGAACTCGGCGTTGCCGCCCAGCATGATATCAGTACCACGGCCTGCCATGTTGGTGGCAATGGTGATGGCACCCTTTTTGCCGGCCTGCGCCACGATCTCAGCCTCGCGCTCGTGGTTCTTGGCGTTCAGGACATTGAAATCGCGGGTGTACTTCTGCAGCATTTTGGCCAGCGTCTCGCTCTTTTCCACGCTGACGGTACCCACCAGAACCGGCTGACCATTCTTGTGGCATTCCAGCACCTGCTCGATGACAGCCTTGTACTTGCCGTTGACGGTCTTGTAGACCGCGTCCGGGTAATCCTTGCGGATGTTGGGGCGGTTGGTGGGCACAGTGACGATGTTCAGGCCGTAGATCTCGGTGAACTCGGTGGCTTCCGTCTTGGCGGTACCGGTCATACCAGACAGCTTCTTGTACATGCGGAAATAGTTCTGGAAGGTGATGGTCGCCAGCGTCTTGCTCTCGGCGGCGATCTTCACGCCCTCCTTGGCCTCAATGGCCTGATGCAGGCCCTCGTTGTAGCGGCGGCCGATCATCAGGCGGCCGGTGAACTCGTCCACAATGATGACCTCGCCGTTCTTCACGACATAGTCGATATCCTTCTGCATCACGCCGTAAGCCTTGATGGCCTGATCGATGTGGTGGGCCAGGGTCATATTCTCCGCGGCGGCCAGATTCTCGACCTTGAAGTATTCCTCGGCCTTCTGGATGCCCTTGGCGGTCAGGGTACAGGTCTTGTGCTTTTCGTCCACAACATAATCGCCGTCGGTCTGATCATCGGCCTCCACCTTATCTTCCAGCTCGACCACCACACTCTTGTGCAGGGTGCGGACGAAGCGGTCCACCTGGGTGTACAGGCTGGAGGAATCCTCGCCCTTGCCGGAGATGATCAAAGGGGTGCGGGCCTCATCGATCAGGATGGAGTCCACCTCATCGACGATGGCAAAGGCGTGGCCGCGCTGCACCATGTTGTCCTTATAGGTCACCATGTTGTCGCGCAGGTAGTCGAAACCGTACTCATTGTTGGTGCCGTAAGTGATATCGGCGTTGTAGGCACGGCGGCGGGCATCGCCATCGATGCCCTGCACGATCAGGCCGACATTCAGGCCCAGCCAGCGGTAGAGCTTGCCCATCCACTCGCTGTCGCGCTTGGCCAGGTAATCGTTGACGGTGACGATGTGCACGCCCTCGCCGGTCAGGGCGTTCAGGTAGGCGGGCAGGGTGGCCACCAGGGTCTTGCCTTCACCGGTCTGCATCTCGGCGATGGAGCCGCGGTGCAGGGCAATGCCGCCCATGATCTGCACAGGGAAGTGCTTCATGCCCAGCACACGCCAGGCAGCTTCGCGGCAGACAGCAAAGGCATCGGGCAGGATATCATCCAGCGTCTCGCCGTTTGCCAGCCGCTCTTTCAGGGCCGGGGTCTGCGCCTGCAGCTCGGCATCGGACATCGGCTGATACTTTGTTTCCAGTGCCAGCACCTTTTTGGTAATGGGATTGATCTTTTTCAGCTCCCGGTCAGAGAAGCTGCCAAAGAGTTTTTCAGCAAGGGACATTGTTACACCTCATCTATCAAAAATCGGGGCGGCAGGCCGCCCAACAGCGGAAAAACCACATACTGTTTATATGATACACCAAAGCTGAAAACCCGTCAAACCCGATGGATAGATTTTATCCGTTTTTTGGGTGAACTTTCTGTTAATTTAGAAAAAAAGACCCTCTCCGGCATTGCGCAGCAATGACGGAGAGGGTCGGTCCTATACCAATGTCGCCCCCGGGCGGGGAACGTGCTCCGTCAGCAGAGCGCGCAGCTGTTCCGGCAGGGCGTAGAAATTGCCGTTGGTATATTTCCACGCCCCCACCGCAGCAAGAGCCGCCAGCAGAGCCAGCACCAGCAGCGTCATGCACACCCGGCGCAGGGGATGCCGCTTGGGCTGGGGGCCGGGCGAAACGTCCTTCTTTGCAGCCCTGCGGGCAGGCAGGAAGCCTGTCCCCTCAGCCTGAGGCTTGTTTGCCGCCGTGCGCCGGATGATATCCAACAGCCAGAGGGCGGGGTTCTCTCCCGCCGGGACGGTGCGCAGAAAGCAGCCTTTCCTGCAGCTGAGCACCAGCACACAGTCATTTTCCCGCTCGGCACAGGCGGCAGAGAGATCTGCCCCCACCACGCGGCGGGCAGCCTGAGCCCGGGCCAGCGCCTGCCGGAGCGGGTCAGTGCAGTCTTTGGGCAGGCGGGCACGGGCACGCTTTTCGATCAGCGGGCCGGTCTTGGGGTTGGCATAGCTCACCGCGCCAAAATCAAAGACCTTCTCGGCCCCGGGCAGGTTCTCGAGCCGGGCTTCCAGTAGGGCACCGGCGGCAGCATCCGCACAGATGAGCAGCTTATCGTGCCGTTCCAGCGCCTCCACCACGGCGGCAGGCAGAGTGGTCTCTCCTGCCCCGTACAGGTCTGCCGAAAACGCCTGCCGCAGGGCCTGCGCGGCCTTTTTCAGCCCGGAAGGGCTCTGTGCCTGCAGGGCCACCAGCGTTTCCGCGCCCCGGCTCTTCCACTGGGCCGCAGCCCGCCACTGGGGCGGAAAGTTTTCCACCGTTTTGCCCACCGCTGTGGACTGCGCACCGAACAGCCGCAGCACACACCCGGTCTCCTGTTGCTGTGTCACCCTGCATTCCCCCTGCCTTTTAGTGGCCCAGGAACACCTCGTTCAGCTTGTCCAGCGCTTCGGCGCTGTGCTGTGCGTCCCGGGCAAGGGGCTCTGTGCCTGCGGGAACTTTTCCCTGTGCCAGCCGCAGGGCCAGCTCCAGGGCGGCCTGCGCGGCACGGGCACGCACCAATGCACGGTCGGGCCGGGAGACGGACAGCTTTTTCACATACACCGTCTCCCCCCGGGCCGCGCCCAGATACACCGTGCCCACCGGGCGGAGGGCATCTCCACCGGTCGGCCCGGCCACGCCGGTCACGCTGATGCCGATCTCAGCACCGGCGGCCTGTGCGGCCCCCAGCGCCATCTGGGCGGCCACGGGGGCCGACACCACATTGTACTTTGCAATGACATCCGGTTCCACGCCCACCAGCCTGGCCTTGGCAGCCTCCCAATAGGTCACAAAGCCGTAGCCGAACACTTCACTGGAGCCCGGCACCGAGGTGATGCGCTGTGCGATCAGCCCGCCGGTGCAGCTCTCGGCGGTGGAGAGGGTGAGCCCCTTTTCCTTTAAGGTGCGCACCAGTGTCTCCTCCAGCCCGGCCACATCCTCATCATACACCGCATCGCCCAGCAGATCATAGAACTTTTTGGCATATTCCCGGCACATTTTTTCGCCTTCCGCATCGGAAGCAGCCCGGGCGGTGATGCGGATCTCGCACTCACCGGTCTTACAGTAGATGGCAGCAGTCGGGTTGGCGTTTTCCAGCAGATCACGCACCTGATATTCCAGGCTGCTCTCGCCGCCCAGCACCCGCAGGGTGACAGAGTGCAGGGTGCAGTTCTGACGCTTCATCAGCAGGGGGCGGACGCTCTCGTTCCACATGGCCTTCATCTCGCTGGGCACACCCGGCATCAGGACAGCACAGCGGCCCTCCTGCTCAAACCATGCACCGGGGGCGGTGCCGTGGTGGTTGATGATCTTATGCCCCTTTACAGGCACCATGGCCTGCTTGCGGTTGTTGGGGGTGGTCACCCGGCCGGAGCGGGCAAAATAACCGGTGATCTTCTCCCACTCGCTCTCGTCAAAGACCAGCGTATCGCCATAGCAGGCGGCAACGGTCTCCTTGGTCAGGTCGTCTGCCGTGGGGCCCAGACCGCCGGTGAATACCAGCAGGTCACAGCGGTTCTTTGCCTCGTTGACAAAGTCCGCCAGCCGCCCCTGATTGTCGCCGATGGTGCTCTCCCGCTGGACCGTAATGCCCAGCTCAGCAAGCTCCCGGCTCAGGTACTGGGCGTTGGTGTTGAGGATGTTGCCGAGCAGCAGCTCGGTGCCCACACTGATGATCTCCGCTGTCATGCCGCTCACCCCTCAAACTCGATCTCGTCCGTAATGCGGATGCGGATCCGCTCGGTGTTCTCAGCAGCTTCGGCCTCCAGCTCTGCCAGACCGGGCATGGCGGCTTCGGCCTCCAGGATCTCTGCCAGCTCGGGGCGGATCTTCGGGTGCGGCGGGGTGAAGATGGTGCAGCAGTCCTCATAGGGCAGGATGCTGGTCTCGTAGGTGCCAATGTGGCGGGAGGTCTCGATGATCTCGGTCTTGTCCATGCCGATCAGCGGGCGCAGGATGGGCAGATCCTGGGCGGCATCGGTGCACTGCAGGGCCTTGACGGTCTGGCTTGCCACCTGAGCCAGACTCTCGCCGGTGATGAGGGCCTCGCAGCCCTGTCTGGTGGCAATCCGATTGGCAATGCGCATCATGCTGCGGCGCATCAGCACCGTGAACAGCACATCGGGGGCATTGTCCCGGATATACTCCTGCGGCTTGGTGTAGGGCACCACAAACAGGTTGGAGCTGCCGGTATAAGGGGTGATCTTCTGGGCCAGAGCTTTAACTTTTAGTTTTGCGCGCTCAGAAGTATACGGAGGGGACGCAAAATGGATGTGATCCAGGGCCAGACCGCGCTTTGCCATCCGGTAAGCAGCCACCGGGCTGTCGATGCCGCCGGAGAGCATATTCAGGGCACGACCGGAGGTACCCACGGGCAGGCCACCCTCTCCGGGTATTTTCGGACCATGAATATACGCACCGTAATCGCGAATCTCCACAATGACCTTAAACTGGGGGTTCTTCACATCCACCCGCAGGTAGTTGTGCAGCCCCAGCAGGTAAGCGCCCAGCTCCCGCATCAGCTCAGGGCTGGTCATGGGGTAGGTCTTATCCGAACGGCGGGCCTCCACCTTGAAGGTCTTGATGCCGTGCAGGCTGTCGCCCAGATACTCCTCCGCAGTCCGGCAGATGGTATCAAAGTCCTTTTCGCAGACCACAGCACGGCTCAGCGCCGCCAGACCGAACACAGTGCGCACCCGGTCAAAGGCCAGATCCATGTCCACGTCCTCTTCTTCGGGCTCCATATAAAAGGTGGACTGGGTGCAGTACACCTTGAACTTGCCCACGGTCTTGAGCCGGTAGCGCAGGATCTTCATCATGGCCGACTCAAACTGGTTGCGGTTCAGGCCCTTCAGGGACATCTCGCCCTGATAGCCCATAATAATTTCACGCATAGAGTTCTCCTTAATTATAGCTGGCTCACCCTCTCCGTCAGCGCTGACGCGCTGCCACCTCCCCCAAAGTGGGAGGCCTTGGCATTCCACGCAAAGTTTCCGGTTTTGTCAAGAGCTCCCCCTTTGGGGGAGCTGGACGCGGAGCGGCCTGAGAGGGTGAGGATGCTTTCCTTTTTTACTTTTTGATTCTCTGCAAATGCTTCATTCCGTCCTCGAAGGCGTTGAGGAACGCATCCACATCCTCGGGGGTGTTATCCGCACAGAAGGACACGCGGATGGCCGTATCAATGGCCAGCGGGTCCCTGCCCATGGCGGCAAGGGTGTGGCTGGGCTGGCCCCGGCCGCAGGCACTGGCCGAGGAGACATAGACCTGCTGCTGTGCCAGATGGGCCAGCATGGTCTCGCTCTTGATGCAGTTCTCGCTGAAGTTCAGCACCTCGGGCACCGCATTGTCCGGGCTGTTGATGACCACCTCCGGAAAGGCTTTCAACCCCTCCCGCAGGCGCTGGTTCAGGGCGCGCACAGCAGCATCCCGGCTCTTCATAGTCTTGTTCAGGCGGGTGGCCGCGGCAGCAAGGCCCAGCGCATAGGGCAGGTTCTCGGTGCCGGGGCGCTTCTCCCGCTCTTGCTCGCCGCCCAGATAGGGAGCCTGGAACGCCTGATACAAGCTGTCGCTCAGGTAGAGCGCACCAATGCCCTTGGGTGCGTGGATCTTGTGGCCGCTGACAGCCAGCGTGTCGATGTTCGCCAGCTTGATGGGCACCCGCATCCAGGCCTGCACGGCATCCACATGGACGATGGTGCGGCTGTTGCGGCGCTTGGCCTCTGCGGCCAGACGCTCCACATCGTTCCGAGTGCCGACCTCGTTGTTGACCATCATGCAGGCCACAAGGATGGTGTTTTTGTCCACATGCTCCAGCATCCGGTCGATGTCCAGCGTGCCGTCCGGGCCGGGGTCCACCACGGTCACATCATAGCCCATGGCGGCCAGACGCTCCAGCGGCTTCTGCACGCTGGGGTGCTCAAAGCCGGACACCACGATACCTTTGCCGAACCTGCGGGTCAGGGCCGCGCCCAGCAGGGCCATGTTGTTGCTCTCGCTGCCGCAGGAGGTAAAATAGAGCTCCCGGCTCTTGCAGCCCAGGGTGCGGGCCACGGCGGCGCGGGCGGCGTTCAGTGCTTCCTCGCTCCGGGCACCGGGGGCATACAGGCTGGACGGGTTGGCCCAGTGCTCCCGCATGGCCTTGTTGATGACATCCGCCACTTCCGGGGCCACGATGGTGGTTGCGGCGTTGTCCAGATAATGCAATTCAGGGTTTTGCAGCATAAATTTTGATTCCTGCTTTCTCAGTTACGCCAGCGGCACCCGCCGCCGACAGGATTTCATACTAAACCATGATGATTATACCACAAAGCATCTGCCGCCGTAAAGTAGCACGGCCCACTTGCACGGCCCCGCCGGGTGCTGTATAATGAGGGTAAAGAACACAAAGAAAGCCGGGTGTTTTTATGGCCGATTATCAGGAATACCGCCGCCGCATCCTGCGCAAGCGCTGGCGCAGGACTTTTGCCGTTGCCGGGCTGCTGGTGCTGCTCATCCTGCTCAGCGCCGTAGGCCTGCTGTGGAAGCACCTCCACCGGGAGCAGAGCCCTGCCGCCGTGCAGGGCCCGACCATCTTCCAGCAGGAGCTGCAGAGCAGCGAGTGGAACACCATCAGCTACACGCCCGCGCGGCGGCTGACCGTGCAGACCACCTCTGCCGGGTCCACCGCCATGGATTTCCGGCTGGCCGCGCTGGACCGCACCACCGCCGTGGACCGCAGTTATTTTGCCAACGTCTGTTTTCTGGGCGACAGCCTGACGCAGGGGATGCAGATCTATTCCAGCGGTCTGCCGGAGGCCTCCTTCTGCGCCTACCGGGGCGCAAACCCCAGCGTTGTGGTCAATGGCACCACCTGCAAGCGCTCCGATGGCGGCACCGAGGTCCCCATGGAGGTGCTGACAGCCCGGCAGCCCCCGGTGCTGTATATCCTGCTGGGCACCAACGTGCTCAACCGGGACGGGGATTATTCCAGCTTTCTCACCTACTACCGGCTCATGCTGGATATGATCTCCCAGGCCCTGCCCAACACGCAGATCTACGTGCAGTCCATTACGCCTGTCCGGCCCGAGGTGCGCAGCAGCCATCCCGGCCTGTACAAAGAGCGGCTGTGCGAGATCAACAATGAGCTGGCTGCCATTGCGCTGGAAAAGAACTGCGCTTTTCTGAACCTGTGGGAAGCCCTTGCCGACGACAATGGTGACCTGAAAGCCGAATACGCCCAACCCGATGGCATCCACATCAAGCCGGAGGGCTACCCCGCCTGGGTGGAATATCTCGCCACCCACACCGTGGGCCAACAGACGGCTTAAACTAAATATTCGTATAGAAAAACCGCCCTTCCGGCATCAAACTGGAAGAGCGGTTTTGTCATACAAACAGGAACGGGGAACGGCATCTAAACCGTTCCCCATCGATTGGTATTTGGCAGGCGTGGCGTTCTCCTGCATCTCTCAGAGCCTAAGCCCTTGTCGTTACCATCGGCGTGTGGCTGCCACGAAATTGACCACCTCAAATACCTTTCTTATCCTATGTTTAGGATACCACATTTATCCCTTTTTGTAAAGTATCTCACTCTGACGCAAAAGACGACGGAAGCGTTTCTGGCTGATGCTCCACATCGTGATAATAGAGTTTTTGTATTCTTCCGGATCACTGAAAACTTTCAGCCTCAGAATAATTTCTGCTGTCAAGTCCGGTGTTGAGATTTCTTTCAACACCAATGCAGTGTGCGGACGATTTCCACGCAGAATGTAGTCTGGCTCCTGTAGTACCTGCGAAATATAAGCCGATAATCGTCCATAATCACCGGGATGCCCTTCTTCGATGTGCAGAATCTGTTCTTCTGTGATAATAACTTCTTCTGTCAGCAGTTCCTGTTCCACAACACGGTATAATTCCCGGTCGATCTTACAGATAAAATTCACGTCCGCACTCACACCAATCCTGTTTGATAATTTCAGTATAACATCTTATAGTTGATTTGTATATAGAAAAGGGAGAGTGGCTTAGCACAGGGATTTCATAGAATGGTATTTTGATTTGCCAAACAATAAAACTAAAACTTTTCATTGTTTGACCAGGCCAAGGCAATCAAGTAAGATTTCCGTTATATCTTTTGTTGCTATCGCCGGTTTGTCACTCATAATTTCCCAAACAGGGTCATTGCTACATTCTCCAGAAAAATATTTTCGGGCGCATTCTACTACACCCTTTATATTTTTTGTGTTCAACATAACATCAAAAGCTTCATCGAAAAGAAGCATATCATATTTTGTAGGTTTCTCTTCTTCAAGGTCAACCTCAAAAAGTCGAATTTGCGCTCTCTCTTCTTCCGATTTCTGAGCCCAGCCGGCTTCATATAACACTTTATAATATTCAATATTGTCGAAATAGTAGCTGCAATTTAAACGGTTTGGAAGAAAAGAAAATTCGGTTTCTCTTACAAATTCAAAGATTCCTTCAACACACCACTTTACATATTCACGCCATTCATCACCTTGCAATTTCATCGACGCAATCGTTGTTTCGAGACACTGTTCAGATTGTTCTAATGTGCTGATAACCTCTCTACAACGAATTTCATTTCTCTTGTATCCAGCTTTTAATTTATCCCCAACTTGTAGTGTCTGACTCATGTGGTAAGCTTTCATCTTTTTCTCCACCGCTTCCGATTTGTTGAGCTAAAAAGTCCCATACCCAGCACCTTAACGGTGCGGACATGGGACTTCATATTTTTTTAATCAGAACAGCCCCGTGATCTTGCCTTCGGCATCCACGTCGATATTGACGGCGGCGGGCTTCTTGGGCAGGCCGGGCATGGTCATAATGTTGCCGCAGATGACCACCACGAAACCGGCACCGGCGGCAAGGCGGACTTCCCGTACCTCCATGGTAAAGCCGGTGGGCGCACCCGTCAGCTTGGCGTTATCGCTGAAACTGTACTGGGTCTTGGCGATGCAGACCGGCAGGTCGCCGTAGCCCAGTTCGGTCAGCTCGGCCAGCGTCTTGGAAGCGGCGGCGCTGAAATTCACACCATCGGCACGGTAGATCTTTTTGGCGATGGCTTCCACCTTCTGCTTCAGGGGCATCTCCAGCGGGTAGACGTACTGGATGGGACGGTCCTCCATGACCTCCAGCACCTTCTCGGCCAGAGCCTTGCCGCCCTCGCCGCCTTTTGCGAACACCTCGCTCAGGACGCAGGGCACGCCCTGCTCGGCACAAACCTGCTCAACGTATGCCTGCTCCTCCGGGGTGTCGGCGGGGAAGGCATTGATGGCCACCACCACAGGCAGGCCAAAGCCGTTCTTCAGGTTGTCGATGTGGCGCACAAGGTTGGAGGCACCAGCCTTGACAGCCTCGAGATTCGGCTGGTTCAGGTCAGCCTTGGCAACGCCGCCGTGGCTCTTGAGGGCACGGACAGTGGCCACCAGCACGCAGGCGCTGGGGGCGATGCCGGCATAGCGGCACTTGATATCCAGGAACTTCTCGGCACCCAGATCTGCACCGAAGCCCGCCTCCGTGATGACGTAATCGGCCAGTGAGAGGCTGAGCTTGGTGGCCATGACGCTGTTGCAGCCGTGGGCAATGTTGGCAAAGGGGCCGCCGTGGATGATGGCGGGGTTGTTTTCCAGCGTCTGAACGAGGTTCGGGTCAAGGGCATCCTTAAGCAGCGCGGTCATGGCACCGGCGGCACCGATGTCGCCAGCCGTGACGGGCTTGCCTTCGTAGGTGTAGGCGCAGACGATCTTCGACAGCCGCTCCTTCAGGTCGGAGATGCTGGTGGCCAGGCAGAAGATCGCCATGACCTCGCTGGCAACGGTGATATCAAAGCCGTCCTCACGGGGGGTACCGTTGACCTTGCCGCCCAGACCATCCACGATGAAGCGGAGCTGGCGGTCGTTCATATCCATGCAGCGCTTCCAGGTGATGCGGCGGGGATCGATGTTCAGGGGGTTGCCCTGCTGGATGCTGTTGTCGATCATGGCAGCCAGCAGGTTGTTTGCGGTGCCGATGGCATGCAGGTCACCGGTAAAGTGGAGGTTGATATCCTCCATGGGCACCACCTGGGCATAGCCGCCGCCGGCCGCGCCGCCCTTGACACCGAACACGGGGCCAAGGCTGGGCTCACGCAGGCAGAGCATGGTCTTTTTGCCCAGAGCGTTCATGGCATCGGCCAGGCCCACGCTGGTGGTGGTTTTGCCCTCGCCTGCCGGGGTGGGGCTGATGGCCGTGACCAGGATCATCTTGCCCTGCCTGGATGCCTTGTGAATGAGGCGATGGTTGATCTTGGCCTTGTAGCGGCCATAGGGGATCACATCCTCATCGGCAAGGCCCAGCGAGGCAGCGATCTCGGTGATGGGCTTCATTTTGGCTTCCTGTGCGATCTCGATA
The DNA here is from genome assembly GCF_029076575.1 of Faecalibacterium sp. DFI.5.82. NCBI lineage: Bacteria > Bacillati > Bacillota > Clostridia > Eubacteriales > Oscillospiraceae > Faecalibacterium > Faecalibacterium sp. DFI.5.82. The sequence goes on from NZ_JARFIS010000007.1 coordinate 60,073, forward strand.
TCAGACTTCATGCTCAAATCCTCCCTGAAATGCAAAAAGGACAGCTTTGCGCACCAATAGCGCAAGGCTGCCCAGACGGTCGGCGTAACAAAACCCGGTTCTGTCTGCACTGTGGTGCTCCACAACGTTCCGTCAGCAGGCAAACCCGTTCTTCTGGGTCAAAGATATCACATCTGCCCGTGGTTTGTCAAGCAGAAACTGTCCGCAAAGAAAAATCTGCCTGTACGGCCCCTGCGGCTTGCATCCATCCTGCCAGATGTGTTATACTAAAGTGTATCAAACGATAGGGAGGCTTTCACGATGCCATGTACACCGAAACTGACTTATAAAGGCAAGCCCCTCGTCCGTAAGGACAACGAGCTGTATTACGGCCGTATGACCGACCCCTATGTGCTGCGGATGCAGATCCTGAGCACCAAATCCGTGGGCGGCATGGATGTGGCCGATAAGGTACACATTCAGGTCTTTTCCACCAACGACAGCCTGGCCCCTGAGGCCCGCGTGTTCCGCCAGACCACCAAGAATGGCCTGTACAACGCACTGGACATTGGCAGCATCTGGCTGCAGAAGGCAAACGAGACCCGCTGAACGGCATAAAAAAAGGACCGTCTCCCGCTGAGGAGACGGTCCTTTTTGTTGTGCTTTACTCTTCGGTCACTTCAAAGTCCAGGGGCTTGCCGCAGCCGGGGCACTTGGGTGCGCCATCCAGCAGGTCGTCCTCCTCAAACACAGTGGTCTGACCACAGGCGGGGCAGGTCACCTCGTACTGCACGGGGCCTTCCTCCTGCTCCTCGTCCTCATCCTCCAGCGCGACCTCAAAGGTCACGCCGCAGTGGGCGCAGTTTGCTTCGCCCGCGTCCAGGTCGTCCTCGCTGACGTAAACGGTCTCGCCGCAGTTGGGGCAGGCCACCTCATAGAACGGCTCACTGGCGATATCATCGTCATTGTCGTCCTCTTCGGTATCCTCTTTCTCTTCTTCGGGCTCCTCGTCATCCTCATCGTCCTCATAGAGGTCGGCTTCCAGATCCTCCAGCTCCTCGCTCAGGTCGTTGATCTGGTCGTAGGCGCGGGTCACATCTTCATCGATGCCGTCCACAGCCTCTGCCAGTTCGCCCAGCAGTTCGCTCATGGCCTTGATGACCTTGCCCTCTTTGGTGGTCTCGTCGATGCCCAGGCCCTCGATCAGGCCCCGCAGGTATGCAGCCTTTTCCTTCATAAGAATGACCTCCTATCTTAATCAAAAAACCGGGCACACGGTTGCCCGCTGCCCGGTCTGTCGGTAAATTAGACGCGCTCCATATACTCGCCGGTGCGGGTATCGATGCGGATGTGGTCGCCCTCGTTGATGAACAGAGGAACGCGGATCTCAGCACCGGTCTCGACAGTAGCGGGCTTCAGGGTGTTGGTGGCGGTGTTGCCCTTGACACCCGGCTCGGTCTGGGTGACTTCCAGCTCGATGAAGTTGGGGATCTCGACGCTGAAGACCTTGCCCTTATAGCTCAGCAGCTTGCACGGCTCGTTCTCCTTGCAGAACTTGAAGTTATCGGGCACATCGGAAGCGTTGACGGGGATATCGTCGTAGGTCTCGTTGTCCATGAAGTGGTACAGATCGCCATCCTCATAGCTGTAAGTCACGTCCTTGCGCTCGATGAAAGCCTGAGGGAACTTTGCGGTCGGGTTGTAGCTGGTCTCAACCACAGAGCCGGTGATCACGTTCTTGGTCTTGGTGCGGACAAAGGCAGCGCCCTTGCCGGGCTTCACGTGCTGGAACTCAACGACCTGAAGAACCTGGCCGTCCTGCTCAAAGGTCACGCCGTTGCGAAACTCGCCTGCAGAAATCATAGGAATTCCTCCATTAGTAAAATCTCATTGATGCTTAACGCATATCTCTATTTATTTTACTCAATCCCGCATGGTTTGGCAAGGGGTTTGAGCAAAAAAGACGATAAAATCAGAAAAAAGTTCTTCCACAATACATTCTCTGCATCGTCTGTGCATCCTCTGCCTGCGTACCGGCGCTCTCACAGATGATGACAGGTGCAAGCCCGCGCTCGGCCAGCAGCTCCATCAGGGGCTGGGGTTCGGGGCCGAACTGGGTCTCGGCAAAGGTCCAGTGCCGCTTTTCACCGCCCTTGGAATACTCGATGCGGGAAAAATGGACATGGAACTGCCGGGCCCGCTCATCCCCCAGCGCCTCCCCGATGCGGTCAAGGATAGCGGCATAATCCGCCTTGGACCGGATGCCGCCCAGCGTCCGGGCGTTGAGGTGGCCGAAGTCGATGCAGGGGGTGATGCGTCTGTCCACTCCGCAGAGAGCCAGCACCTCCTCCAGCGTACCCAGCTGGCCGATCTTTCCCATCGTCTCAGGGCAGAGGATGATCTCGGCAAAGCCCGCTTCATCCAGCGCGTCCTGCGCCCGTTTCAGGGTGTCCAGCGCTTTTTCCAGGGCAGCCTCCCGGCTCTGCCTGCCGCAGCTGCCGGAGTGGAAGATGACCCGCCTGCCGCCCAGCGCCCTGCAGAGCGCCGCGCTCTGGAGCAGATAGTTCACGCTGTTCAGCCGCTTTTCCTCATCCAGGCTGGAGGCGCTGATATAGTAAGGCGCGTGGACGCTGAACAAAATCCCCCGGGCGGCGGCATCGTCAGCCATCTGCCGGGCCTTGTCCAGCCCCAGCCGGACTCCATGGCCGCACTGGTATTCAAAGGCATCCAGCCCCATTTTTTCGGTATAGGCCGGAATGTCCAGACTGTTCTTATACCCCATGGCCGTGAAGCTGTCGCTGGTGCCTGCGGTGCCGAACCGGATCTTCCACTCACTCACAGGGTCTTACCTCCCCGGTCGTAGTATTCCTGCCAGTGTTTTTTCTCCCACTTGCGCTTGAGCACCACCTGTGCCCCAAGATCCGGCCCACGGGGGATGACCATCAGGCCCGGGATGCCATAGAGCGCCGCCGCCATCCGGTCGGCATAGAGCTGGTCGCCCACCATGGCCATTTCCCTGCGCTTCACCTGCATCCGGCGGCGGGCCACCCCCAGCGCAAAGGGCAGGGGCTTGGCGCTGCGGTAGAGGTAGGCAAGGCCCAGCTTTTCCGCAAAGGGGCGCACCCGCTTTTCGGCACCGTTGGAAACGATGGTCAGCTTTACGCCCGCCCTGCGCATGGCTTCCAGCCACTCGGCCACTTCTTCCGGCAGCTCCTGACTGCGGTCGGCGGTCAGGGTGTTGTCGATATCCAGCACCAGCGCCCGGATGCCCTTTTGGGCCAGCCACTCCGGCGTGATGTGGGTCACATCCTTGAATACATATTCGGGGGTAACTAACATACAGAACCCTCTCTTTGCCTTTCACAGGCTCACCCTCTCAGTCCGCTTCGCGTCCAGCTCTCCCAAAGGGAGAGCCTCTGGCGAAACCAATAACTTTGCACGGATTGCCAAAGCCTCTCCCCTTGGGAGAGGTGGCATTGCGCAGCAATGACGGAGAGGGCGAGGATGTTTATCTTTTTCATAAATGAAAATAGGAGAGCCTGAGTTTCAGGCTCTCCTACATCGGCGTTAGCAACGCGTTTGAAATCTAAAGCAACGTGCGATTTCAAGCAGTTAATTACTTGAACTTGCGCTTGCGGGCTGCTTCGGACTTCTTCTTGCGCTTAACAGACGGCTTCTCGTAAGCCTCGCGCTTACGAACCTCTGCGAGCACACCGCTGCGAGCGGTGCTGCGCTTGAAGCGACGCAGTGCGCTTTCCAGCGACTCGCCCTCTTTAACACGAATTTCCGACATCTTATTCCCTCCCTTGGACCGTGAGGCAGGAATTTCGTTGTTACATGGTAACTAACAGTAGACAGTATAGCGCATTTTCATGCGTTCGTCAACCTTTTTTGAAAACTTTTTTGAGATTTTGTTTGCCTCTGTCGCAGGGCTCAGCTGGTTTACGCAACACAACACTTTGTGCGTCCAGCACAGCCCCACCGGCATGCCAAGGGCTCCCCTATTAGGGGAGCTGGCACGCGAAGCGTGACTGAGAGGTTTACTTCACGGCCAGGTTGACCAGACGGCCCTTGACGTAGATCTCCTTGACGATCTGCTTGCCCTCCAGAGCGGCGGCAACTGCGGGGTCAGCCTTGGCGGCGGCAATGGCGGCAGCAGCATCGATGTCGGCAGCCACCTTCAGGCGGGCCTTCACCTTGCCGTTCACCTGCACGGCGATCTCCACGGTGCTCTCCACGCACTTGGCCTCTTCGTACTGGGGCCAGGGGTAGTAGGCCAGCTGCTCATTGTGGCTGTGGCCCAGCTTCTCCCACAGCTCCTCGGTCATGTGGGGAGCAAACGGGTTCAGCAGCTGAACAACGGTCTCCAGCTCGGCCTTGGTCGCGCCGCCGTTGTCGTACAGGGCGTTGACCAGCGTCATCAGCTGGGCGATGGCGGTGTTCATCTTCAGGCCCTCAATGTCAGCGCCCACCTTCTTGATGGTCTGGTGCATCAGGGTCTCAATGGCGGGGCGGTAGCCCTCGCCCTCCACCAGCTTGTCGGACAGCGTCCACACGCGGTCGAGGAAGCGGTTGCAGCCGGCAATGGCAGAGGTCTGCCAGGGTGCGGCCTGCTCAAAGTCGCCCATGAACATCTCATACAGACGCATGGTGTCGGCACCGTACTGGTCCACCACCTCGTCGGGGTTGATGACATTGCCCAGGCTCTTGGACATCTTGACGATGGGATGGCGTGCCATCTCGCCGTACTTCTCTTCCAGTGCCTTTTCGGCGGCCTTCTGGCTGCCATACTCCTTCAGCAGCTTCTCCTGCTCGTCAGCGGGCAGATTGACAAAGCTGTGGGGGTTCAGGCCCAGGATCATGCCGTGGGCGGTGCGCTTCTGGTAGGGCTCGGCAGTGGGCACCACGCCGATATCGTACAGGAACTTGTGCCAGAAACGGCTGTACAGCAGATGCAGGGTGGTGTGCTCCATGCCGCCGTTGTACCAGTCCACGGGAGACCAGTACTCCAGCGCCTCCTTGGAGGCCAGAGCGTCCTTGCAGTGGGGGTCCATGTAGCGCAGGAAGTACCAGGAGGAACCGGCCCACTGGGGCATAGTGTCGGTCTCGCGGGTAGCGGGGCCGCCGCAGCAGGGGCAGGTGGTCTTGACCCAGTCGGTATGGCGGGCCAGCGGGGACTCACCATCGGGGCCCGGCTCAAAGTCGGTGATATCGGGCAGGGTCAGAGGCAGGCTGCTCTCGGGCAGGGGCTGCCAGCCGCACTTTTCACACTTGACCATGGGGATCGGCTCGCCCCAGTACCGCTGACGGCTGAACACCCAGTCGCGCAGCTTGTAGTTCACCTTATCGCAGCCCTTGCCGTTGGCTTCCAGCCACTCGATCATCTTTTTCTTGGCATCGGTCACAGACAGGCCGTCCAGGAAGCCGGAGTTGACCAGCGTGCCGGTGGCAACATCGGTAAAGGCAGCCTCGTCCAGATTGGACTCGGTATTGCCCTTGACCACCTCGATGATGGGCAGGCCGAACTTCTTGGCGAACTCCCAGTCGCGGGTATCGTGGGCGGGCACAGCCATGATGGCACCGGTGCCGTAGGTGGACAGGACATAATCGGAGATGAAGATGGGGATCTGCTTGTCGTTGACGGGGTTGATGCCCATCACGCCCTCCAGCTTCACGCCGGTCTTTTCCTTGTTCAGCTCACTGCGCTCGAAATCGCTCTTGCGGGCAGCCTCTGCCTGATAGGCCGTAACGGCATCCGCATTCTTGAGCAGTCCCTTTTCCAGCCACTCCTTGACCATGGCGTGCTCCGGGGAGACGACCATGTAGGTAGCGCCGAACAGGGTATCGCAGCGGGTGGTGTAAACCGTCAGGGTATCGCCTGCGGTGGTACCGAAGTTCACCTCTGCACCATGGCTGCGGCCGATCCAGTTCTTCTGCTGGGTGGCAACGCGCTCGATGTAATCCAGACCATCCAGGCCGTCGATCAGCTTGTCGGCGTAAGCGGTGATCTTGAGCATCCACTGGCTCTTGACCTTGTGCACCACCTCGCTGCCGCAGCGCTCGCACACGCCGTTGACAACTTCCTCGTTTGCCAGCACGCACTTGCAGCCGGTGCACCAGTTGACGTTCATTTCCTTCTTGTAGGCCAGGCCATGCTTGTACAGCTGCAGGAAGATCCACTGGGTCCACTTGTAGTACTCGGGGTCGGTGGTGTTGATCTCGCGATCCCAGTCAAAGGAGAAGCCCAGCGCCTTGAGCTGCTCACGGAAGTGATCCACATTCTTCTTGGTGACGATGGCCGGGTGGATGTGGTTCTTCATGGCAAAGTTCTCGGTGGGCAGACCGAAGGCATCCCAGCCCATGGGGTACAGCACGTTATAGCCGTTCTGGCGGCGCTTGCGGCTGACCACATCCAGGGCAGTATAGCTGCGGGGGTGGCCCACATGCAGGCCCGCACCCGAGGGATACGGGAACTCCACCAGCGCATAGAACTTGGGCTTTTTGTGGTCGATCTCGGCATGGAAGGTCTTTTCGTCCTCCCACACCTTCTGCCACTTGGCCTCAACGGCCTTGTAATCATACTTCATAGCTTTCAATCACTCCTCATATTCGGCAGCCGCCCTTGCAGGCAGGGAAGCTTACAGACTGTTTTCCGGGGTCAGATATTCCGAGATATCCATGGGCTCACCATCGGCCCACAGATGTTCCAGATCATAGTAGGTGCGGGTGTTGGGCACAAAGACGTGCACGATGACGCTGGAATAATCCAGCAGCACCCAGTTCTTGGAGTCGAAGCCCTCGGTGGTGTAGGGCTCGATGCCCTTCTGAGAAAGCTCGTACTCCACCTCGTCGGCCAGAGCACCCACCTGGGTGGTGGAGGTGCCGGAAGCAATGACGAAGTAATCGGTCAGAACGGTCAGGCTCTCCACTTTGAGCACGCGGACATCCTGGGCCTTTTTCTTGTCCAGAATCTTTGCGATCTCAATGGCAAGGGTCTTGCTGTCGATCTTGTTTTCCATAAAAGTCTCCTCTCTGGTTTGTTACTGTCCCGCGGCCTGGCCGTCGGTGGTGGTCGCACCTGCCACGTCGGTATCGCCGCTCAGGATGGCATCATCGGACTCCTTGTCCAGCTGTCCCACGAACTGGACGTTGGCGCTGGTGGAAGCGGTGCCGTGGGGCCAGTTGTTGGTCACAAGGTTCATTTCCTCGGCGCTCACGGGGCCGGTGTAATTGCGGAAATAGGTGTTCAGCAGCTCTGCAATGGAACCGGCATCCGGAACTACGCAGGAGTAGCCGTCAAAGCTGCTGGTCTTGCCCACATTGGGCACGCCCATGAACACAGGGGTCTGGGCCAGCATGATGTTCCCACTGTCGATGCGGGTAAAGGACACCAGCATCTTGGCAATGGTGGTCAGATCCATATCCGTGTGGATATAGTTGTTGAAGATCAGGGGCAGCTGCGCAATGACATCGGTCACGCCCATGCTGCGCACCCGCTTGAACAGGCCGGCATAGAAGTAGCGCTGCATGTTCAGGCGGTCGATATCCGAGTTGGCGTAGCCCTCGCCGTGGCGGCAGCGGACAAAGAACTCTGCCGATGCGCCGTCCAGGTTGCGGTAGCCCTGCTTCAGGACACTGCCCGCAAAGGACATATCGTGGGGGATATACACCTCGATGCCGCCGAAGTTGTCCACCATTTCCACCAGTGCCTGCATATCAATGGTCACATAGTAGTCGATGGGCAGTTTGTACTGGTCATAGATGACCTCCGCCAGCGCGGCAATGTCGCCGCCGTTGGAGAGGGCCACCGAGTTGATCTGATAGTTGGTAGCCGCGTAGGTCTTGCCGTTGGAAAGGGTGATCTTGCGGTTCTGGGTCGCAACAAGGCTGTTGCGGGGGATCTGCAGCATCCGCAGGGCACCGCCCTTGATATCGAACTGGCAGTACAGGATCATATCCGTCATGCCGTCGTTGCTGCCGTCCGAGGAATAGGCGCGGCCCTCCTCATAGTCGATGCCGCAGACAAGGATGTTCACCACATCGCCCTTATACTCCTCCAGCGTCTGGATCTCCTCCACCAGCGAGGTCGCGTTCTCCTCGGGCTTCAGATTATCCTCCACCTTGTTCACCATGTTCACGGCGTAGACCACCACGCCCGAGATCACGGCCAGCACCGCCAGCGTCACAGCCATCGGCAGCCACACGGGGGTCTTTTTCTTCTTTTTGCGGCGGCGGGGAGCATCAGCGGGGGCCGCGTGCCGGGGCGGCTGACTGCCGCCGTTGCCGCCGCGTCCGCCGCCCGCGCTCTGGCGGGGCGGTTCCGGCCGCTGGGGTGCGGGCTGTTCGTTCTGGAAGAAATCCGGCTGCCCGGACAGCGACACCTGATGCAGGGCTGAAGCCTCCGTGGGGCGCTGCTCCGTGGGACGGTTCAGCGAGCGGTCTGTATTGATATGACGCGGACCTTGACTCATTCGTTCGGTTCCTCCAGCTTTTTTATTCCGACAGAGACTGTCGTCATGTTCCATAGTATAGCATTCTTACCCACAATCTGCAATCGGTATTCTTTTCCGGAGCAGGGTGTGTGCAGAAAAACAGGCTCACCCGGCCTTTGCAGCCCGGGCATCCACCTCTGCTTTGATCTCATCGTAGGCCGCCTTGGACATGGGGTCCAGGGGCTTGTCCTGCGAGAGCACAAAGTCGTTCGTCTGCCTGAGGGCTGCCAGCATGGCCAGATCCAGATCCTTCAGCTCCAGCTTGCGCAGCTTGTTCACCCCGGGCCAGTCCCGCTCCTTGCTGGACATATCCGCCAGATAGACGATCTTATCCAGCCTGCTCATGCCGGGCTTGCCCGCGGTGTGGCAGGCAATGGCCGAAAGCACAGCCTCATCCTCCACGCCCCACTCGGTGCGGGCCAGGATGGCGGCGCAGATGCCGTGCCACACCGGGGTGGGGCGCTCTTCCCCGCCCTCGGCCAGTTCCGGGTGGGCCCGCATGATGGCGCGCATCTCGTCCTTGCTGATCTCCTTGGCCGAGTCGTGCAGCAGGGCGGCCAGCGCGGCCTTGTCCTCATCCACGCCATACCGCTTTGCCAGCTTGACGGCCATTTTTCTCACGTTCAGGGTATGCTCGTAACGCTTGTCACTCAACCGGCCGCGCACAAGTTCCTTTGCCTGTTTCAGATTCATGGTTTCCGCTTTCCCCTCTGTCTGCCCGGTAAAGCCCCTCCCGCCGGATGACCCGGCGCACGAGGGCGGGCAGTTCATTTTCACACGCTTCCCCTGCTGCAAGGCGGGCACGCAGGTTACTGCTGGCCATAGGCAGAGCCTCGACCTGTGCAAACAGAATGCGGGCCCCGGTGGGGTCCATCTGCTTTGCCTTGGCGTGAAGCTCCGGCGCATCGCCCACATTCCGGCTCGTGACCACCAGCCGGGCCAGCCGCAGGATCTCCTGCCAGCGGTGCCAGCTGTCAAAGCTCAGCAGCATATCGCTGCCCATGGCCATGTACAGCTCGGCCTCCGGGTAAGTCCGGGCCAGCATTTCCAGCGTGAGCACCGTATAGTTGCGCCTGCCCAGCGCGGCCTGCTCCACCTCCCAGCCGCTGACACACAGCGCCGGAACAGCCCCCTCCGCTTCCAGTGCACGGAAGCACGCGCACATCTCCACCCGGGCGCTGCCGGGGGCGGCGGTGGACTGCTTGAAGGGGGAAAGCCCCGCAGGCATCACCACCACCCTGTCCGGGCGCACCCGGGCAGCGGCGGCGCGCAGATTGTTCAGGTGGCCGTTGTGGGGCGGGTCAAAGGTGCCGCCGTACAGCAGGAGCCTCATTTCAGCAGGTCAGCGTAGGCGCTGTCCTTCTTCTTCTGCAGATAGAGCACGAATTTGGAGCCGATGACCTGCACGCAGTCGGCACCGGTGGCCTCTGCCAGCTTGACAGAGGCCTCACGGGCATTGTACATGCTGCTCTCCAGCACCTTGAGCTTGATCAGTTCCCGGGCATCCAGGCAGTCCTTCACGCCCTGGATCATGGTCTCGTCGATCTCACCCTTGCCCACGATGAAAACGGGGTCCATGGTGTTTGCCTTGCCGCGCAGAATGGCGCGCTGTTTGCTCGTCAACATAATTTTTTCTCCTTTTATTTCAGAAATTCAGGTAATTCTTTTTCCAGCTTTGCCAGCGCCACACCGCGGTGGCTGATGGCATCCTTTTCGTCCGGGGTGAGTTGGGCATAGCTGCGTCCCTCGGTATTGGGGCGCTTTTCCGCCTTGCCCACGCCGCATTCATCTGGGATGAACAGCGGATCGTAGCCAAAACCGTAATCGCCCGCCAGGCGCGCAAAGGCCACCTTGCCCGGGCACTCGCCCCGGCAGGTCAGGTGCCGGCCGGTGGGCAGGATAAAGCAGACAGCGGCCACAAATTTTGCGCCGCGCCGTTCCGCCGGGACATCCTGCATATTCTCCAGCAGCTTGTCGTTGTTGGCCTCATCGTCGCCGTGGCGGCCGCAGTAGCGGGCGCTGTACACGCCGGGGGCACCCTCCAGCGCATCCACACAGAGGCCCGAGTCATCGGCGATGGTGGGCAGGCCGCTGGCTTTGCAGATGGTCTCGGCCTTGATGAGGGCGTTTTCCTCAAAAGTGGTGCCGGTCTCATCGGGTTCAATGGTGATGCCCAGCTCCTTCTGGCTGACCACCTCGTGGCCCTGCGCTTCCAGAATGCGCCGCAGTTCACGGAGCTTACCGGCGTTGCCGGTCGCTGCACAAATTTTCATGTTTTTCTCCTCTCTGCCCCTGTCGAACTCCTACACTTGGCTCCCCTGCCAGGGGAGCTGGACGCGCCAAAGCGCGGCCTGAGAGGTCTGATTGCAGATCCGTTCGACACTTAATGTTTCCACTGCCGGGGCAGCAGCTCTTCCACATAGCCCTCCGGGGTGAAGGGGATCAGGTCATCGATGCCCTCACCCACGCCGATGAACCGCACGGGCAGGCCCAGCCGCTGCTTGACCGCCACGACACAGCCGCCCTTGGCGGTGCCGTCCAGCTTGGTCAGGATGATGCCCGTGGCGTTTGCCGCCTTGCAGAACTCCCGGGCCTGGCTGATGGCGTTCTGGCCCGTGATGGCATCCAGCACCAGCAGGGTCTCCAGACTGGCCTCGGGGCTGGCTTTTTTGACGCTGCGGCTGATCTTGGAAAGCTCTGCCATCAGGTTTGCCTTGTTGTGCAGGCGGCCTGCGGTATCCGCAATGACCAGATCATAGCCGCGTGCGGTGGCCGACTTGACCGTGTCAAAAATGACAGCGGCGGGGTCCGCGCCCTCGCCCGCCTTGACAAGGGGCACACCCGCCCGGTCGGCCCAGATCTCCAGCTGCTCGCTGGCGGCGGCACGGAAGGTATCGCCTGCAGCCAGCATGACCTTTTTGCCCTGACGGGTATAGAAATCGGCCAGCTTGGCAATGCTGGTGGTCTTGCCCACCCCGTTCACACCGATGATCAGAATGACGGCGGGCGTGCCGCTCAGGTCCATCTCTGCTTCGGGGCGCATCTCATCGGCAATGAGGTCGCGCAGTTCATCGCTGGCCTGCTCACCGGTTTTCAGGCCCTTCTCGTTCACTCGGTCCCGCAGCTTGTCCACCAGTTTGATGGCCACTTCACCGCCCACATCGGCCAGAATGAGCTGCTCTTCCAGCTCATCGTAAAGATCATCATCGATCTTGCTGCCGGTGAGGGTATTCATAATGTTGCCCCAGAAGCCCGTGCGGGTCTTTTCGAGGCCGTCTTTCATCTTATCTTTTTCTTTTTTGCCAAATCCAAAGAGGCCCATTGGTTCTCTCCTTTGTTTTGCTGTTTCTATCCGTGATGGCAAAACCCGCCATTTCACGATTTGCGCTCAGTGCTGCCCGGTATGCCAAGGGCTCCCCTACTAGGGGAGCTGGCGAGCGAAGCGAGACTGAGAGGTTTAATCTATTATACCTACGAAACCAGCGTCGCGTCAACCTGTTCCAGATCCAGCTTGAGCAATTTCGACACGCCGTCCTCCTGCATGGTCACACCGTACAGGACATTGGCGGCCTCCATGGTGCCGCGGCGGTGGGTGATGACGATGAACTGGGTCTTGTCGCTCACCCGGCGCAGATACTGTGCAAAGCGGCTGACATTGGCATCATCCAGGGCGGCTTCGATTTCGTCCAGGATACAGAACGGTGCCGGGTTGACGGCCAGGATCGCAAAATAGATGCTGATGGCCACCAGCGCCTGTTCGCCGCCGGAAAGGGCTTCCAGATTCTTGATGACCTTGCCCGGCGGTGCCACCTGAATGCCAATGCCGCAGGAAAGCACATCGCTTTCATCCTCCAGCACAAGGCTGGCTTCACCGCCGCCAAACAGCTCGGCAAAGATGCGTCCGAAATTTTCGTTGATGGCCCGGAAGCTGTCGGTGAAGATCTCCTTCATCTGGCCAGACAGGCTGGCGATCATCCGCGTCAGCTCGTTCCTGCTGCCCTCCACATCGGCCACCTGAGCGCTCAGGGCATCGTACCGTTCCCTGACCTCCTGATATTCCTCAATGGCGCTGACGTTCACATTGCCCAGCGCCCGGATCTGATTGCGCAGATCGGCCACCTGCGACCGCAGGGCGGGCAGGCTGTCGAACTCCACGCAGAGCTCCTCGGCCTGGCTCACCGTCAGCTGGTATTCATCCCAGAGCTTGGCGGCGGTGGCATCATATTCGCTCTCAGCGGCCGCTTTCCGCTCGGCCAGACGGGCCATCTCCCGGCCCATCTCCTCGCGGCTGTCGGCAGCAGTGCGGGCCCGGGCCAGTGCCTCGGTCTCGGCCTGCTGGCGGGAAAGCCGCTGTTCGGTGGCCTTCCGGATCTCGGCTTCTTTCGCTTCGATCTCCGCCCGGCTGTCGGTCTTGGCCTTGCGGATGGCCTCGATCTCGGCCCGGCAGGCATCACTGCGGGCGGCAAGGGCGGCAAGGCTCTCTTCCAGAGAGGCCCGGCGGCTCTCGGCATCCCGGGTGCGCTGTTCCAGCGCTTCGATCTGCGCCTGCGCCAGCTCGGCATCCTTCTGGCGGCCCACCTGTTCCAGCCGCTTGGTGCTCACCTGCTCGGCCAGCACCCGCTGCCGGGTCAGAAACGCATCGTCTCCCTCGGCAATGCGGTTCAGCTCGCCCGATTTTGCTTCGATCTCCCCGGCCAGCGCAGCTTCCTGTGCTTCGGCCTGCGCGGCCTTTTCCCGGCTGTCAGCCAGCTGGGCGTTCAGGGTGTCGATCTCCTTCTGCCGCGCGGCAAGGGCCGTCTCGGCCTGCTCCATGGCAGCTTCCAGCCGCTTGCGCTCTGCCTCGGCCCGCACACGGTCGTTGGCGGCAGTGATCTGCTCACTGCTGGCGGCGGTCAGCTCTGCGTTCAGGGCATCTGCCTGCTGTTTGCACTGGTCGGTCTTTTCCTGAGCGGCAAGGCACTCCTTCTGCAATTTCGCAGCCTTGACCCGCAGCTCCTCCAGCTCCTGCTTGCGGGTGAACAAACCCGCGCTGCGCTGGACACTGCCGCCGGTAAAGCTGCCGCCCGCATTGACCACCTGACCATCCAGCGTGACGACCTTGCTGCGGAAACCGTTGTCCCGGGCCACGCGGGAGGCCTCGTTGATATCGTCCACCACGATGATGCGGCCCAGCAGATTGGACACGATGTCACTGTACCGTGCATCGGCCTGGACCAGGCTGCTTGCCAGCCTTGCCGAGCCGGACAGTTTTCCCCGGAACACGCCGGGCTGGACTGTATCCAGCGGCAGGAAGGTGGCGCGGCCCGCGTTCTCGCTCCGCAGCAGGGCGATGCCTGCCTTGGCGGCGGCTTCGTTCTCCACCACGATGTTCTGCAGGGCACCGCCAAGCGCGGTCTCAATGGCGACCTCCCGGCCCGGCTCCACCCGCAGGATGGAGGACACCGGCCCGATGATGCCCCGCAGCCGCCGGGCGGATGCCACCCGCATCACGGTCTTGACGGAGTTCTGGTAGCCTTCCATGTTCTTTTCCAGCTCCCGCAACACGGAAAGCCGCTGACGGGCGGCATCCAGCTCCCGGTTCAGCTGCTGTTCGGCACGGTCGGCTTCCTCCAGCGCAGCGCGGCGGCTCTTCAGCTTGAGTTCCAGACCGGCCCGGATATTTTTGAGCTGCTGCTCATTCTCGGCCAGCGTGGTGAGGTACCGCACGGTATCCTCCAGATCCTGCTTTGCGTCGTCCCGCTGGACAGCCAGCACCTCGGCGGCTTCTTCCAACGCAGGCAGACGGCTCAGGGCCGTCTCGGCAGCAGCCTCGGCGGCGGCCTGCGCCACCTGCGCTTCGGTGTGCCGGGCCGTCAGGGCCGCCACCTCGCCCCGCAGGGTATCCCGGCGGGCACCGCTCTGGTCGTTTTCCCGGGTCAGGCGCACCAGCTCATCGTTCAGGGCATCCAGCTCTGCGGCCAGTTTCCGGCCCGCCAGCTCCATGCTCTTTGCCACAGCGCGGTGGCGTTCCAGCGCGGCGGCGGCCTCGGTGCTGTCCTGCTGCCCGGCGGCGATCTCTGCCCGCAGGTCTGCGGCGCTTTCCTCGTTGCGGGCAATGTCGTTTTCCAGCACGGCGATCCGGCTCTCGCTGCCGCTGATCTGCTCGGTGATGCTGCGGATATCCCCATTCAGGCGCTCGACCGCAATGGTCAGCTGTTGTGCCTGCATCCGGATCTCCTCAGCCTCGCTCTCGGCGGCTTTGGTCTGGCGGTCGAACCGCTCATAATCGGCCTGGGCTGTCTCGTAATCCCGCACCTGACGGCGCACGGCTTCCTTGGCCCGGTGCACGCCGTCCGTCCACAGGGTCACCTCCAGCGTTTTGCGCCGGGCGCTCAGTTCCAGAAACTTCCGGGCCTTTTCGCTCTCTTTTTCCAGCGGGCCCACCCGGGCCTCCAGCTCGCCCAGGATATCCCGCAGGCGTTCCAGATTTTCGGCGGCGGCGGCAAGGCGGCGCTCGGCCTCGTTTTTGCGGTAGCGGTATTTGGCAATGCCGCAGGCTTCCTCAAAGATCTCCCTGCGCTCGCTGCTCTTGGCCGCCACGATCTCGGCAATGCGGCCCTGCCCGATGACCGAGTAGCCATCGCGGCCGATGCCGGTATCCAGCAGCAGTTCATACACATCCTTCAGGCGGCAGATCTGCCCGTTGATGCTGTACTCGCTCTCGCCGGAGCGGTAATACCTGCGGCCGATGGTCACCTCGTCCGCTTCCACATCCAGCGCGTGGCTGCTGTTGTCCAGCGTCAGGCGCACCTGAGCAAAGCCCATGGCCCCCCGCCGCCGGGTGCCGCCAAAGATGACATCCTCCATCTTTCCGGCGGCGCGCAGCTGGCGGGCGCTGGTCTCGCCCAGCACCCAGCGCACGGCATCGGACAGGTTCGACTTACCCGAACCGTTGGGGCCCACCACGCCGGTCACGCCCTCGTCAAAGGTAATCTTGACCTTATCGGGAAAGCTCTTGAAGCCCTGGATCTCCAGTTCCTTGAATACCATTTACTTTTCCTTTATCACGCCCAGGAGCTTGAGGGCTTCGCGGGCGGCGTGCTGTTCGGCCATCTTCTTGCTGCGGCCCTCGCCCCGGGCGACCTTATCGGAGTTGAAGCGGACAGCCACCACGAAATGCTTGTCGTGGTCGGGGCCGGATTCCTGCTCCACCACATAGCTCAGCCGCTCCTCGGGGTTCTGCTGGACGATCTCCTGCAGGCGGGTCTTGTAATCGGCCTCAGCGTGCTTGCCCTCGGTGATGAAGGGCAGGATGAAGCTCTTTGCCACCTCCATGCCGCCGTCCAGATACAGGGCGGCGATGACGGCCTCGAAGGCATCGGACACCACGCTGGGGCGGGTGCGGCCGCCGCAGCGTTCCTCGCCCCGGCCCAGGCGCAGATACTCGCCCAGATTGATCTCCTGCGCAAACTGGAACAATGCGCCCTCGCTGACCAGGCTGGAACGGATGCGGGTCAGGTCGCCCTCGGGCCGGTCGGCGTAGGCGTGGAACAGATAATCTGCCGAGACGATCTGCAGCACGCTGTCGCCCAGAAATTCCAGCCGCTCGTTGTGCTGCACCGGCGTGCGGCTCTCGTTTGCGTAGCTGGTGTGGGTGAGCGCCGTCTCCAGCAGCTTCGGATTCTTGAACTTGTAACCAATAATTGTTTCCAACTGATGGCTCATGGATTTCTTACTCCCTTTATGTCAAAAATCGTTCTTTCTTGGCTCCCCTGCCAGGGGAGCTGGCCGATGTCAGTCGGCCTGAGAGGTTGTCAGCTCATCCAGCGCGCTCTGCATGGTGCCGCACAGGTCGTTCTCCACACAGATCTTGGCCTGCCGGATGGCGTTCTTGATGCCCTTGGCCTTGGAGGAGCCGTGGGCCTTGATGACCGGCTGCTTTGCGCCCAGGAAGGGTGCGCCGCCGTACTCCTCGCTGTCCATCTGGTGCTTGAGGTTTCCCACGCCGCTCTTGAGCAGCAGGTAGGCGATCTTGCCGCCGAGGTTTGCCAGGAACATCTCCTTGAGCATCCCCAGCAGCATCTTGGCCACGCCCTCGGTCAGCTTGAGGATGACATTGCCGGTAAAGCCGTCGCAGACCACCACATCCACATCACCGTTGGGTACGTCACGGGGCTCGATGTTGCCCACGAACCGGATGCCCGGTGTTGCCTTGAGCAGCTGGTGGGCTTCCCGGAGCATCGGGGTGCCCTTGCTCTCCTCGGCACCGTTGTTTGCCAGCGCCACAGTGGGTGCGGTGCGGCCCTCCACCTTGTTGACATAGCAGCTGCCCATCACGGCAAAGGCTGCCAGCATCTCGGGGCGACACTCCACGTTCGCGCCGCAGTCCAGCAGCAGATAGGCCTTGTTTTTGGCCGGCACCATGGTGGCCAGGGCCGGGCGCTTTACGCCCTTGAGGGTGCGCACGATGAGGCTTGCGCCCACATGGAGCGCGCCGGTGCTTCCGGCAGAGACAAAGGCATCGCCCTTTCCCTCCTTCAGCAGGTTCAGGCCCACCACGATGGAGGAATCCTTCTTGCTGCGGATGGCCCTTGCAGGCTCATCGCACATCTCAATGGTCTCGGTGCAGTTGACCAGCTCGATGCCGTCCAGCGGGATATTGTGCTCGGCAGCCGTCTTGCGCACCAGCTCCTCGCTGCCCACGCCGATGACCTGCACACCGTACTCTTTCACAGCCTGCGCGGTGCCTTCCAGCACAGCCAGCGGGGCGTTGTCGCCGCCCATCATATCAACGATAATTTTCATAGGGTTTCTCCCTTCTTAAAGAGCAGTTTCGTTCAGCCACTGTTGGAAGCTGGCCACGGCACGCTCGGCCACGGCCATGTAACGCAGGCGCTTGTCACGGGGGCGGCTCTCGGCCGGCAGCGGGGGCAGGATGCCCATATTCGCGCCCATGGGCTGGAAATGTTTGTTCTCGGTGGTCAGATACTGGATCAGCGCGCCGCACATGGTATCCACCGGCGGCGGGGGCAGCTGCCTGCCCTCCAGCCGGGCGTAGATGCTCCGGGCTGCCAGCAGGCCGCAGGCGGCGCTCTCCATATAGCCCTCAAAGCCGGTGATCTGGCCCGCAAAGAACACGTTGGGGTGCTCCTTCAGGAACAGGCCCGCGTCCAGCACACGGGGCGCATCCAGGAAGGTGTTGCGGTGCATGACACCGTACCGCACGAACTCGGCATTTTCCAGGCCCGGGATCATGCTGAACACCCGCTTCTGCTCACCCCACTTGAGGTTGGTCTGGAAGCCCACGATATTATAGAGGGTGCGTTCCTTATTCTCGGCGCGGAGCTGGACATTGGCCCAGGGGCGGTGGCCGGTGTTGGGGTCCACCAGACCCACCGGGCGCAGGGGGCCGAAGCGCATGGTATCAGCACCCCGGGCGGCCATGATCTCAATAGGCATACAGCCCTCGTAGACCGTGACGGTATCTGCCTTTTTGCCGTGGGCATCGGGGTCGGGCTGTGCGCCCTGCTCCGCACCGGCATCGAAGGCATGGAGCGGGGCACGCTCTGCCGAAGCCAGCGCAGCGTGGAAAGCCTCATACTCTGCCTTATTGAAGGGGCAGTTCAGGTAATCGGCCTCGCCCCGGTCGTACCGGGAAGCGGCGAACACCTTGTTGTAATCCAGACTCTCGGCCGTGACGATGGGAGCCACGGCATCATAGAAATGGAGCCGCTCATCGCCGGTCAGGCGGCCGATCTCGTCGGCCAGCGCACCATCGGTCAGGGGGCCGGTGGCCACCAGAATGGGTGCACTCTCATCGATGTGCTCCACCTGCTCCCGCACCACAGTGATGTTGGGGCACTCCTCCACCCGCCGGGTCACGGCGGTGCTGAATGCGTCCCGGTCCACGGCCAATGCGCCGCCCGCGGCCACACGGGCCTCCTCGGCGGCTTCCAGCAGCTGGCTGCCCATCCGGCGCATCTCCTCTTTCAGCAGGCCGGAAGCAGAATCCAGACGCTCGGCCTTCAGGCTGTTGGAGCAGATCAGCTCCGCAAAGCCCGCACTCTTGTGAGCCGGGGAAAAGTGGGTGGGCTTCTGCTCGTAGAGCGTTACCTGAACGCCCTTGCCTGCCAGCCATAGCGCCGCCTCACAGCCTGCCAGACCGGCACCCAGTACAGTTACTTTGTAACTCATAATTTCATCCTTCAGCATCCTCGCCCTCTCAGGCCGCTTTGCGTCCAGCTCCCCCAAAGGGGGAGCCTGTGCAGCATCCCGGTCAGCAGCAGCTGCCCGTTTGCCGCCATTGCCTCTCCCTTTGGGAGAGGTGGCATCGCGCAGGCGATGCCGGAGAGGGCGAGACAGTTTATCGGTTTGATCAATCCTTCTTCGGCACCGGCATCTCAAAGCCGCAGCCCTCTTTTGCGCAGTAGAGCTTGGAGCCCTTGCGGAACAGGGTGGAGCCGCACTTTTCGCACTTGGTGGGCACCGGGGTATCCCAGGTCATAAAGTCGCAGTCGGGGTAGCGCTCGCAGCCGTAGTAGATGCGGCCCTTGGCGCTCTTGCGCTCCAGCATCCGGCCCTTGCCGCACTTGGGGCAGACACCGCCGGTGTCCTTGACCAGACGCTTGGTGCCCCGGCACTCGGGGAAGCCGGAGCAGGCCAGGAACTTGCCGTACTTGCCCACCTTGATGACCATGGGGCGGCCGCAGAGGTCGCAGACCTCGCTGGAAGGCTCGTCCGGCACCTTGACCTTCTTGCCCTCCATGTTCTTTTCGGCCTGTTCCAGGCTGGCGGCAAAGCCCTGATAGAAATCATCCACGGTCTTGTGCCAATCGGCCTTGCCGCTCTCGATCTTATCCAGGTTCTTCTCCATCTCAGCCGAGAAGTCCACGTCCACGATATGGGGGAACTGCTCCAGCATCAGGCCGTCCACGGCGCGGCCCAGCAGGGTGGGCTTGAGCTTTTTCTGCTCCCGCTCCACATAGCCGCGGTCGATGATGGTGGTGATGATAGGCGCGTAGGTCGAGGGACGGCCAATGCCATTTTCCTCCAGCGCCTTGATCAGGGTCGCTTCGGTGTAGCGGGCGGGGGGCTGGGTGAATTTCTGCTCACTCTTCAGCTCCTTGAGCTTGAGCAGCTGGCCCTGTTCCAGCGGGGGCAGGCTGGTCTCCTTCTTTTCCTTTTCATCGGTGGCTTCCTCGTACAGCACGGTAAAGCCATCAAAGGTCACGGTGTAGCCGCTGGCCTTGAAGCGGTAGTCCCCCGCATACACGGTCACGCTCACGGTATCCTGCTGGCAGTCCGCCATCTGGCTGGCCATAAAGCGGCTCCAGATCATCCGGTAGAGCTTGGCGGTATCGCCGCTGATGCTCTTGTCCACCTCGTCAGGGGTCAGCCCCGGCACCGAGGGACGGATGGCTTCGTGGGCATCCTGCGCGGCGGTCGCGCTCTTGGTCTTCCAGGTGCGCTTGTAGGGGCAGATATACTGTTCGCCGTAAGCGTCCGCAATATACTCCTTTGCAGCGGCGACCGCCTCATCGGAGATGCGCAGGCTGTCGGTACGCATATAGGTGATCAGACCCATGGTGCCGTGGCCCGCGATGTCCACGCCTTCGTACAGGGTCTGGGCGGCACGCATGGTGCGGGTAGCCGTAAAGCCCAGACGGCGGGAGGCCTCCTGCTGCAGGGTACTGGTGATAAAGGCCGGGGTGGGCTGCTTGGCCCGCTTGCCTTTTTTCAGTTCGCCCACGGTATACTCGGCACCCTCCAGACCCTTTTCGATGGCACGGGCCTCTGCCTCGTTTTTGGGCAGCAGCTTTTTGCCGGTGCTGTCGGAGGCCAGGCGGGCGGTAAAGCTCTTGTGGCCGGTGCCCAGCGTGGCATCCACGTTCCAGTATTCCTCGGGCTTGAAGTTCTCGATCTCCTTCTCGCGGTCATCGATCAGCCGCACCGCCACGCTCTGGACACGGCCCGCCGACAGGCCCCGGCGCACCTTCCGCCACAGAAAAGGGCTGAGCTTATAGCCCACCAGACGGTCGAGGATGCGGCGGGCCTGCTGGGCGTTGAACAGATCCTCGTCAATGGCACGGGGATTGGCCATGCCCTTCTGCACGCCCTTTTTGGTGATCTCGTCAAAGGTCACGCGGTTGGGCTCGTGGGGGTCCAACCCCAGGATATTGGCCAGATGCCAGCTGATGGCCTCTCCCTCACGGTCCGGGTCGGTTGCCAGCAGAACGCCGTCGGCCTGCTTGGCTTTTGCCTTGAGCTCCTTGATGAGCTTGGATTTATCCTTGATATTGATGTACTGGGGGGCGTAGTCATGTTCCACGTCGATGCCCAGCTGGGACTTAGGCAGGTCCCGGATGTGGCCCATGCTGGCCGTGACCTCGTAATCCTTGCCCAGATATTTGCCAATGGTCTTCGCCTTTGCCGGCGACTCCACGATTACCAGTTTTGCCATGGTTCTCTTCTCCTATATTATAAACTCCCAGCCTGACGGTGGTAGTAAAACCCAACGAAATGCCAAGGGCTCCCTTATTAGGGGAGCTGGCGAGCGTCAGCGAGACTGAGAGGTTTCATTCAACTTAAATTGCGCAGTTCAGCGCAGAATATACCGCTTGCCGGGCAGGCAGGTCACACGGCCCGCCAGCTCCAGCTTCATCAGGGTGCCCAGCAGCAGGCCGGTGGGCAGGCCGCTTGCCGCACCCAGCTCCTCCACGCCCTTTGCCTTGGGGCCGATACAGGCCAGCACCCTGCGCTCGGTCTCGCTCATGGGGTCAGGCGCAGAGCGCACCGCCGCCGGAGCCGCCGCACCCCGCAGACCCAGCACCCCGAACAGGTCGCCGGGTTTGCAAACGGCTTTGGCACGGCCCTCCCGCAGCAGGGCGTTGGTGCCTGCTGAGTTGGGCGAGTAGATGCTGCCCGGCACCACGAACACCGGCTTGCCATACCGCTCGGCATGGTTGACTGTGGACATGGTGCCGCTCTTTTCCTGCGCTTCCACCACCACCAGTGCCGAGGACAGCGCCGCAATGAGCCGGTTGCGCTGCAAAAAGCCATTGGGGCCAACGGGGCCGCTCTCGGGCGGGTACTCGCTGATCACGCAGCCCTTTTGCTCGATCTTTTTCCGCAGCTCCCGGTTGGAGGCCGGGTAGGTGCGGTCAATGGGCACGCCCAGCACCCCGATGGTGGGGCAGTTTTCCTTCACTGCGGCCCGGTGCCCGGCGCTGTCCAGCCCATCGGCCAGACCGCTGACGATGATGGCCCCGTTTTTGGCCAGCCCGCTGCCCAGATCTGCCGCCGCCTGCAGGCCGTACTCGGTGGGCCTGCGGCTGCCCACCATCCCCACAGCCCCCGGCTCATTGAGCCAGAGGGGGTCGCCGGTGCAGTAGAGCACCAGCGGCATATCGGGAATGCGGGAAAACGCCAGCGGGTAATCCGGGTCGTCATAGGGCAGGATGCGGATATTCCGCGCCGCACACCGCCGTGCAAAGGCCCGGTAATGCGCTGGGGTGTTGTCGGGCAGGTTGGCCCGGGCAAAGGCCGGGCTGCCCACCGCTTTGCGGAACGCATCGGAATCCCGGTTCTCCCAGGCCTCCTGCGCCCCGCCAAACACATCCAGCACCCGGCCTGCATGGCTGCTGCCCGCCCCCAGCGTGTTTGCCAGCCAGAGCCAGCAGAGCAGCGGGTCGGGGGCCGGTTCGGGCGGGAAAAGACTGGTCTGGCCGAAGCCGGGCCCGGTCACAGGCTCTCCTCCCGGAAATGCCACAGCAGGATGCTGCCCGCAATGCCGGCGTTCAGGCTTTCCACCCGGTCGGTCATGGGGATGCGCACAGTGCCGCTGCAGGCGGCAATGGTCTCTTCCGTCAGGCCCTGGCCCTCACTGCCGATGACCACGCAGACACCGCCCGGGTAGCCGGGCCGGGCCGCGCTCAGGGGCTGGCTCTGGTAGAGTGCCGCCGCAAGGCAGGTGATGTTCTTTGCCCGCAGGGCGGCAATGGCGGCAGGCATTGCCCCCACCTCCATCACCGGCACCCGCACGGCGGCCCCCATGGAGGCCCGCAGGGTCTTGGGGGCAAACACCCTGGCACAGCCATCGCTCAGCAGCACGCCGTCAAAGCCGAACGCGGCGGCAGAGCGCAGCAGCGTGCCCACATTGCCGGGGTCCTGCACCCGCTCAAGCGCCAGATACCGCCCGCCGGTCTTTGCCTCGTCCAGCGTGTGCACCGGGGTGCGGAACACGCCGAACACGCCCTGATGGGTGCCCACATCGGCCAGCTTATCGGCCACATGGTCCTCCACCAGATAGTGCTCCCCGGGCAGTCCGGCCAGCTCCGGGCACTTTTCCAGCGCTGCCTCGGTGCAGAACAGGGTCTCCAGCGCCGCGCCGCGGCAGAGCTCCGGGCAGAGCTTGCGGCCCTCGGCCAGAAATTTCCCCTCACTGCGCCGGAACGCCCCACTGGAAGCAAGGCGGCAGGCATATTTGATCTTTGCGTTTTCCCGGCTGGTGATCTTTTCCATGCGGTCCTCCAGAAGATACAAAAATATACAAAAAGGACGCCCGCGTATTTTACTACGCGCGGGCGTCTTTCAGGTCTTTATCAGGCGTTCTTCACGGTCTCGACCAGAGCAGCAAAGCTCTGAGGATCGTTGATGGCCATCTCGCTCAGCATCTTGCGGTTCAGCTCGATGCCTGCCTTCTTCAGGCCAGCCATGAAGGTGGAGTAGTTCATGCCCAGGGGACGAACTGCATTGTTGATGCGGCAGATCCACAGGTTGCGGAACTGACGCTTCTTCATGCGGCGGCCAGCCAGAGCGTAGTTGCCGCTCTTCATGACCTGCTGCTTGGCCATCTTAAAGTGCTTGCTCTTGCAGCCATAGAAGCCCTTAGCCAGCTTCAGCATCTTCTTACGACGTTTGTGAGTCATGGTTGCGCCCTTGATACGTGCCATTTTTTATATCTCCTTTAGTTATCTCTTAGAATGTCTTTGCCTGCGGCTCGCACTTAGGCGTAGGGCAGCATGCTCTTGATGGTAGCGGCGTTGGTCTTATCAACGTAGTTGGGCTGACGGTAGCCACGGGTCAGCTTGGTGGTCTTCTTGGTCAGGATGTGGCTGCGGAATGCGTGGCCGCGCTTGATCTTGCCGTTCTTGGTCAGCTTAAAGCGCTTCTTAGCGCCGGAATGCGTCTTCAGTTTCATCTTAGCCATTTTAGTTTCCTCCTAAAATTAGTCCTTATTGGGTTTCGGGATCAGCAGAATGGACATCGTGCGGCCCTCGAGCACCGGCGGCTTATCCATGCTTGCCTGGGGCAGAGCCTCGGCAAAGCGTTTCAGCACGTCAGCACCCAGAGCACTGTGCGCCATCTCACGGCCGCGGAAGCGGATCGAAGCCTTCACCTTGTGACCAGCGGCCAGGAACTTGGCGGTCTGGTTCAGCTTGGTGTTGAAGTCGTTGGTGTCAATATTGAGCGAAAGGCGGGTCTCCTTGACCTCGACCACTTTCTGGTTCTTCTTGGCTTCCTTCTCCTTCTTCTGCTGTTCAAAACGGTATTTGCCGTAATCCAGCACCTTGCACACAGGCGGGGTAGCCTGCGGTGCGATCTTGACCAGATCGAGCCCGGCTTCTTCTGCAGCGCGCATGGCCACCTGAATGGACACAACGCCCTTCTGCTCGCCATCGGCACCGATCAGGCGAACTTCACGATCACGGATCTGACCGTTGATCTCCAGTTCCTTCGACTTTCCAGCGGTAGCGATAATGAATGCACCTCCAAACAATAATCCATAGTGTTGCAATATTTGGCATAGAAAACGCGGCCGCCCATTTGCAGGACAGCCGCGCGAAATTTCACACAAAAGCGCAGTTCGTTCAAAGAATCGAACCGTGTTTGGGTATAGCCCGGGGATTCCGACCCCACAAGGCGAGCGCGGCACAGGCCGTAGCTGCTTTCTTTACCGGAACAGTTTACCACACCCACAAAGCCCTGTCAAGCACTTTTACGCGATTTCAGGGAAAAATATGACTTTTGAAAAAGAAGTACGTTTCCGATAGCGTCCTCGCCCTCTCCGTCATTGCTTACGCAATGCCACCTCTCCCAAAGTGAGAGGCTTTGGCAGTCCACGCAAAGTTCATGGTTTTGCCAAGGGCTCTCCCTTTGGGAGAGCTGTCGAGCAAATGCGAGACTGAGAGGGCGAGCCCGTTTTCCTTATGCTTCAATCAGCTTCCCCAGCTCCAGCGAGTAGATGCCCTTATAGGTCACCGGTTTTGGGGCAAAGCGCTTGCTGATGGCAAGGGCATAGAGGTCAAGCTGGGCGCGATAGGCGGCAAGGAAGTCCGCTTCGGATTTTCGGCGGTCCGTTTTGTAATCCAGCAGCTCCAGGTGATCCGGGAACACCAGCACCAGGTCAGCGATGCCCTGCACCAGCACCTTTGCCTGTGCCACGGCAGCGCTGTCGGCGGGGGCAGTGCCCTGGGCGGTCAGCACCTCGGCGGCAGGCAGAGCCGTGATGAAGTCCAGCTCCCGCAGCACCTCATCCGCGGCACAGATACGCGCAAAGGCTTCGCTCTCCACAAAGCGGCGGATGCGCCCTGCATCCAGCTTCTCCGCAATTTCGGACGCGGTGAGCTTTGCTTCCACCTGCCGGTCACGCTCGGCGGGGATCGCCGTTTCCAGCGTGCCCGCCTGTTTTGCCGCCGCAAGGGCCGCAAAATCGGCGTGCTCCAGGAAGGCGTGGAGGGCCGTGCCCATCTCGGCAGCGGTCAGACCGTCCTTTGCCAGAAAGCCCGGGCGCTCCAGCGTGGTCTGCTCTGCCTTGTGGACGATGCCGGTCACGCTGACCTTAGCGGGCACTTGGGCCAGCTCTGCCGCCGGGTACTGCCAGGCAAAGCCCTGCCGCAGCATCTCGGTCAGAGCCGGGTCAGCCTGTGCCAGCGGCCTTTCCTCCAGTTCCGGGTCGGGCGGCTCCACGCCCTCTGGCAGTGCCTGCTGCACCGTCAGGGTGATGGTGCTCCCGGTATTCGCAAAGGGCAGTTCCAGATCCTCGGCCAGCCGGCGCAGAGGGCCGCCATTGGGGTGGACGAGCAGGGCCGCGCGGAGCCAGTCGGCAAAGCTGTTTGCCTGCCGGCAGAGCGTCTGACCCGCCCCGGCTTCAAGGAAGGCCGCCGCTCTGGTAAAGGGGTTGGAGGTCTTTCCGATGCCCAGCGGCACGGTCAGGATAAGCTTATCCTGCGCGCGGGTCAGCGCCACATAGAGCAGACGCATCTGCTCACTGCGCATCTCGGCGGCGTGGACATTGGAGAGCGCCGTGTAAGCCGCCGTCTTGTACGCGCCCTCGCCCTCCTCGGGGCGCAGGCGCAGGCCTGCCCCATACATCCGATGCAGGAGCACCGGCTGGCGGGTATCGGTGGCATTGAAGCGACGGGCCGTGTCGGCCACGAACACCACCGGGAACTGCAGGCCCTTGGAGCGGTGGATGGTCATCACGGTCACACAGCCGGGGCGGGAGCCGCCGGGCACAGTATCCTGCCCCGTGGAGCCTGCCAGCGCCGCAGCGTCAATGGCCCGCACCAGCGCCGAGATGCCGCCGGAGCCAGCCCCGGCACAGAAGGAAGCAAACCGTCGGGCATCCTCCCGGCGGCGGGCACCGTTTTCCATCACGCCCAGTGCGGCAAGGTAGCCGGTGGAAGCAAAGATCTCCTCCAGCAGCTGTTCTGCCGGGGCACTGCGGGCCATCCGGCGCAGCTCGGTCAGCCGGGCATAGAACGCCCGGACTTTTCCGGTAAAAGGGGTGTCCTCCCCGCTGTTCACGGTGAGCAGCAGCGCACCGTAGAGGCTGATGCGCTGGGGGGTGTTTTCCCCCTGCTGCTTCTGGATCTCTTCGGCTCTGGCCCGCAGGCGGACAAGGTCGTCATCGGTGAAACCAAACAGCGGGCCCAGCATGGCAGCGGCAAGATAGATATCCTGCGCCGGGTTGTCAATGACCTTCAGCAGGGCGATGAGGGGCCGGATGTGGGGGGCATCCAGCAGGTTTTCGCGGGCATCCGCATACACCGGGATGCCCCGGGCGGTCAACGCTTCCACATAGGCCGGAAAATCATTGCGCGCCGCCAGCAGGATGCAGCAGTCCTCGTACTGCACCGGGCGGGTGGCACTGCCGTCCCGCACCGGCTCGCCGCTCTGCACCATCTCCTCGATGCGCCGGGCGATCCAGCCCGCGTCCGTTTCGGCGGTGTCATCGGGCAGGAAATGCGCCTCCACGCTGCCCGTGTATTCCCCGGGTGCCCCGCAGACCAGCCGCTGGCCGTCGCCGTAGGCCGTGTCGCCGAGTTCCGGGGACATGAGCCGCTCAAACAGGAAGTTGATCCCTTCCACCACCTGCGGAGCCGAGCGGAAGTTGGCATCCAGCGCCAGCATGGCATCGGTGCCGGGGGTACCCTCTGCCGGGCGGGGCCGCGCTGCGCCGCCGGGCAGGGCGGGCCAGCTGTCCAGTTTTTCCCGGAAGATGCTGGGATCTGCCTGCCGGAAGCGGTAGATGCTCTGCTTCAGATCTCCCACCAGGAAGAGGTCGTCCCCCGCCGGGGATGCAAGGCACCGGTACAAGGCATCCTGCAGGGCGTTGGTGTCCTGATATTCATCCACCATCACGGCGGCGTAGTTCTGCCGGATGACCCCGCACAGCGCAGTGGGGGTGCCGTCCGGGTCACGGAGCAGGCGGAGGGCCTGATGCTCAAAGTCGCTGAACTCCAGCAGCTTCCGGTCCCGCTTTTTGGCCGAGAACCGGGCATCGAAATCCCGCACCGCCGCAAACAGGGCCCGCAGGCGGGGCTCCGCGGCCCTGCGGTCTGCCTCAGCCTCCTCCTCACTGCAGGGGATCAGCTCAAGGATCTGCGCAAACAGGGCCGCGCCCTCATCGGCGCGGGTGCGGATGACTTTTTTGCGTTCGCCGTTCAGCCGCTTTTTCATTCCTTTCAGGCCGGGCAGCTCCTCCATACCCAGCACATAGGGGGTCAGCAGATCGTAAAGCGGGGTCCATTCCCCCGCCACAGCCAGCTGTTCCACCCTGCCCAGCAGGGCGGCAGCCCTGTCCAGCCGTTCCTGTGCATCGGTATATTTTTCCAGCACGGCATTTTTTGCCTTTTCCCGGGCAGAGGGCGTTTTCTTTTCCTCGGCATCGGCCAACTCCTGCTCCCGGTCGCCCGGGCAGTCAGCCAGCGCGGCGCGGAACAGTTCCCCTGCTGCCCTGGCACTGCGGGTGGCTTCGGCCAGCAGCAGATCATGCCAACAGGAGGCAGCAAAGCCATTTTCCTCCTGCCACGGAGCCAGAAATTCGTCCAGCTTTTTGTCGTAATCGGGCAGGGCGCGCAGGAAATCGTAGACATGCAGGATCGTCTCGCCCGCCGCGCGGTCGGTGCGGCCCTTGCCGTAGAGGTCGGCAAAGGCGCAGAAATCCGGGTCGCGGTAGGCATTTTCCAGCGTCTCGCTCAGGGCAGAGGCCCGCAGGAGCTCCACACTGCCGGGGTCTGCGGGGGAAAAATCCGGCGGGATATCCAGCGCCTGAAAGTGCTTGCGCAGCAGGTCCAGACAGAAGGCATCGATGGTGCAGATGGGCGCGCGCTGCAGCAGCATTCGCTGGCGGCGCAGCGCGCCATTGCCGGGTTCCGCCTGGCTGCGCTTCAGAAGCGCCTGCCCGATGCGGGCCCGCAGCTCTGCCGCCGCCGCATTGGTAAAGGTGACGATGAGCAGACGGTCCGCATCCACGGGATGCTCCGGGTCGGTGATGAGCCGGACAGCCCGCTCGGTCAGAACAGCCGTTTTGCCGCTGCCCGCCGCCGCGCTCACCAGCAGCGCGCCGCCCCGGTCCTCGATGGCGGCCCGCTGGGCGGGGGTCCACTTGGGTTCACTCATGCCTGTTCCTCCTCTCCTTCTTCGGGCTGCCCGGGAGCCTCAAAGGGCTTTGCGGGGGCCTCCAGCGCCCGCTCCCCGATGCCGGTCTCGTGGCAGCAGACAAATCCGTAATCACACCACTGGCAGGGGCTCCGGCCCGCGACCAGCGGCTCGGCGGCGATCTGCCCCTCATAGAGCTGCTGGCCCATCCGGGTCACAAGATCATCCAGATGCAGCTGGATGCGGTTCAGCTTGGCGATGTCTGCCCGCTTGTCCTTCTGGTAGGGGCTGGGCGCGCCTCTGTAATAGGAGAAGGGCAGATATCTGCCGGTCTCGTCGGCATCCATGGCATCGAACAGCTTCTGCTCGTCCCGCACCAGACCGTCCAGTTTGTATTCCACACTGTGAGCCGCCTTTTCGCGGGTGGTGGTCTCAGGGGCCGGGTCGGCCAGCAGATAGAGCACACCTGCCGGTTCCGCCCCCGTAAAGCGGCCGCTTTTATCCCGGGTCAGACTGAACAGGTAGAGCAGCATCTGGCAGTCCAGACCGCAGTAGACCTCCTTCAGGTCCAGCTTTTTGGTGCCGGTCTTGTAGTCCACCACCCGCACCCAGCGGGTGCCGTCCTCCTCCACCCACTCGTCGGCACGGTCCACGGTGCCCACCAGCTGGACGGTGCGCCCGTCCGACAGGTGATATACCTGGGCAGGCACGGCATCCTCGCCCCGGCCGATCTTCAGCTCACAGGCCACGGGCTTGAAGCTGGACTGCCGCTGCTCATCCCGCAGGTAGAGCAGCAGGCTTGTCATGCTCTTTTTCAGGCGGGAGAGCAGATAGGCAAAGCGGGCGGTATCCTCGGGCAGATAGCGCTTGGCGTACTCGTCCACCAGCAGCGCGGCAAGGCTCGCCATGGCCTCATCATCCAGCTCCATAAAGGGCTGCAGCGCCGCCATGGGGTTGTCCGGGCCGGGGTGAGGGTCCAGCGCCATCTGCAGCACCCAGTGCATCAGGGTGCCGCTCTGGTCGGCGGAAAGCTCGGCCCGGCGGCGGGGCCTGAGCCCCAGCACATACTGCAAAAAGTAGCCGTAGCGGCAGGTATAATATTTTTCCAGCTGGCTGGGCGAAATGCGCAGCTTCCGCCCCAGCAGCGCTTCCAGCGCAGGCAGGTCATGCACCTGCCGGGGGGCAGTGTCGGCCATCCGGCGCAGCAGGGCAAGGCCCTGCGGCTCGGTCTCACCGGGGGTGTGCAGGGCTTCTGTCAGGCTGGCACGCTCGGTCTCCGTCAGGGGCCAGCCGCCGCCCAGACAGTCCAGCCCATCTGCGGGAGTGGCCGCAAGGTCCGTCAGTTCCAGCTCCGGGGCAGCGGGGGCCAGCGCTTCCACGAGGGGTTCCAGCGCAGCGCAGAGGGTCTGCCCCTGCCCCTTGGGCCAGCTGAGCCACAGCCCCTTTGCAGGGGCGGTCAGGGCCTTGTAGAAGCAGACCTGCTCACGCACCACACGGTTCTCAAAGCAGTCGGGCAGGTCGATCTCCTGCGCCATCAGGGCATCGCGATCGGCGTGGGTCAGCAGACCCACCTCGCCGGGCGCGGCCGGGAATTCCCCCTCGGCCAGCCCCAGCACAAACACATAGTCCGGCGCGTCCAGACGCATCTTGCCTGCGCTGGCCAGCACCACCGCATCCAGGGTCTGGGGGATGTGCCCCAGGTCGGACGAGCGGAGCAGCAGCCCGAACAGGTCCTCGTATTCGGCCACGGTCACGGTCTGCTCCCCCAGCAGATGGGCCATCTCGTTCAGCAGCCCCATGACCACGTTCCACTCCCGGGCGGCTTCCTCCGCCGCCGGGATACCCCGGCCCGCGCGGATGGCTTTTACCTGAGCAGCCTGCTGTTCCTCAGCTCCCAGCGTTTTCAGGCAGAAATACACCGCCCGGCTGATGGCCTCGGCATTGACCCCGCGCACCTTGGCCCGGAATGCATCCACCGCCCCCACGAGCAGGGCACGGGCATGTTCTGCCCGCTCCCGGTTGCGGAGGTCCTCTTCGGTCAGCTCCTGCTCCCCAAAGCCCTTGGGGCTGCGCTCGAACTTCTCCCGCCAGGCCGCCGCCGTGGGGGCCCAGGTGTAGGCATAGTTTTCCAGCGCACAGACCTGCTCCTCGCTCAGGGCACACAGGCCGGTCTTGGCAAGAGTGGTCAGGTTCTCGGTCAGGTCGGCTCCCCGGGCGATCTCCAGCAGGGCCCGCACCGCCGTGGCCGGGGCGCTGAATTCCGGGGTGGTGGGTTCATCGCAGTACAGGGGGATCTCCGCCATCCGGAACTCATACCGGACTGCAGCACGATACTTGGCGATATCACGGCAGACCACAGCGATCTTTCCGCACCGCACGCCCTGCCGCATCAGCCGCCGGATGGCACCGGCAGCGGCACGGGCCTCCTCCTCCCGGCTGGGCGCGGCAAAAAGCCGCACCTCGCCCGCCGGGGCATCTGCGGTGCAGCTGCCGGTTTCCAGCAGCTCTGCCACTGCGGCAAGGCCCGGGGCGTTCCGGTGACGCAGATCCTTGCGCAACAGCTGCGGAACGGCCACCTCTGCCCCATTTTTCCGGGCCAGCTGGCGCAGCTGCGCCGCCACCTGCTTGGCCCCGGAGAACAGGCTCAGGTCACCGGGCAGCAAGGGGGCACCGTCATCGCAGAGGGCCACCGTCACGCTGGGCAGCGCCGCCAGCATGGCCCCCAGCAGCCGCTTTTTGGGCGCGTTGAAGGTATCGAACTCATCAATGAACACCGCCCGGTCCCGCAGAAACTCCGGCAGGCTGTGCCGGGCCAGCGCTTCCTCCAGCCGGGCTCCGGCCAGCTCCAGCCGGTCAGAGGGGTCCATGCCGCTGCGGGCCAGCAGGGTCTCGTAGCCATGAAAGATGAGGGCCAGCTCACTGAGCTTACCGCTCTCGGCTCCGCAGGCACCGGCCAGCTGTGCCAGCTGCTGGCCGGAAAGGCCCGCGCTCTTCAGCTCGTCGATGGTCTGGGCCGCCATCTGGCAAAAGGCCGCACTGCGCCGGTGGCGATGATAATATTGGACATTGTCCTGCAGCTCCTCCAGCGCCCGGCGCACCAGCACGGCACGGCCTGCGTCAGAGAGGGTCTGCACCGCCGCGCCGCCCTCGGTGGAAAGGATCTTTTCTGCCAGACTGGTAAAAGAAAAACTCTCCACCATGCCGGACAGGGCATCCCCCAGCTCACGGTAGATGCGGCCCTCGGTGCTGGAAGTGAATTGTTCCGGCACCAGCAGGATGCTTTTTTCCCCTTTTTCGGCCCGGGCGCGGATGCGCTGGTACAACAGCGTTGTTTTTCCGCTGCCGGAACCGCCCAGAAGTAGCTGTAACATTGTTTTCTCACTTTCTATAACGGGCTCACCCTCTCAGTCAAAGCCTGCGGCTTTGCCAGCTCTCCCGAAGGGAGAGCCTTTGGCATATCGGGTCAGCCCTGCGCAATGGATAATAATTGAGTTTATTGTACCGCAAAATTGAAGAAAAATCTATTCTGTGGTAAACTGAGGAAAAACAGCAAAGCAGGAGGGGCTCTCCCCATGAAGATTCTAGCAGTTGATTACGGTGCCAGCCGCACGGGGCTTGCGGTCTGCGACCCCACCGAGTTCCTGACCACGCCCATCACCCCCCAGATCACCCTGAAGGCCCGGCCCAAGGTGGCCGCCGAGGTCTGCCGCATTGCCCAGGAGCAGAAGGCAGAGCTCATTGTGGTGGGCCTGCCGCTCAACATGGACGGCACCGAGGGCGAGCGCGCCGAGAAGAGCCGCAAGCTGGGCAAGACCCTGCAGATCTGGAGCGGCCTGCCCGTGCGGATGTGGGACGAGCGGCAGTCCACCTGTGAAGCCGCCGATATCCTGGACGAGGTGGGGACCTTTGGTGCCCACCGCAAGGCCATTCTGGATTCCGTCAGCGCCACGGTCATTCTGGAGGATTACCTCGCCTGGCGCAAGGAACACCCCGGCGAAATTTGAACCGGAAGCAAAAAGAGACGCTTTTCAGCGCCTCTTTTTCGTTCATATGGGTAGTGTCACGGTAAAGCAGCTGCCCTGCCCGGGGGCACTGTTCACCTGGATACTGCCGCCGTGGAGCTCCAGCACCTTTTTCACCATGGCAAGGCCCAGACCGTTGCCCTGGGTGGTGTGGCTGGTGTCGCCCTGATAGAATTGTTCAAAGATATGCGCCTGCGTGTCGGCGCTCATCCCCTCGCCCTGATCGGTCACCGAGACCATCAGGGCGTTTTTTGCTTTGCGCAGGTTCACGGCCACGGTGCCGCCCTCAGGGCTGAACTTGGCGGCGTTGTCCAGCAGGTTGAGCCAGACTTCTTTCAGCAGCCCCTCGCTGCCGGTGTACTCTGCCGGGACAAGGTCGGCATCAAAATCCAGCTCCTTCTGCCGCCACTTCTGCTGGGTCACCAGCACGCTCTGGCGCAGCTGTTCATCCAGCGGGAAGGCTGCTTTATCGGTCAGGATAGTCTGGCTCTCCACCCGGTTCAGGGTCAGAATATTCGTTGCCAGGTCGGCCAGCCGCCTGCTCTCGTCCCGGATGATGGTCAGGTATTCCTTCTGGTCCTCGGGCGGCAGCTGCTCTTCCAGCAGCAGGTCGGCAAAACCGCTGATACTGACGATGGGGGTCTTGAACTCGTGAGAGAAGTTGTTGATAAAATCTTTCCGCAGGATCTCAGTGCCGCCCAACTCCTCCGCTGCCTTGTTGAAGCTCTGCTCAAACTCGACCATCTCCCGGGACGTGTAACCGTGTTCCGCGGGATCCACACGCACGGCAAAGTCCCCGTTTGCCAATTTTTTCATAGCCTCAATGTTCCGCTGCAATGGGTGGATAAAAACCATCCGTATCATCACCACCATGCTCACCGCGATCAGGCTGCACACGGCATAGATAAAACAGAGCACTCCCCAGATGCCGATCCTGCCATCGTGGTAAATAAAGCCGCCGTCCGCGCCCGTGATGACCAGTACCGTACAGAGTCCCAGCATCAGCAACACCATAAAAGACAGGTTGATGACCAGCAGGGCCGACAGGCTCAGCGTCTCGATGCAGCCGCGCATCCGTTCCGCAATTTTTTTCATCATCCTCACACTTTCTTTACAGCACGGTACCCCAGACCCCGCACGGTCTGGATCTCGAACTCCGGCCAGTCGTAGAAGCGGTTGCGCAGGCGGTTGATGTGGACATTCACGGTCTTGTCGTCGCTCTCGCTGTCGATGCCCCAGATCTCGTCCAGCAATTCCATCCGGGTAAAGGTGCGCTCCGGGTAGGCCAGCAGTTTGTACAGCAGTTCAAATTCCTTGGGCGGCAGGGTCTGCACCTCCATCCCCCGCCGCACGGTGCGGCTGTCCATATCCACCACCACATCCCCCACCGTGATCTTATGCTCATCCACGATGCGGGCCCGGCGGAGCAGGGCCTTGATGCGGAGCAGCAGCTCGGTCTTATCCGGCGGCTTGGTCATGTAGTCATCCGTGCCCACCAGAAAACCGGTGTGCTTGTCCTCAGGCAGGGCCTTGGCCGTCAGCATCAGGATGGGCATCATGCTGCCGCCATCCCGGATGGCCTGGGTCAGGGCAAAGCCATCCATTTTAGGCATCATCACATCGCACAGCAGCAGGTCAATGTGCTGGTGGTCGATGATATCCAGCGCCGCTTCGCCGTTGAAGGCCGGGATTGCTTCATAGCCGTTGATCTTTAAAATGGCGCAGAGCAGCTTGTTGGTGCTCACGTCATCTTCCGCAACCAGAATTTTCAGCATGAGGTCTCCTCACTTTCTATGGTATGGCTCTATTATACACCCAAAGATAAACAAAAGATAAACAGAAATATTCACCTTGCGTTTACCTTGGTCGGGTATCCTTTAGCCATCGCAAGGGAGCACGGAGCTCCACAACAGAACAAACAACAAATATTCAAACATAAAACGGAGGATACTTACCATGATGAACCGCAAGAACATGACCGCTTCCACCCTGGACGAGACTGCGCTGGACGCTTACTACACCCTGACTGAGGTCGGTGCAAACTACGGCATCGGTCTGGCACTCGCTGCCACTCTGAACAGCCTCAAAAACCGGAACACCTCTTCTCCCGTCCGTATCGACGAGGACACGATGGATGCCTATCTGGCTGTCTCTGAAGGGTTCGACAGCATGGGGCTGGGTCTGGCCGCAATGCTGTAAACCGTATCGTACACTTTGAGAGAAAAGCGGGAGGAAATGAATATGAACACCAACACCATTTATCTGCTGACCGGCGCGGCCGGTTTCCTGGGCATCAACATCTGCACTCAGCTGATCGAACGGGGGGAGCACATCCGTGCCTTCGTCCTCAAGGGGGATCCTGCCCGCAAGTATCTGCCCGCTGAGGTCGAGGTTTTTGAGGGCGATCTGTGCAGCGCCGAGGATTGCGAAGCCTTCTTCAACATCCCCGAGGGCAGCCAGAGCGTCTGCATCCACTGTGCCAGCATGGTCACCATCGACCCGGGTTACAGCGAGAAGCTGATCGCCGTCAATGTGGGCGGCACCGAGAATATGCTTGCCGCCGCCAAGCACCACCCGGAATGCAGGAAGTTCGTGTACGTTTCCTCCACCGGTGCTATTCCTGAGCTGCCTGCCGGGCAGCCCATCCGGGAGGTGAATCAGTTCGTCCCCTATGAAGAGGAAAAGGTGGTAGGCTGGTACAGCCGCAGCAAGGCCATGGCCACCCAGAAGGTACTGGATGCCGCCCACGCGGGCCTGAACGCCTGCGTTGTCCACCCCAGCGGCATCATCGGCCCCAACGATCCGGCCATTGGCCAGACCTCCCGCACCCTGACCCAGATCCTGAACGGCGAAATGCCCATCGGCATGGCGGGCAGCTTCAATATGGTGGATGTCCGGGATCTGGCCGCAGGCACCATTGCCGCCGCCGACAAGGGCCGCAAAGGTGAATGCTACATCCTGAGCAATGATGAAGTCACCCTGAAGGAAATGTGCCGGATGCTTAAAGAGGATACCGGCTGCAAGGGCTGCAAGTTCTACCTTCCCCTTTCCTTCGCCCACCTTGCCGCAAAGCAGATGGAAAAATCGGCCGCCAAAAAGGGCACAAAGCCCGTGCTGACCGAGTTTGCGGTCTACAACCTGGAGCGCAATAACACCTTTGACTGTTCCAAGGCCAAGAACGAGCTGGGCTTTGCACCCCGTCCCTACGCCGAAACACTCCACGACACCGCCGCCTGGCTCAAGGCCACCGGCAAGATTCACTGAGGAGGTACACCATGAAACCTGTCTGTGTGATTACCGGCGGCGGCAGCGGCATGGGCCGCGCCACGGCCAAGCTGGTCTGTGAAGCCGGATATCATGTGATTTTGGTAGGCCGCACTGCCGCAAAACTGGAAAGCGCCGTGGCCGAGCTGACCGAAGCCGGACACGAAGCCGAAGCCTTTGCCTGTGACCTCTCTGACCGTGCCAGCTGCGAAAAGCTGGCACGGCACGCCGTGGAACGTGGGCAGGTGAAGGCTCTGCTCCACATTGCTGGCATGAGTCCCCACATGGGCAGCCCGGAAGCCATCCTGCGCGCCAACGCGCTGGGCACAGTCAACATCAATGATGCCTTTTACCCTGTCATGGCCCCGGGCGGCTGTGTCATTGATACATCCAGCATGAGCGCCTATCTGGCCCCCGGATTCATCATGCCAAAACACAGTTATCCCCTTGCCCGCACCGACCGGGAAAAATTTTTGAAAAAGATGATGGCCCGCATCAATCTGATGCCCAAGAGCGCCCGCACCGGTGTGGCCTATTCCATCAGCAAGCATTTCGTCATCTGGTTTGCCAAAACCGATGCCGCCCGCTTTGGTGCCAAAGGGGTGCGCTGCCTCAGTGTGACCCCCGGCAACTTTGATACCCCCATGGGTCAACTGGAAAGCGCCGAAGCCCAGACCTTTACCGCCCATTCCGCCCTCAAGCGGAACGGCAGGCCAGAAGAGATCGCCGCGCTGTATGCCCTGTTGCTGGACGAACGGCTCGGTTATCTCACCGGCACGGACATCGTCATGGACGGCGGTGTCATTGCCAGTGGGGTCAGCGGCCTTTCCCGCTGACCGATATATCCCCCATTCTCTCCATTCAGCACAAAACCGGCTTTCCTACTGCCACAGGAAAGCCGGTTTTGTCATTTTCAGTTGTTACTGCGCCTGATATGTCTCAATGCTGACGCTGTTGATGGTGATCGTTTCCGTGGGCTTCTGGTTCTCATCCACGGCGGCCTGAGCGATGGTGTCCACCACGTCCATCCCCTCGTACACCTGACCCAGCACGGTATCGGTGTAGTCGAGGTAGGGTGCGCCGCCAACGGTCTGATAGGCCGAAACGACCTCAGCGCGGTAGCCTGCACTGTTCATCTGGTCGGTGAGTTCCTGGGTGATGGAATCCCCGCCGGGCAGAGTGGACATGATATAAAAGACGCTGGCGCACTTGCCGGAGGAGTCCGCCGCCATGCAGAGAGCACCGGAATAATGGTGGAGCTTGTCGGTGGCCTCAGCCGGGTAGCGGCTGCCATTCCAGATGGTGGTGCCCTTGCCGTCAGCACCCTGACCGGCTTCCACCACAAAGTCCTGCTCCACACGGGTCACGGTCAGGCCGTTATAGTAGCCCGCCTGCACCAGACCCACAAAGTTATCATAGGCCTGCGGGGCCTGCTCCGGGAAGAGCACCGCCCGGAACACACCCGCCGTGGTATCGAACACCGCCACGGGTTCCCCCGCCGCCGGGTGGGTGAACTGCAGCTCGGCCGATTCCACCGCCGGGCGGGTGATGGTCTTTGTTCCGGCTCCGCTGCTGCCGCCGATGTTTTTCACAAGGCTGCAGCCGGACAGTGCAAAACTCACGGTCAGCAGCAGCGCCGCCAGCCGGACACGGGTCTTATTCATAAACAGATCCCTCCGTTCATATTCTGATAGCAGTTCCCCCGCACGCGGGAGATACACAGAATTCAGTATAGCATATTTCTGCCCGGGAAGCGAGAGGGAAATGCGTGAAAATTTGTCGTGCATTTTCTGTGTGAAAAACATCTTGACGAGCAGGCAAAAAAACGCTACACTATAAGCACAGCAAGGGACGGCGGGAACGCAGCAAATCCCGGGCTGTGTGCGTAATTTTATTTGAGTACCATCCCTTTGATTGGGTTTGGATAGACAGGAGAACGTATCTTATGGCAGAAGAGATCAAGAACCCGAACACCGAAGAGGAATATCAGCCCGATCTGATGACTCTTGAGGATGAGGACGGCAATGAGGTCACGTTTGAAGTGATCGATGCGCTGGACCATAAGGGCGTGCATTACCTTGCAGTTGTCGAATACGCAGAGGATGAAGAGGATGTCAACGAGGACGCACAGCTGGTCATCCTGAGCGTGGGCGAGGACAGCGAGGGCGAATATCTGGACGTTGTGGAGGATGACGAGACTCTGATGGAAGTCAGCAAGCTGTTTGAGCAGCGCCTGAGCGACCAGTTCGAGATCGAGTAATTCCCCTGCACAGACAGATTCCCAGGCAAGACTTCCTGCCCGGCGCGATTTGTTGCGGTTTATATGATCCTACTAATCATTCAACGGGAGCCCGGAGTTCTCCGGCGGATTGCAGACCTCCCCGCCATGGGTCGACCATGGAGGTTCGATGAGGAAGCGTGAATCCGGCGACAGGGCACCCACCTGTCCGTAAGGGTAGGTTTGATTGCCGCAGACGACCGGGCGGGATCTTTTTATAGCATTGCATCCACCGCTGGCCTGCCACAAGGCCAGTGTGTGGATTTTTTTATAGGACGACCTCTCAGGCGCTGATGCCCCCGCTCCCCTATTAGGGGAGGTGACATTGCGCAGCAATAACGGAGAGGTTTTGGTGATGATGGAAAGGATGTGCATTGCGGTATGAAAAGCGAACATCTTGTGGGGACGAGCATCCCCCGTTTCACCTACGACACCCCCACGGTGCCGGGCAATGATTTTTACGCCCTGTGCGAGGGGGAGCATCCGCTGTGCATGATCTTCCTGCCTGGGTTCGACCACCCTGTCAGCCGCGAATATATCACCCGTTACCTGAAAACGCTGCCCCAGCTCAAGGGGGCACGGCTTGTCTGTGTGGTACGTTCCTCGGCGCAGGCGGTGGCTAAGGCCACCCATGGCTCAGATTTCCCCTTTCCTGTCATCTGCGACGGCCCCGGCGTACTGTACGGCTACCTGGGCGTAGAGCAGACCCGCGGCCTGCTGAGCTGGAGCTTTGCGGCCCAGAAGATCTACAAGGCCGCCAGAGATGCCGGTTACCACTACGACACCAAAGCCCCTCAGCTGCTGCCGCTGACGCTGGTGGTGGGCCATCTGGGCAAGATCCTGTTCACCCACTCGGGCCGCAGCCAGACCGACCTGCCCGAGGACTGCGCCGCCATCAGCGAGATCGTGCGGGCTGTGGAGAAGGCCACCGCCCCCACCGACGGCCCCGCAGACCCCCACTGCTCGGACGAGACCCTTACCCTGCCCGATCTGGTGGGGTGGGATAACTGAATGATCCACAAAAACGGCTGCTGCACATTTTCCGTGCAGCAGCCGTTTTTTCATTCTTCCGTTTCCTCTGCAAACAGCCCCGGGATGCCGCAGACAGCGGCCACACCCACCACCGTAAACACGATGCGCGACCAGATTGAGCTGCTGCCGCCCAGCAGCCAGCCCACAAAGTCAAACTGGAACAGGCCCACAAGCCCCCAGTTGATGCCGCCAATGATCATCAGGATCAGGCACACTTTATAAAAGGTCTGCACAAAAAGACCTCCTTTCCTTTGGGCAGTTTTCCCCATTGGAAAGGAGGTTATGCATGTTACAGCATCCACTTCGGGCTGATGACCCGCGCGCCGCCCCGATCGGGCTGAGCCACATACACCTGCGGCCACTGCACCCTGACAGCCTCGGCAGCGCTTCGGGCAGCTTCTTCGCTCTCAAAGATACCAAACACAGCCGCGCCGCTGCCGGTCATCAGGGCAGTGACAGCGCCGTTCTCTTTCAGCGCGGTCTTGATGGCCTCGTTGTCTCTGGCACCGCTGCATTCCTCCAGTGCGTTGCCTGCGGCGGCACACACACCCGCCAGATCCTCGGCGCGGATCGCCTTTTCCTGGGCTTCGCAGTCGGGGTGGGTGCTGCTGCCCACTTTGTCATAAGCGGCAAAGGCTTCCGGGGTGGAAACGCCGTAATCGGGCATGACCACCGTGAACCAGCAGTCCGGGCAGGGCGGCAGGGCTTTCATCACATCGCCCACGCCCTGCACCCGGCAGGTGCCGCCCATCAGGGCAAAGGGCACATCCGCGCCGATCTTTGCCCCCAGCGCGCAGAGCTCACTCATGGAGAGCTTTGCGCCATAAAGGACGTTCAGGCCCACCAGCACACCGGCGGCATCGGCGCTGCCGCCCGCCATACCGGCACGCACCGGCACATTCTTGTAAATGGTGATCTCTACACCCGCCAGCAGGCCGGTATAGTGGAAGAAGGCCAGCGCCGCCTTGATGGC
This sequence comes from Faecalibacterium sp. DFI.5.82, assembly GCF_029076575.1. Lineage (NCBI taxonomy): Bacteria > Bacillati > Bacillota > Clostridia > Eubacteriales > Oscillospiraceae > Faecalibacterium > Faecalibacterium sp. DFI.5.82. Next base: position 99,976 of record NZ_JARFIS010000007.1, read on the forward strand.
CGTGTTGGAATCGTTGGCGGCCACCGGGCTGCCCGGCAGGGTCAGGCTCAGGTTCTGGCTGCGGCGCAGCACCACCCGCTCGTACAGGGTGATGGCCTGCATCGTCATATCCAGGTTATGGTAGCCGTTGGGCAGCAGGCCCACCACATCCAGCGCCAGATTCAGCTTGGCCGGGGCCAGAACGGTCACGCAGTTCAGTTTTGCCATCGTTCTTCCTCCTCACTGCTCTCCGCTGTTGATGCCGTTTTCTTTCAGGAACGCCCGGATGCGCTTCATGGCCTCGGTCAGGTGCTCCACGCTGTAAGCATAGGAAACACGGCAGTAGCCCTCGCCGGATGCGCCAAAGGCATCGCCGGGCACCAGCGCAACATGCTTCTGCTCCAGCAGCTTTGTGCAGAACTCCTGGCTGGTCATACCGGTGCTCTTGATGCAGGGGAAGGCGTAGAACGCACCCCGCGGCTCAAAGCAGGTCAGGCCCATAGAGTTAAAGCCGTGCACCACCAGGCGGCGGCGCATGTTGTACTCGTCCCGCATCTTGTCGATCTCACCGTCGCAATCCCGCAGGGCGGTGATGGCCGCATACTGGCTGGTGGTGGGGGCGCTCATAATGGCGCTCTGGTGGATCTTGGTCATAATTTTGATGATGGGAGCCGGGCCGCAGGCATAGCCCAAGCGCCAGCCGGTCATGGCATAACTCTTGGAAAAACCATTCACCACAATGGTCCGCTCGGCCATGCCGGGCAGGGTGGCAATGGAGACATGGGGCCGCAGGCCGTAGTTCAGCTCGGCGTAGATCTCATCCGAAAGCACCATGACGTTGGTATCCCGCAGGACCTCCGCAATGGCTTCCAGATCCTCCCGCTCCATCACCGCACCGGTGGGGTTGTTGGGGAACGGCATGATAAGGAGCTTGGTCTTGGGGGTGATGGCGGCTTTCAGGGCCTCGGGCCTGAGGCGGAACTCATCCTCCTGGCGGCAGGGCACATGCACCGGCACACCGCCGGACAGGGTGGTGATGGGCTCATAGCAGACAAAGCAGGGCTCCGGGATGATCACCTCATCCCCGGGCTGCACAATGGCGCGGATGCACATATCAATGGCTTCGCTGCCGCCCACGGTCACCAGCACCTCCCGCAGGGGGTCGTAGTGCAGGTGCATCCGGCGCTCCAGATATCTGCAGATCTCCGCCCGCAGCTCTTTCAGGCCTGCGTTGGCGGTGTAGCGGGTGCGGCCATGCTCCAGGCTCTCGATGCCTGCTTCCCGCACAGCCCACGGTGTTTTGAAATCCGGTTCGCCCACGCCCAGACTGATGCACTCAGGCATATCAGCGGCCAGATCAAAGAATTTGCGGATGCCGGAGGGGCGCATCTCCCGTGCGGCAGGCGCGATCAGTTTATCGTAATCCATCACAGAACCGTGCACTCTCTTTCATCGATCTCTTCGTCCTGATACAGGCGGCCCTCTTTTTTATAGGTGCGCAGGACAAAATGGGTGGCAGTGGACAGCACATCGTCCAGCGGGCTCAGGCGCTTTGCCACGAACAGGGCGATTTCCTGGAAAGTCTGGCCCTTGATGACCAGCTGCAGGTCATAGCCGCCGCTCATCAGCAGCACGCTCTCCACCTCGTCAAAGGCGGCAATGGTGGCTGCGATCTCATCAAAGCCGCGGCTCTTCTTGGGGCTGACGTTCAGCTCGATGACTGCTTCCACCCGGTTCACCCCGGCCTTTTCCCAGTCCACAAGGGTCTTGTAGCCCTTGATGATGCCCTGCGCCCGGGCCAGGTCGATCATAGCCGCCACCTCGGCGGGGGATTTATTCAGCATGGTGGCAATGTCCTCAATGGGCAGCCGCGCATTGTCTTCCAGAATCTTCAAAAGCTGTTCCATGGTCGTTTCTCCTTTGTTTTGCGCGGGTGGGCGTACCCGCCCCGCTGTTATTTTTCAGTATAGCACAAGAATCGCCGCTTTGCATCTTGTTTTTTACATCAAAGCAGTATAGAATGTCTTTTCCGCCTGAAAACTGCTCTTTTTTCCAAAAAGAGTGTTCAAAAATCGGCAAATCTGCTATACTGGAATTAAACCCTTCCGTCAAACCCCTCCGTCAAAGCCTGACGGCTTTGCCACCTCCCCTAATAGGGGCGGCCTTGGCAGAATGATACAGTTTGTGCGGAACGGGGAACTTGCAAAACTCCACGCAACGCCAGAGGCCCCACTACTAGGGGGGGGGGGCTGGCGCGAAGCGCCTGAGGGGTTTTTACCAGAAACAATGGGGGTAAGGAATATGAAAGCGTTTATCACTGTCATCGGACACGATACCGTGGGCGTTGTTGCCAAAGTGGCCGCCCTTTGCTGCGAGCTGAACATCAACATTGAGGATGTGACCCAGAGCGTTCTGCAGGGCATGTTTGCCATGATCATGCTGGTGGACATCTCCAAGTGCAGCGTCAGCCATGAGGAGCTGCACACCCGCACCGATGCTCTGGCCAAGGAGATGGGGATGCAGATCAATCTGACCCGTCAGGAAGTTTTTGACGCGATGCATACCATCTAACAGACAAGACCTCTCAGACGCTTTGCGCCAGCTCCCTTAATAGAGGTGGCATTGCGAAGCAATGACGGAGAGGTTCAGAAAGGATACTCTTATGAGCATGATGAATACCGGCGACATCCTCGAGACCATCGAGATGTTCACGCAGGACAATCTGGACGTGCGCACGGTCACCATGGGCATCAGCCTGCTGGACTGCATTGATCCGGACCCGAAGAAGGCCTGCGAAAAAATCTACAGCAAGATCACCACCAAGGCAGCCGATCTGGTGCCCGCCGTGGAGCATATCAGCGCCGAGTACGGCATTCCCATCATCAACAAGCGGATCAGCGTCACCCCCATTGCCATGCTGCTGGGTGCCTGCCCCGATGCAGACCCCGTGGACTTTGCCAAGGCACTGGATGCCGCAGGCAAAAAGGTGGGCGTGAACTTTGTGGGCGGCTACACCGCCCTTGTGCACAAGGGCTTCTCGGCCGGTGACCGCCGCCTGATCGAGTCCATCCCCCGCGCACTGGCCGAGACCGACATCGTGTGCAGCTCGGTGAATATCGGTGCCACCAAGGCGGGCCTGAACATGAATGCCATCAAGCTGATGGGCGAAGCCGTGAAGAAGGCCAGCGAGCTGACCGCCGACCGCCAGTGCATCGGCGCGGCAAAGCTGGTGGTGTTCTGCAACGCACCCGAGGACAATCCCTTCATGGCCGGTGCATTCCACGGCCCCGGCGAGCCCGACTGTGAGATCCACGTCGGCGTTTCCGGCCCCGGCGCTGTGCGCGCCGCGCTGGCAAAGCTGCCCAAGGATGCTCCCATCGACGAGGTGGCGGAGCTGGTCAAGCGCACCGCCTTCAAGATCACCCGCGTGGGCCAGCTGGTGGCCAATCTGGCCTCCAAGGCTCTGGGCGTGCCCGCGGGCATCATCGACCTTTCGCTGGCCCCCACCCCTGCTGTGGGCGACAGCGTGGCCAACATTCTGGAAGAGATGGGCCTTGAGACCTGCGGCTGCTGCGGCACCACGGCCTGCCTGGCCCTGCTGAACGATGCTGTGAAGAAGGGCGGCGTGATGGCCTCCAACCATGTGGGCGGCCTCTCCGGTGCCTTTATCCCCGTCAGCGAGGACGACGGCATGATCCACGCCGCCGAGTGCGGCTGCCTGACCATCGAAAAGCTGGAAGCCATGACAGCTGTCTGCTCGGTGGGCATCGATATGGTCATCATCCCCGGCGATACCACCCCCGCTGTCATCAGCGCCCTGATCGCCGACGAAGCCGCCATTGGCATGGTGAACAGCAAGACCACCGCTGTCCGCGTCATTCCCGCCATCGGCCGCAAGGCAGGCGAGATCCTGGATTTCGGCGGTCTGCTGGGCTATGGCCCCATCATGCCGGTGAATCAGCGTGACCCCTCGGTGTTCATCAACCGCGGCGGCCGCCTGCCGGCTCCCATGCAGTCTCTGAAGAACTAAAAGGAACAACCCTCTCAGTCAATGCTTCGCATTGCCAGCTCCCCCGAAGGGGGAGCCCTTGGCATTACAGTCAAACTTCACTGCAAAAATCAAGTATCAGAATAAAATGTGTCAAACAGGCCCATTCTCTGGTTATCATTTCCAGAAAAGGGGCCTGTTTTTTATGCTGCCATTCTTTGCCCGCACGCTCACCCGCCGTGAGATGGCGCTGGGGTGCGCCGTGCTTTCCCTTGCGCTGATTCTGAGCACCCTGCCTGCTGCCCTGCGCTGGGGGCAGGCACAGCTGGACACCGGGGCCCTCCTCTGTGCCGACACCCTGCGCTTCCACATCCGGGCCGACAGCGATTCCCCTGCCGACCAGACCGTCAAGCTCGCCGTGCGGGATGCCGTTCTGGCCTACGCCGATGTCCACTGCACCGCACAGGACAAGCCTGCCGCCCTGCGCTGGGCGGCAGAGAACCTGCCCGCACTGGAGCTGACGGCCCGGGCCGTGCTGGCAAGGCAGGGGATTTTTTCCACCGTTACGGTACAGCTGGTGGAAATGTACTTCGATACCACCCGCTATTCCACCGGCATCCTGCCCGCCGGGCGGTATCAGGCCCTGCGCATCGACCTGGGCGGCAACGCCCGCCACGGCAAAAACTGGTGGTGCGTGCTCTACCCGGGGCTGTGCCGCTCTGCCTGCGGCACCTACGCCCTGCCGGAGGAAAACGATCTGGTGTGTGGGGGTTATGTGGTGCGTTTCAAATGCGTGGAGTGGTGGCAGCGGGTGACGGCGAGCCGGGAGGATAAAGTGCTGGTCGAAACAGCCTCGCCCTCTCAGGCGCGGAGCAAAGACGGAGAGGGCAAAAATGCTATGGCACACCTCCCCACAGCGCTGCATACGCTGTCGTGGAAGGAGTGTGACCACAATGGCGATCCCCGCTTATTATTCGTTGATCCAAAAGGGCTCCTACGGCCCGGACGAAGCCCTGGTGCAGACCTGGCTGAACGGCGTGCGTGACCAGTGCAGCTATTACCCCGCACTGACCACAGACGGCCGCTTTGGCACCAGGAGCGAAAACGCCGTGAAAGAATTCCAGCTCCGGAACAATATGAACATGGACGGCAAAGTCGGGGCAAACACCTGGAACGTCCTCTACGCAAAGTACACCGCAAAGCACGGGCTGGCGGTGCCCTATCCCGGCATCGTGATGCGCACCGGCATGTCCGGCGGCACCATCCGGCTCATCCAGCAGAAGCTCAACACGCTGGGGGAGAAGATCGGCACGGACGGAAAGTTCGGCGCCCGGACTGCCGACGCTGTTCAGCGGTTCCAGCGCCGCAACGGCCTGAAGGCCGACGGTGCTGTGGGTAAAGCCACCTGGGAGAAGCTGTTCCCCGCTAGTTAAAAATTTCAATCGGCTCCGGGCAAAAATGCGGTTAAGAGATCTTCACGCCGACAGGCGGGAATCTCCAGCATTTTTGTTCGGAGCCCTCTGCTTTGGGGTTACTAGGGGCGAGCAGCCCCTAGTTCGTGCCTCCCGCGCTTCGAAAGTAGCGGGTGCTTTTCTGGTTCTCTTTTGGCACGCAAAAGAGAACATTCCGTGGTATAATAGAGCCATCCTTTTAGAAAGGGGGCTTCCCCATGCGTTTTCTCCACCTCTCCGACCTGCACCTGGGCAAACGGGTCTGCGAGTTCTCCATGCTGGACGACCAGCGCTATATTTTAGAGCAGATCTTATCCCTGCTCGATTCCCACCCCGTGGATGCCGTGCTGCTGGCCGGTGACCTGTACGACAAACCCGTGCCGCCTGCCGAGGCGGTCCGCCTGCTGGACTGGTTCCTCACCGAGCTTTCCCACCGGGAGCTGCCGGTATTCGCCATCTCGGGCAACCACGATTCCGCCGACCGGGTGGCCTTTGGCTCTGCCCTGCTGGCCGAAAGCAGGGTCTACGTCTCGCCGGTGTTTTCCGGCCCGCCGGAGCCCATCACCCTCACCGACGCACACGGCCCGGTCGATCTGTACTTACTGCCTTTTTTGAAGCCCGCTATGGTGCGGCATGTCTGGCCGGACGCGCCCATTGAGAGCTACAACGATGCCCTTGCCTGCGTGCTGGATCACTGTTCGCCTGACCCGGCCCGCCGCAGTGTGCTGGTGGCGCACCAGTTCGTGGCAGGAGCTGCCTCCTGCGAGAGCGAGGAGCCCAGCGTGGGCGGCATCGACTGGGTGGATGCCGCCCTGTTCGACAAGTTCGACTATGTGGCGCTGGGGCATCTGCACAGCCCCCAGAAGGTGGGCCAGGATACCCTGCGCTACTGCGGAACGCCGCTGAAGTATTCCTTCTCGGAGGCCAGCCAGCACAAGAGCGTGACCTTTGTGGAGCTGGGCGAAAAGGGCAGCGTGACCATTGCCGCCGAACCGCTGGTACCCCGGCACGATCTGCGGGAGCTGCGCGGCAGCTACATGGAGCTGACCGACCGCCGTAATTACGAGGGCACTGCCGTGGACGACTACCTGCACATCACCCTGACCGATGAGCAGGACCTCCCCGAGGCACTGGCCCGCCTGCGGGTCATCTACCCCAACCTGATGCGGCTGGATTACGACAACCGCCGCACACAGACCCGGCAGGAGCTGGATGCCCCTGCAAAGGCCGAACAGAAAACACCGCTGGAGCACTTTGCAGATTTTTACCAGCTGCAGAACAACCAGCCCCTGACCCATGAGCAGGCGGTATTCTGCCAGCAGCTCATTGAAAGCATCTGGAAGGAGGAGGACGCATGAGACCACTCAAGCTGACTCTCTCGGCCTTTGGCCCCTATGCAGGCACCACCACCCTGCCGCTGGAGCAATTGGGCAGAGGCGGGCTCTACCTTGTCACCGGTGACACCGGCGCGGGCAAGACCACCCTGTTCGATGCCATCACCTACGCCCTGTATGATCATTCCAGCGGCGGCGTGCGGGATGGGGCCATGCTCCGCAGCAAATATGCAGACCCCGGCACCCCCACCTTTGTGGAGCTGGAATTTGAGGTGCGGGGGCAGCGGTACACCGTCCGGCGCAACCCGGAGTATCTGCGCCCCAAGGCCCGGGGCGAGGGATTCACCACTGAAAAGGCGGATGCCGCCCTGACCTATGCCGACGGCCGCCCGCCTGTGACCAAAGCCAAGGAGGTGACTGCCGCTGTCATTGATATCATCGGGCTGGACTACAACCAGTTTTCCCAGATCGCCATGATCGCGCAGGGGCAGTTCACCCGCCTGCTCAACGCCACCACTGAGGAGCGGAGCAAGATCTTCCGGAAGCTGTTCCGCACCCAGCGCTACCAGAAACTGCAGGAGGCGCTGGCCGAGGAAAACTCCGCCCTCACGGCCCAACGCGCCGCCCTGAATGCAAAGCTGGACGCAGTGCTTGCAGGCATCTCGTATGATGCCGCAGACCCGGAGGCAGAAGCGCTGGGGGCGCTCTCGGCGCAGATGCCGCCGGACGCAGTGACCACCCTGCTGGAGGGGCTGACCGCCCGGCAGGAAGCTGCCGCCGCACAGGCCGCAGATGCGCTGGCTGCGCTGGACAGGCAATTGAGCACATTACAGACCACGCTGGGCGCGGCAGAGCAGGCAGAGCGCCAGCGGCAGGCGGTTGCCGGAGAGCTGGCCAAGGCCCGAAGTACCGCCCAGCTGGAATCCGCCAAGGCCAGCACCCGGCACAAAACACTGAAAGCGCTGGATGCGGCACTCACAGCCTCTGAAGCAGAGCTTGCCGCACTGGCCGATGCCGACACCCGCCGGGTAGAGCTGGAGGCCGAAGCGGCCCGTCTTGCCCAGCGGGAAACCGCGCTGAACGAGCTGGCCCGGAGCCTGACAGAGTGCCAGCACCGGAACACAGCCGCACGCGCCGCGCAGGAGGCCTACCGGCAGGCGGCGGGCAGACAGACCGAGGCCCATTCTGCCCGTGACACGCTGGAACGGGCTTTTCTGGATGCGCAGGCGGGCCTGCTGGCTCAGACGCTGGAAGAGGGAGCCGCCTGCCCTGTCTGCGGCAGCACCCACCACCCGGCCAAAGCCCACCTGCCTCACACCGCCCCCACCGAAGTGCAGGTGAACAAAGCCAAGCAGGCCGCCGCCCAGGCCGACAGCGCCGCACAGGAGGCCAGTGCCGCCGCGCGGGAAGCACTGACGCGGGAGCAGGAGGGCCGCGCCCAGCTGCGAAAGGATGCCGAAGCGCTTCTGCCTGAGCGGTTTACTTCGCCCGAGGGGCCGGTGCCCCTGACCGTGAGCCTGCTCAAGACTGCGCTGGCCGAGGAGAACGATGCTCTGCACACCGCACAGGCTGACCTGAAGCAGCGCCAGACCAAAAACCATGCCGACTGCCGCCGCAAAAAAGAACTGGAAGCCCAGCGCAAAGCACAGGCAGAACAGCGCACCGCTCTGGAAGCGCAGGTGACGGCAGCCCAGCAGGCTTCTGCCGCCGCCCAGGCTGCGGTGCAGACACTGGAAGCCCGGCAGACTGCGGAGCAGACTGCGCAGCCCCAGATGATCGCAACGCTCAAGGCAGAGCAGAACGAGCTGCTGGCCCGGCGCAAAGCCCTTGCCGCACAGGAGAAAGACCTGAACGCCCGGCTGCTGCCCAACCGGAGGGCGCTGGCCGATCACCGGAAGCTTGCCGACCAGCGGGACGCGCTGGATGCCCGTTGGCAGTGGGTAAACGCACTGGCCTCCACGGCAGGCGGCACCCTGAGCAGCAAGCAGAAGATCCGGCTGGAGGCCTACATCCAGATGAACTACCTCGACCGCATCCTTGTCCACGCCAACACCCGCCTGATGCAGATGACGGCGGGCCAGTACGAGCTGGAGCGCATCGGTGCCGAGAACCAGCGCAGCCAGTCGGGCCTTGACCTGGGAGTCATCGACCACTACAACGGCACCCGCCGCAGTGTCAAGACCCTGTCCGGCGGCGAGAGCTTCAAGGCCTCGCTGGCGCTGGCCCTGGGCCTTTCCGATGAAGTCCAGAGCACCGCCGGCGGCATCCGGCTGGACACCCTCTTCCTCGATGAGGGCTTCGGCTCGCTGGATGAGGAATCGCTGGAGCAGGCCATCCGGGTGCTCTCCGGCCTGACCGAAGGCGACCGACTGGTGGGCATCATCTCCCATGTCGCCGCCCTGAAGGACCGCATCGACCGGCAGGTGGTCGTACACAAGGAGCGGAGCGGTGGCAGCTGGGTGGAGATTGTGACGTAACCCCACCGACAAAGCCTATCGGCTTTGCCACCTCCCCTGGTAGGGGAGGCCTTGGCAGAGCGGTTCAGCCTGCACACAAAGGGGAACTCACCAAACTCCATGCAACGCCAGAGGCCCCACTACTAGGGGGGCTGGCAATGCGAAGCATTGACTGAGGGGTTTCACCCCTTTCCCGCATAAACGACTACACCTCCGCACACATTAAGTGCGGAGGTGTTTCTTATGTCCCACAAGCAAAAGAATGTCGGCCCCACATCCAGCCGGGTGAGCCCGCCGCTGGGGGCACTGCCCAGCCAGCCGGACAGCCCGGAGATGCAGCTGCCGCCGCCGGAACCGGATCTGCCGCCGATCCAGGCGGTCCCCATGACGGACGGCACACCGGCAGCCTGTATGCAGAAAAACGCCAAGGAATTTCTGGCAGGAAATACACCCGGAGTAATGGCGCAGTATGCCCCCGGGCTGTTCAGCACGGAGCAGAAGCGAAACAGCCGCCAGCCCGCACCGGATGACCCGGAGGCGGTAAAAGAACTGGTTCGCCTGCGGGAAGAGGAGCCTTATGGTTGACTCCCTCCGTCACACTCCGCGCGCCAGCTCCCCTCGCAGGGGAGCCTTTGGCAGGACGTTCCGTTTTGCGGATATCACATCCGGCTCCTGCAAGTAAATTTAAAATTTTCAAATTATTTTCCAATTACCTGTTGAAATCTTCGCCGCGTTCTTATATTATGATAACAAACAAAGCAAAGGCAGGTAAGGAAACATGGCAGAAATCAAATACGAAGTGGTCCAGCGCATTGCAGTGCTGTCTCAGCGGCCCCGCGGCTGGGAGCGCCAGCTCAACCTCATCAGCTGGAATGACGGCGAACCCAAGTACGACATCCGTGATTGGTCCCCGGACGGTACCCGCATGGGCAAGGGCATTTCCCTGAGCGGCGAAGAGCTGGCCATCCTCAAGGGCATTCTGGAAGATCTGGAGCTGTAAGATGGACTACCGCGAGGAGTTTTTGCAGATCTGGCATCAGCATGTCTCCCGCCCGGGCAGCGAAAAGCTGCTGGACTGGCTGGACAACAAGACGGATTTCTTCTCGGCTCCGGCCTCCACCCGGTTCCACGGGGCCTGTGACGGCGGCCTGTGTATGCACAGCCTGAACGTCTACCATGCCCTCCACGATGGCTTTTTCACCGAGGGCGAGAGTGAGGAGAGCTATGCCATCTGTGCTCTGCTGCACGATCTGTGCAAGGCCAACTACTACAAAAAGGGCACCCGCAATGTAAAGAACGATGCCACCGGCCAGTGGGAAAAGGTCCCCAGCTACAGCGTGGAGGATCTGTTCCCCTATGGCCACGGCGAGAAGAGCGTGTTCCTGATCGAGCGGTTTATGAAGCTGAAGGTCGAGGAAGCGGTGGCCATCCGCTGGCACATGGGCGGCTTTGACGATGCGGCCAAGGGCGGCTGCTTCGCCATCTCGGAGGCCTACGACAAATATCCGCTTGCCGTCAAGCTCCACATTGCCGACCTGAAGGCCACCTACCTCATGGAACACCGCACCAGCGCCGTGCGGTAACATCCCTAAGACGCAAAAAAGACGATGCACAGCGTTTGTGCATCGTCTTTTTGTTATACAGTCATTAAGCTTTCCAGCTGATGTACCAGATCCACCGCCTGATGGTCGAGCGCCGTGGTGGGCTTCCAGTCCGGCTGCGCAAAGGGGCGGCGTTCCTCCTCCGGTTCCGGCGGCGCGGCCTGCGGGGCAGGCTCCTGCTCTGGTACAGCATCCGGCTGGGGCTGCTCTGCCTTGGGGGCATCCGCCGCCGGGTGGAACACGATCACCGGCAGGCCGGGCTGTTCCAGCACCTTGGGCTGCGGGGGCACGGGCGGCAGCAAACTGTTTGCCCGCGCCTGCTCACACAGAGCTTCCAACTCGGCGTTCTCCTGCCGCAGTGCCACCATCTCCCGCTCACAGGCGTAAAGCCGGGTCTGGTAACGGCGGATCTCCGCATTGGCAGCGGCAAGACGGCGGTTCAACAGCTCCGCCTGAGCGGGCTGGCTCGGGAGCCGTCTCCCGGTTTCCGGTTCGACCTGCGCCATCGTTTCCTCCACTTCCTGCACCCTGCGCAGAGCGCGGCGGTATTCACGGGCAGCGGCGGCACAATAACGCTCCACACAGCGCAGCACACTGGTCCTGCGGCAGCTCAGCCATTCGGTGCGCAGCCAGATGTCGTTTGGTACCATCTCTGCTCCTCCCGCTCACGCGCGCAAGAGACCACGCCCCCTCCCGGGCGGTTCACACTGTAACTTACAAACTTACTTGCGCTTATTCAGGATCGCCAGCAGCTCATCGTAGTAACGGTTGTCGCTGCTCTCTTCCTCCACCGGCTTTGCAGCGCTGTTTGCGGCGGCAGCAGGCTGCTGCTTTGCAGCACCCGCGCCGGACACATCAGAGCTGAACACTGCGCTGGGGGTGGAAGCACCGGCACCGGCGGCGTTGTTCAGGCTGCTGCGCAGACCATCGGCGGCCTTGTTGTCAAAGCCGGTGGCCACAACGGTAACGCGCATCTCATCGGACAGGTTCTCATCGAACGCAGTACCCCAGATGATGTTTGCATCGGGGTGAGCGCTCTGGGTGATGAGGCCGGCAGCAGTCTCGACATCCTCCAGGCCGATATCGGGGCTGGAGGTGATGTTGATGATCACGCCGTGTGCACCGGCAATGCTGGTTTCCAGCAGCGGAGAGGAGATTGCAGCCTTGGCGGCGTTCTCTGCCTTACCTGCGCCCTTGGCGCTGCCCACGCCCATGTGGGCGTAACCGGCATCCTTCATAATAGAGCGCACGTCTGCGAAGTCCAGGTTGATGAAGGCGGGCACATTGATCAGAGCGGAGATGGATTCCACGCCCTGACGCAGCACATTATCGGCGGCCTGGAAGGCGTTCATCAGGGTGATCTTTTCCTGGCTGATCATCTTCAGGCGCTCATTCGGGATAACGATCAGGCTGTCAACGTGCATGAGCAAATTTGCAATGCCCTGCTCTGCCAGGCCCATCTTGCGCTTGCCCTCAAAGGAGAAGGGCTTGGTGACGATGCCCACGGTCAGGATGCCCAGATCGTGTGCCACCTCAGCCACAACGGGAGCCGCACCCGTGCCGGTGCCGCCGCCCATACCGGCGGTGATAAAGACCATCTGGGAGCCCTTCAGGGCATTTGCGATCTCGTCCTTGCTTTCCTCGGCAGCACGCTGGCCGATCTCGGGATCAGCGCCCGCGCCGCGGCCCTTGGTGAGCTTGGAGCCCAGCTGCACCTTGGTGGCAGCATGGTTCTTGGCCAGCGCCTGCTGGTCGGTGTTCATTGCAATAAATTCTACGCCCTGCAGACCGTCGCTGACCATGCGGTTGACTGCGTTGCCGCCGCCGCCGCCCACACCAATGACCTTGATCGTTGTAACGTTTTCATCCATTTCTTCGTCGAGCATGAGTGCCATAACTTTTGTCCTCCATCGGATATGTTATCGTAAACCTGCGCTTTTCGCACAAGAAGAGTTCGATACTATACTTATATAACTGTATCGTATCATCTTTTTGCCCCGATTGCAAGACAAATTTGTTTTTTTGCAGAGGTTTTTTTGGCCGACCCGTTTCCCGGGGCCGATTCCCGCCGAATTTGCGCCCCCAAACCGGCCAAAATCTCTGTAAATCCGGCATAGCCCCGGTCGATATGCGCTGGGTGGGTGATGACCGTGGTTCCACGGGCCGCAAGCCCCGCCAGCACCAGTGCCGCCCCGCCCCGCAGGTCGGGGGCCTCCACCACGGTGCCGCACAAATGGCCGCCCGGCGCAATGGTCAGCACCCTGCCCGCCGTTTCGGCCTGTGCGCCCAAGCGGCAAAAACCCTCAGCACAGCCGAACCGGCGCTCAAAGATCACGTCCTCGATGCTGCTCTCGCTGTCGGCACAGAGCATTGCCGCCGCCAGCAGCGGGGCAGCATCGGTGGCAAGGGCCGGATAGGCTCCGGTGAACACCCGGCCTGCCCCGTGCAGCCGCCCAAACCGGGAAATTCGCACCGTATCCCCCGCCGGTTCCACCTGGCACCCCATTTGTCCCAGAATTTCCAGCACCGGCGCATAGAGCGCAGGGGCGCAGCCGGTCAGTTCCACCCGGCCGCCCGCCGCCGCACAGCCGCAGGCCAGCGTGGAAGCAAAAATACGGTCGGGCAGGGGCGAAAAACAGCACCCGGAAAGCCCCCGCCGCCCTTCGATGCGGATCGTGGAGCTGCCTGCCCCCTCGATGCAGCCGCCGCACCGGTTCAGAAAAGCGGCAAGGTCGGCGATCTCCGGTTCCCGGGCTGCTCCCCGCAGGATGGTCCTGCCTCTGGCACAGGCAGCGGCCAGCAGAAGCGTCTCGGTGGCCCCTACGCTGGGGAAACGCAGGGTGATCTCGGCCCCGTGCAGGCCGGAGGGAGCCGTCAGCACCAGCCGCCCTTCCCCCGCTTCCAGCTCCACCGCCCCCATTTTTGCCAGCCCCGCCAGATGCAGGTCGATGGGCCGGGCCCCGATGCGGCACCCGCCGGGCAGGCTGGTCTCAGCGCGGCCCAGCCTTGCCAGCAGGGGTGCGCAGAACAGAATGGAGGCCCGCATTTGTCCCGCTGTTTGCCCCGGCAGGGTGCTGTTGGCAGGCGGACCGGAGAGTACCGCATCACTGCCCTCCCACCGGGCGGCACAGCCCACGCCCCGCAAAAGCGCCATGCAATGTTCCACGTCCGCAAGGCGGGGCACAGCCTGGAGCCGCACCTCTCCCGTGCAGAGCAGCGATGCTGCAAAAAGCGGCAGAACGCTGTTTTTTGCAGTCGGAATTTTTACGCTTCCGTTCAGCGGGCGGCCCCCTGTCACCACGATCCGTTCCTCCATGTCCGTGCCCCCATTCCGCAAAAGATACCCCACCGTATGCAAAACAGGGCCGGAGTGTGAGGCGGACAAGTTTGTTTGGCAATTTATAGCATCCTCGCCCTCTCAGGCGCTTCGCGCCAGCACCGGGTTGCGGCTCCCAGCATCCGCTTCGCGCAAACCCTTGCGCTTGCGTCCTGCTGGCCGCGGCCCCAACAACTCCTCCCTCATTCCGCCGCAGGCGGTGGTCGTCGTCGTTGCTCCCAAAGGGAGAGCCTTTGGCAATTCAACTTTATGTTTTCTATTCCGTCAGGTCTCACCTCTTGATACGGATAGGACAATACCCATCTCTCCCAACAACATCATCAGGCTCGTTCCTCCGGAGGAGAAAAAGGGCAGGCTGATGCCGGTGTTTGGGATGGTATTGGTGACCACGGCCACATTGAGGACAGCCTGCAGGGCCACCTGCACGGTAAAGCCCACCACCAGCAGCGCCCCAAAACGGTCAGGAGCATGGGCGGCAATGGTAATGCCCCGCCAGAGCAGCAGCACGAACAGCAGCACCACGGCGCAGGCCCCCACAAAGCCCAGTTCCTCGCAGACGATGGAGAAGATGAAGTCGTTCTGGGGTTCGGGCACAAACAGATGCTTCTGGCGGCTGTTCCCCAGCCCCAGCCCGGTGGCCCCGCCGGAGCCGATGGCGTACAGGCTCTGGATGGTCTGGTGGCCGTCCCCCAGCGGGTCGGCAAAAGGGTCCTGCCAGGAGCGCAGGCGGTCGGCAGCGTAGGGCACAAGGTCCGGCATAACGACCACCGCCACCCCGATGGCGGCCGCCCCGCCCACGCCCGCCAGCACGAACCACCGCAGACCTGTGCCGCCCACGAACATCAGCACTGCCCCGATGCCCAGGATCAGCAAAGTGCCCGAAAGATGGGGTTCCAGCAGCATCAGCGCCGCCACCACCCCCAACACCAGCACAAAGGGCAGCACCCCCACCGCAAAGCTGCGCATCCTGTCATGGTTCAGCGAGATGATGTGCGAAAACACCAGCACCACGGCAAATTTTGCGATCTCGCTTGGCTGCAGGGTACCCACCCCCGGCAGCACCAGCCACCGTTTGCAGCCGTTGTATTCCGGCATAAAAAGCACCACCACAAGCAGCACCAGCGAGACCCCCAGCAGCGGCCAGGCCAATTTGTGGAAGATGTGATAGTCCACCCGGCTGGCCAGCCACAGCCCCGCAATGCCCATGGCAGCGTAGAGCAGCTGGGGGCGCAGGTAGGCAAAGGCATCGCCCCGCCGGTAAAGGGCCACCGCCCCCGATGCACTGCCCAGCATCACCAGCCCGAATCCCACCAGCGTGAGTACCAGCACCAGAAACGGCAGGTCCATGGCCGGCAGCGGCCGCAGCGGTGCCTTGTGCCGCCCGCCCCGCGGCAGTGCCGCAGCTTCTTTCATCTCGTCACCCCCAGTTTTACTATTGTACGCCATGCTGCTGTTGGCTATACGGATATTATCGTGACGTTGTGCATATCTTGTACACTAGCTCACCCTCTCAGGCGCTTTGCGCCAGCTCCCCCAAAGGGGGAGCTTTTGACAAAATCATAAACTTTGTATCGAATGCCAAGGCCTCTCCCTTCGGGAGAGGTGGCATCGCGTCAGCGATGACGGAGAGGGTGAGCCCGTTAAAGGGGGTGACATCATGCCCAGATTTCTCCGCACCCTGCCTGAGCGGGGATTCCGCCGCCGGGCACGGGCCGTGGCGGTGCTGTTCTGTGCTGTCTGCCTGGGGCTGGCCGTGCGGCTCTTTTTCCTGCAGGTGCGCACCGACGGCTTTTATGCCGACCGCGCACAGGGCCAGCAGCTGCGGGACACCGTGGTCCCCGCAGACCGGGGGCGCATTTACAGTGCCGACGGCCTTTTGCTGGCCGCCAACAGCAGCTGCTGGACCCTGCGGGCCTCGCCCCGGGAGATGCCGGAAGAGAAAATCAACCTTGCCGCCCACGGCCTTGCGGAGATCTTAGCGCTGGACGAAGCGGCCCTGCTGGAAAAGTTCAGCGACCGCCGCTCCAACGACTGCCTGCTCCGCTACCGGGTGGACCGTGCCGCAGCCGATGCTGTGCGGGACTTCTGCGAAGAAAACAGCATCACCGGCATCCGCATCAATCAGGACAGCAAGCGCTGGTATCCGCAGGGCGCGTTTCTGGCTTCGGTGCTGGGGTTCACCAATGTGGACAACGCAGGGGTGGCTGGGCTGGAACTGAAATATGATGATCTGCTCACCGGGGAAAACGGCGTGGTGCTCACGGCTGTCAACGCCTGGGGCTACACACTGGAGCAGAGCTACGAGACCGAGCGTTTTCCCACCGAGGGGGACGGCCTGCGGCTCACCATCGACAGCTGTATCCAGCACTACCTTGAAAACGCGCTGTCCTACGCTGTGCAGGAGCACCATGTGGCGGCGCGGGCCGTGGGGATCGTCATGGATGTGAACACCGGAGCCGTGCTGGCCATGTCCACCACGCCCTCCTATGACCCCAACGAGCCCCGCGTCATTGCCGACACCGCCGCCCGGAACACCGTGGAAGCCCTGACCGGTGATGCGCGCAAGGCCGCTTTGCAGCTGGCCCAGCAGACCCAGTGGCGGAACAAGGCTGTCAGCGACCTGTACGAGCCGGGCAGCGTGTTCAAGCTCATCACCTGCGCGGCGGCGCTGGATGCCGGAGCCATCACAAAGCATTCCAGCTTCTACTGCGGGGAATCCATCTCGGTGGCAGGCACCCGCTTCCACTGTGCCAACCACAAGCGCCACGGAGCCCAGAGCGTGACCCAGGCGCTGGAAAATTCCTGCAACCAGAGCTTCATCCAGATCGGAGCCCGGCTGGGCAGGGAGGCCTTCTGCGATTATTTTGCCGCCTTCGGCCTGCGGGAGCCCACCGGCATCGACCTGCCCGCCGAGCCGAAACAGAGCCTGTACTATACCGCCGACCGGATGGGCCCGGTGGAGCTGGCCTCCTGTGCCTTTGGGCAAAGCAGCAAGATCTCGTATCTGGAAATGGCGGCGGCAGTCTGCACCGTGGTCAACGGGGGAAAGCTGATGCAGCCCTACGTCGTCTCGGAGATCCTGGCCCCGGACGGCAGTACCATTGAGCAGCTCGCCCCTGTCTGCAAACGGCAGGTGCTCAAGGCAGAGACCAGCCAGACCATGCGGGAGATGATGGAGGCCGTGGTGCTCTACGGCGGCGGGCGGAACGCCCAGATCCCGGGCTACCGGGTAGGCGGAAAAAGCGGCACCAGCCAGAAGCTGGACAGCGCCGACGAAAAAGCCCGCATTGCCAGCTTTGTGGCGGTGGCTCCCATCGACGATCCGCAGTTTCTCTGCCTGGTCTGCCTGGACGAACCCCACAGCTGGACGACCGCAGGCGGCAGCCTGTCGGCCCCGGTCTGTGCCGAAGTGCTGGAGCAGACGCTGGTGTACAGGGGCGTGCCCCGCGCCACGGAAGCCCCGGCTGCCTCCACAGCAGAGACCGCCGCCGACCTCCCCGCTGACGGCGACAGTTTTGACGGGGCCTGAAAACGGGCAGCAAAAAAGACCGCCGAAGCGGTCTTGAAGTGCTTGTTTTCAGTTCTGGTGCGGCTGCTCGCGGAACTTGATCTCGCCGGTCTCGCTGTTCATGGATTCCACAATGGCAAGGCTCTCCAGCTGGATGCCCTTGCTGCGGATGAGCTCGCCGCCCTGCTGGAAGCCCTTTTCCACGGCAATGCCAATGCCCTCAACCGTGGCTCCGGCCTCCTTGGCCAGATCCAGCAGGCCCATCAGGGCACAGCCGTTTGCCAGGAAGTCATCGATGATCAGGACATGGTCCTCTGCGGTGAGGAACTTTTTGGAGACGATGACGTTGTAGATCTTCTTGTGGGTAAAGGACTGGATCTTGGTCTCATAGTTGTCGTAATCCAGGTTGATGCTCATGGACTTTTTGGCAAACACCACAGGAACATTGAACTCGCTGGCAACCACAGCGGCAATGCCGATGCCGCTGGCCTCAATGGTCAGCACCTTGTTGACGGGCTTGCCCGCAAACAGGCGCTTCCACTCCTTTGCCATCTCGCGGAACAGGGGGATGTCCATCTGGTGGTTGATGAAGCTGTCCACCTTCAGCACATTGCCCTCGCGCACGATCCCGTCTCTCTGAATGCGTTCTTCCAGCAGTTTCATATCCGTCTCTTCCTCCAAGCTTTGGTACTGCATTTTGATTTTACCTAGTATACCGGATTTGCCCCCCTGTTTTCAAGGTCTTTTGGCATTTTCTCTCTTGTTTTTCAGCAAAATTTGAGTATACTGGAAGCAACGGCTCCGGGTGGATTTCCGGGGCGCTCCGGGCACAGGGAAAGGTGCCCGTTTTCTGCATCCTGCCGCCTGTTCGGGCGGGATGCATTGTGAGGAGAAGGAGTATCACGCGTATGAAGACCGGATTGATCCTGGAAGGCGGTGCCATGCGGGGCATGTTCACTGCCGGTGTTCTGGATGTTCTGATGGAGCAGGGCATCACGGTAGACGGCATGGTAGGTGTTTCGGCGGGAGCAGTGTTCGGCTGCAACTACAAATCCCACCAGATCGGGCGGACCATCCGCTACAACACCACCTACTGCAACGACAAACGCTATGCCAGCTTCCGCAATCTGCTGCGCACCGGCAACCTGTACAGCGAGGATTTCTGCTACCACGAGGTGCCCGAAAAGCTCGACCCGTTCGACGACAAGGCTTTCCGGGAATCCCCCATGGATTACTTTGTGGTCTGCACCGATGTCCGCACCGGCGACCCCATCTATTATAAGTGCCGCACCGGTGATGCGGAGGATGTGCGCTGGATGGAAGCCTCGGCATCCATGCCACTGGCCGCAAAGATCGTCAAGATCGGCCATTACGGCCTGCTGGACGGCGGCGTTGCCGATTCCATCCCCATCCGCTTCTTTGAGTCCATCGGCTACAAGCGGAACCTCATCATCCTGACCCAGCCCAAGGGGTTTGTGAAAAAGAAGAACCCCATGCTGCCCGCCATCCGGGCACGGTATCTGCGCTATCCTGCCTTTGTGGAGGCTGTGGCTGACCGCCACGAGCGCTACAACGAAACCCTGAGCTACATCTCCATGCTGGAGCAGTCCGGCAAGGATTACGTTATCCGCCCGCCCATCCCGCTGGAGATCGGTGCCATGGAGCGTGACCCCGACCAGCTGCGCCGCGTCTACGAGACCGGCCGGGCCGTGGCACAGATCCAGGTGGATAAGATCCGGGCCTTCCTTGAAACTGCAAAGGCAGAAGCCGAGGAATGATCACTGTGCCATACTGGGGCAAATCAAAACAGGAGGCACTGATTTATGAACACTCTGGATGCCATTCTCACCCGGCACAGCTGCCGGGAATTCACCGACAAACCCATCAAAAGCGAAACACTGCACCAGCTGCTGGAAGCGGCCATGAGCGGCCCCAGCTGCGTCAATGCACAGGATTGGTCCTTCGTGGTGGTGACCGACCCGGAAAAGCTGGCACAGATGGCCGATGCCAACGGCCGCCCTGCCGAGCCGCTGCGGAAAGCTGCCGCCGGTATCCTCGTCTGCGGCGACCTTGACCGTGCGTTCCGCTTTGCAAAGGACTACTGGGTCATTGACGGAGCCATTGCCGCCCAGAACATCTGCCTTGCTGCACAGGAGCTGGGGCTTGGCGCAGTCTGGCTGGGCACTTGGCCCCAGATGGACCGGGTAGAGGCCCAGCAAAAGCTGTTCGCTCTGCCGGAGACCATTGTGCCCCACTCCATCATCGCCCTTGGCTACCCGGAAGCAGACCTTACTGCCCCGCGTAAGAGCCGCTATGAGGATGACCGGGTGCATTTTAACCGGTGGTAGATCTGCCAAACGCAAAGGCTGTTCTTCACAAAAAAAGCATGGCGTGTCATTGTCAAAAATCACAACATGAGCGTTCCTGCTTGATACTTTACCATATTGCTCCTCTTTCATCCAAGTGGAACAGACTGTGCAAAACAGACTTTCCAGCGCGTTTTCGTTCTTTTCTATTATAACACAAACCTGTACAACATCGTGGACCAGATCTTTATTGCAAACGCCAGTTATCTGGGTTCCTACGACAACGCCCTTGCCGGTGAGGAAGCCACCGATTACCTCTATGAAATGGGCCACCGCCGCATTGCCTATTTGGGTGTCAGCAACGCCATGCTGTTTTCGGCAGAGCGCAGGCGCGGCTACCAGATGTCCCTGCTGAAGCATGGCATCACTCCCCGGGAGAGCTGCTGCCCGCCGGAAGTCTGATCAAAACAATGAGGCCGTTCCCTCTCTTTCTCAGAGAAGCGGAACGGCCTCATTTTGTTTATTTTTTCCGGTACTCCCGCGGAGTCATGCCAAAATGCGCCTTGAATGCCCGGTTAAAATAGGAGAGGTTTTCAAACCCGCACCGGGAAGCGATCGTCAGCACCGTCTCGTCCGTAGCATGCAGCGCTTCGGCGGCGGCATTCAGCCGGTATTCGTTCAGAAAGGCAACAAAGCTCTGCCCTGTCATCTGCCGGAACCAGCGCATGAAGTGGCTGGAACTGAAGGAGCAGACCCCGGCGGCATCGGCGACCCGAAGCCCCTCGGCATAATGGACAGAGATCCATTGCAGAACGGCTTTCAGCCGCCGGGTATCGGCAGTTTCCGCGGGGAGCTGCTGTTTTCCCTGCGCAATGAGCAGGGAGAGGAAGCGCAGCAGTGCTCCTTTGACCAGCAGCTCATAGCCGGGAAGCTTGGCACGGTTGGCTTCCTCCACCTCCCGCAGGCAGGCGGCGGCCTGGAGATAACACAGGTCGTTGGGAGTCAGCCGCGCAGGCAGCCGCAGCCGCCCGCTCTGGAGCGGAAGCAGGTATTTTTCGGCGCAAAGGTCCTCCGCACCTCCCAGAAGCTCCAGCTCAAAGATGATGTTCTCGTATTCCATGCGCTGCCCCTCTGCCTGCCGCAGGGCGTGAAGGGTGCCGGGCGTAAAAATAAAGATATCCCCCTGGTAGGCCGGGCAGGACGCAGTGCCCACCTGCACCAGCCCCGCGCCCCGCTTGACAAAGACCAGCTCCATGCTCTCCTGCCAGTGCAGTGCCACCTGCGGGAAATCTCCCGGAATGGTGCAGGGATACAGATTGAAGGGGAATCGCACGGCCCCGTGCTGCTTGGTTTCCTGCAAAGAAGCCTGATTATGCATCATCTCACCTCCAGATGATAGGATTGTACCATAATTTGCTCCTTTAAGGCAAGATTTCGATTGTTTTATCTGGTATATCTTGCATTATAAATGTCAAACCTGTTTTCCGTAAGGTGTGTATCTGAAAACACAGGAGGATCCATTATGAGCTTTACCGAAACATTACAGAGCCTCACCGGAAAGCTGCTGGCGGACTGCACCGATCAGGAGCTGTATCTGGCACTGCTGGAGCTGGTGCGGCAGAAGAGTGCCGACCGCGTGCAGCCCGTTACCGGCCGCAAGCTGTACTATATCAGCGCCGAATTTCTCATCGGCAAGCTGCTGTCCAACAACCTCATCAATCTGGGACTGTACGAAGAAGCCCGGGATGCACTGGCCGCTGCCGGAAAGCGCCTTTCGGACATTGAGGAAGTGGAACCGGAGCCCTCTCTCGGCAACGGTGGTCTGGGCCGTCTGGCAGCCTGCTTCCTGGATTCGCTGGCAACGCTGAACCTGCCCGGCGACGGCGTGGGCCTGCGGTATCACTTTGGCCTGTTCCACCAGTCTTTTGAGGATGGTGTGCAGAACGAAAATCCC
The DNA here is from genome assembly GCF_029076575.1 of Faecalibacterium sp. DFI.5.82. Lineage (NCBI taxonomy): Bacteria > Bacillati > Bacillota > Clostridia > Eubacteriales > Oscillospiraceae > Faecalibacterium > Faecalibacterium sp. DFI.5.82. The sequence continues at coordinate 121,890 of NZ_JARFIS010000007.1, forward strand.
GACCCGTGGCTCACCGCCCACAGCTGGGCCGAAAAGACCGATGTGACCTACCCGGTGGAGCTGGCGGGCAAGGAATACACTGCCCGGCTGTACAAGCTGGCTGTCACCGGTTACGAGGGGCGCACCAACACCCTGAATCTGTTCGATCTGGATACCATCGACGAGAGCATCGTCCATGACGGCATTGCCTTTGACAAGACCGCCATCGACAAGAACCTGACCCTGTTCCTCTACCCGGACGACTCCGATGAGGCAGGCCGCCGTCTGCGGGTGTATCAGCAGTACCTCATGGTTTCTGCCGGTGCCCAGCTCATTCTGGCAGAGTGCGCCGCCCGGGGCTGCAATTACCACGATCTGGCCGACTACGCCGCCATCCAGATCAACGACACCCACCCCAGCATGGTCATCCCGGAGCTGATCCGGCTGCTGGGGCAGCGGGGCATTGAGTTTGAGGAAGCTGTGGAGATCGTTACCAAGACCTGCGCCTACACCAACCACACCATTCTGGCTGAGGCACTGGAAAAGTGGCCCCGCGCCTATCTGGATGCAGTGGTACCCCAGCTGATGCCCATCATTGAAAAGCTGGACGCACTGGCCCGCACCCGCACCGAGGACGAGAGCCTTGCCATCATCGACAAGGACGACCGGGTGCACATGGCCCACATGGACATCCACTTCACCCATTCCACCAACGGCGTGGCAGCGCTGCACACCGAGATCCTGAAAAATTCCGAGCTGCACGGCTTCTATGAGCTGTACCCGGAAAAGTTCAACAACAAGACCAACGGCATCACCTTCCGCCGCTGGCTGCTGGAATGTGACCCGCGCCTGACCGCCACGCTGGAAAAGCACATCGGTTCCGGCTTCCGCAAGGACGCTGCCGAGTTGGAGAAGCTGCTGGCCTTCGCCGACGACGAAGCCGTGCTGGGCGAGCTGACCGCCGTGAAAAAGACCAACAAGGCAGCGCTGGCAGACTGGCTGCTGCGCACCCAGAAGGTGAGCGTGAACCCCGATGCCATGTTCGATATCCAGTCCAAGCGGCTGCACGAGTATAAGCGTCAGCAGCTGAACCTGCTGTACCTCATCCATCAGTATTACGAGATCAAGGCAGGGCACCTGCCTGCCATGCCGCTGGTGAGCATCTTTGGTGCCAAGGCTGCTCCTGCCTACACCATTGCCAAGGACATCATCCATGCCCTGCTGACCCTCTCCAAGGTCATCGCTGCAGACCCGGAGGTGTCCAAGTGGCTGCAGGTGGTATTTGTGGAAAATTACAACGTCACCGCTGCCGAAAAGCTCATCCCTGCCTGTGACCTGTCTGAGCAGATCAGCCTTGCCTCCAAAGAGGCCTCCGGCACCGGCAACATGAAGTTCATGCTGAACGGTGCGCTGACGCTGGGCACCATGGACGGTGCCAATGTGGAGATCAGCCAGCAGGTGGGCGAAGAGAACATTTATATCTTCGGCCAGACCTCCGATCAGGTCATCCACCGCTACGCCGTGGGCGATTACGACCCGGCCCAGTGGGTGGAGGGCGATGCCAACATCCGCCGAGCCATCAACTTCCTCACCGGCCCGGAGATGCTGGCTGCCGGCCATGCCGAAAACCTGACCCGCCTGCACAATGAGCTGATCCACAAGGACTGGTTCCAGACCCTGCCGGATTTCAATGCCTATATCGTCCGCAAAGGGCAGGCCCTCAGCGATTACGCCTGCGACCCCATGGGCTGGCGGCGCAAGTGTCTGGTGAACATTGCCAAAGCCGGGATGTTCTCCTCCGACCGCACCATTGCCGAGTATGACCGCGACATCTGGCATCTGGGGAAGTAATCGTTTTTACTTTGCGTCATCCCAGCATCCAGCAGTTTCTTGTAGAAGATGCACTGCTTTCTGGTTGTGTGACCTTCGTTTCTCCCCGCCGCAAAACATTCCATATTTTTGACTCCACACTCACCCTCGCATCCTTCTGCAAACACTTTTCATACTCCGATCTGATTCATACAATGCTATGGCATCGTAGAATCGGGTCGGATTTTTTGCATTGTTGTTTACAGCACACGGACTAAGAGGGTGGGCACCTAAATATATACCCCCAATACTGGATGTCCAGTATTGGGGGTACATATCACACAACATTTGTGCAACAGCTTCCTTTTTATGGGAAGAGCTATCATTTCGGTACGCCGGAGCATCTGCGGACGCTCCGGCGTACCATTTTTACAGGGAAGGCTTCTGCTCCAACAGGTCTGTCATGCTGCGCAGGCTGATGCCAAGGGTGGAAAGGTTATGCAGCATGGCGCTGGTGGCAGGGGGCAGGATGCCCAGAGCCCCCAGAAGGATGAGGGCCGAGTTGAAGCTGAGCACAAAGCGGTAATTGCTGCCCACCCGCTTTTGCAGGGCGTTGGCAATGGCTTTTAAGGTCACCAGCTCTTCCAGACTGTCGGCGCGGATGGTCACATCGGCAATCTCCCGGGCGATGGCGGCACCGGAATGGATGGCGATGCCGATATCTGCCGCCGACAAAGCGGGCGAATCGTTGATTCCGTCGCCGATCATCACAACTGTATGTCCCTCGGCTTTTGCATCGCGGACAAAGGCGGCCTTATCCTCCGGCAGCACCTCCGCAAAGCAGCGGTCTACCCCCACCTGCGCCGCAATGGCGCGGGCAGTGCGGTCACTGTCGCCGGTCATCATGACGGTCTGAGTGATGCCCAGCTTTTGGAGCTGGCGCAACACCTGTGCCGCCTCCGGGCGCAGAGGGTCTGCAATACAGATGACCCCCACCAGCACCCCGGATGCTGCCAGATACAGGTGGGAATACTGCGGATCCAGCCCATCAAACTTTGCCTGTTCCCCTGCCGGGATGGTGCAGCCCTCGTCCTCGAAAATAAAGTGGGCGCTGCCGATGACCACCCGCTTGCCCCCTACCCGGCTGGCAATGCCATGGGCCACGATGTACTCCACCTCGGAGTGCATCTCTTCGTGAGAAATTCCCCGCTCCTTGGCAGCACGGACGACGGCGTTTGCCATGGAATGGGGGAAATGCTCTTCCAGACAGGCGGCAAGCTGCAATACCTCCTGCTCCCCGCAGCCGGAGAAAGGCACTACCTGCACCACCTGTGGGGTGGCACGGGTGAGGGTGCCGGTCTTATCGAACACGATGGTGTCCGCCTTTGCCAACGCTTCCAGATACTTGCCGCCCTTTACGGTGATGTGATATTCCCCGCACTCCCGCATGGCAGAGAGCACCGCCAGCGGCATGGAAAGCTTCAGCGCACAGGAGAAGTCCACCATCAAGATGGAGATGGCCCGGGTGACGTTGCGGGTAAAGGCATAGGTAGCCACCGTACCGGCAAGGCACCACGGCACCAGACGGTCGGCCAGCTGCAAAGCCCGGTTTTCGGTGCCGGACTTGAGCTTTTCCGATTCCTCGATCATCGCCACGATCTTATCGTAGCGGTTGGCACCGCCCTCAGCTTTAGCCACAAGGACGCATTCGCCCTCTTCCACCACTGTTCCGGCGTAAACGGTAGCACCGGTGGTCTTGCGCACCGGCATGGACTCGCCGGTCAGGGCAGCTTCGTTCACCATGGCTTCGCCTTCCAGCACCATGCCGTCCAGCGGGATCATGTTGCCGGAGCGCACCACCACTTCGTCCCCGGCGTGGACACGGGTCAGCGGTACCAACACCTCGCCCTGCGGGGTGCGCACCCAGACCTTATCCACGTTCAGCGCCATGCTGCGGGCCAGGTCGTCCAAGCTCTTTTTCCGCGTCCACTCCTCCAGCAGACTGCCCACCGTCAGCAGGAACATCACCGACCCTGCGGTGCTGTAATCCCCCCGCAGGAGGGAGGCGGTGATGCTGAGCGCATCCAGCACCTCTACTTCCAGCTTGCGGTGCAGTAGGCAGCGGATGCCCTTCCAGACAAAGGCAATGGAGCGCCACACCGTATATGCCGCCGCGATGGGCGCGGGCAGGAACACCTTGCGGAACACCCGGCCCGCCACAAGGTTGACCATCTTTTCCTGATATTCCTGATTGATTTTCCGGCTGTCGTGGGAAGTGACCAGCACCTCTAACTCTTCGTTGTCAAAGCGGTAGGCCGCCAGCAGGGCGACGGCATCCTTCCGGCTGCCCCGGTAGGTCAGCACCACATCTCCGGTGCGCTCGTAGACGGTGGCTTTCTGGATAATGTCCTGCCCGTTCAGGTAGGCTTCCAGCACATCTGCCCGGTGCAGGGTCATCTGCACGGCGCAGACGTGCACCCGCATCCGTCCCTTACCTTCATGTAAGATCGTACATTTCATTGCTTTTCTTACCCCTCTGCGTAAAAAAGAGCCGCCCAAGGGCGGCTCCGCTGCGTTGTATCACTGTGCAGTCTGCTCTGCGGGCTGTTCAGCCGTATCCTCGATAACCTCCTGTGCAGCCTCGGCGGCGCGGCTCTCGTTGATGGCCTTTGCATCGGCAAGGATGTCACCGGCCTCTTCCTGCACCTTGTTCACAGTCTGCATGGTGCAGTCCTTCATCCGCAGCACCGCAGCGGTGGTCTGGGTGTAGACCTTTTTGGCATCCTTGCTGGACAGCACCTTGAAGCCGGCAGAGCCGAACACCACACCGCCCAAAAACAGTGCAAGCTTTTTTGTATCAAACATATTTATCCCTCATTTCTGTGTTTCCTATCTGAGCGCCCACACCCTTGAGCGGGGGCAGGCTCTTTATCTTTGTATTGTAGCACTCTTTCGGACTTTTTCAATGGTTTTTGACGATGTTAGGACGTGTTAACATTGTTAGCAGAAGCTTGATACGGAGGACCATTTTCGTCATGCTCACCTGCAGAGATCAGCAGAACGCGCCTTATCCAGCGCTTTCAGCTCGGCGCTGCGGGCGTTGTAGGCTTCTGACATCTCCCGCTCCAGAACCTCCAGCCCTTCCCGGTTGTGGTACAGTTCCATGAACAGCCATTCCAGCTCGTCCTTGTGCTTGGCAAACCGAGATGCGAAATTATCTTGACTTGTCATCTTTCTTTATCCTTTTCGTGTAAGATGAAGCTGCACGCTGGGGTAATCGCCAAACAGCTGCGGCAGGACAATCCCCGCATACAGCAGGGTGCTGCCGCTGAACCGCATCCCCTTGTGAATGCCGTCCTCTACGTCGTGGGCATACTGAGAGCCGAAATAGTCGATGCCGTCCAGCTCATACACAGCATCTTCTTCCAGCCCACGGAAGCACAGGTGGATGGGCAAGGGATTTGCCTGCGGGTGGGTCACCACCAGATTCAGCAGTGCCTCGCTGCCGTCCTCTGCAGCAAACTGCCATGCCGTGAAATATGCGTTTTCTGCCGGGTCGGTCAGCCGGTAATAATCGCCGGTACGGATCAGGTCGTTCAGCCGCTTGAACCGCTTGATCTGGTTTTTCACTGCGGTGCACTCGGTGCGCTTTAATTTGCCCAGATCCAGCTCGTAGCCAAAGGTACCGCTCATCGCCACCACAGCACGGGTGTCGATGGGCGTAGTTCGGCCGGTCTGGTGGTTGGGGCAGGCAGAAACATGGGCACCCATGGTGCAGACCGGATAGCCAAAGGAGGTGCCGTGCTGAATCGTCAACCGTTCAATGGCATCGGTATCATCACTGCACCAGATCTGGGGATAGTAGCACAGCATTCCGGCATCAAAGCGTCCGCCACCGCCTGCACAGCCCTCGAACAGCACCTCCGGGAAGCCCTGCGTCAGCCGCTCTGCCAGCGCATAAACGCCCAGCATATAGCGGTGCATGATCTCGCCCTGCTGCTCGGCAGGGAAAGCGCGGCTGTACACATCGCTCATGCTGCGGTTCATATCCCACTTGATATACTCAATGTGATGCTCCCGCAGCAGCTTGCTGATAACCCCTGCCAGATAGTCCACCACCTCCGGGCGGGAAAGATCCAGCACCAGCTGGTTGCGCCCCATGGCGGGCTTGCGTCCGGGCAGGGTCAGCGCCCAGTCCGGATGGGTGCGGTACAGCTGGGAGTTCTCGTTGACCATTTCCGGTTCGATCCACAGGCCGAATTTCATGCCCAGCGCATTGATCTGCTGGATCAGCGGGTCCAGTCCGCCGGGCAGCTTTTCGCAGTTCACGATCCAGTCGCCCAGACCCTGATTGTCGTCATTCCGGGTGCCGAACCAGCCATCGTCCAGCACCATCATCTCCACGCCGAGAGAGGCCGCTTTTTCAGCGATCTTTACGATCTTTTCGGTGTTGAAATCAAAATAGGTGGCCTCCCAGTTGTTGATCAGCACCGGGCGGCGTTTGTCCTTCCACGGGCCGCGGCAGATGTTGCGCCGCAAAAAGCGGTGGTACTGCTGGGAAAGCGGGGTCAGACCCTCTGCCGCAAAGGAGAGGATCACCTCCGGGGTGTCAAAGGTCTCGCCCGGCTTCAGGTTCCATGCAAAGCGCTCCTCCTGAATGCCGCTCACTACCCGGACAAGCCCGGTCTGAGAGCGCTCCACGTCCATCTGATAGCTGCCGGAATAGACCATCATCACCCCGTAGCAGGCACCGCTGGTCTCCGTTGCATCCTGCTGGCAGAGGATCAGGAAGGGATTATTGTGGTGGCTGGAGCTGCCCCGCACCGAAGAAATGGTCTGGATATTGGTGCCCACAACTTCCCGCTCCAGCTGCCGTTCCATAGCGTGTCTGCCGTGGAAATGCAGCAGATCCCATCTGCCAAAGGGCAGATCCAGACAGGCAGATGCCGCCTTATCCAGCCGCAGCGGGGTATCCCCGTGGTTTGTCAGCCGCGCCGCACGGGTGATGACATCCTGCTGTGCAAACACGCCGTACAGCAGCTCCAGCGTCAGACCGGTGGCCTCGTCCTGCATTCGGACGATCAGGGTCTCGGCATCGTTTTCCTCTGCGTGGGCACAGGGCAGACCGGTCAGCTGATATTTGCCCGCCTCCACCGTGTGGCTCACATAGGTAAAGTCTGCGCCAAAGGCACCACGGCTGTCTGCCACCGTCAGGCAGGAGAGACGGAAATCGCCCACGTTGCAGCCGGTATACTCCTGCGGGAGTAGATCCGGGGAAATGCCCCGGTGGGTGCGGTAAGCGTAGTAATCCGGCGAAAATCCCCGGTCTGTGCGGGGATACAGCTGCATCAGGTCCCCGGTGCCGATGGTTTTGCCGTAGTACAGATGCAGCAGGTGCCCCAGCGCATCCACCTTCATGTGGTAGCTGGTATGGGCAGTCTCCAATACAAAAATGCGGGCCTCGGAATCAAATCGAATACTCATGGATCCTATACCTCAACGAGATTATTTTTAATAAAAATGCCGACAGACAGGCGGTCGTGTCGGAACGGCTACCCGCCTGTCGGCGGCGCTCATTGCTGCCATTGCCTTTACGAATTGTCTGCGAGAGATCTTCATTTTTGTTCTCTGTCGCACCGGCCGGGTCGATTTTTCTTACTTTTGTCAGCTCTTACAAAAGCAGCGAGAAAATTTTGTGCATCATCACATTGCACAGTTTCTTTTCTCTTGTTGTGTCATTATTATACCATCTGCCAGCAGTTTCGTAAATGCAAAAATGCGACTTGTTATATCTCAATCTGTCTTTCATCGAGCAGCATTACAGCGAAGATATTTCCATCGAGGATATCTCCTCCTTCTGCGGACTGAACCGCAGCTATTTCAGCAAGGTGTTCCGGGATACCATGGGCGAAAGCCCGCAGGGGTTCCTGCTGCACTACCGCATGGCACGGGCGGCACAGCTGCTGACCGAAAGCCGCCTTCCCATCAGCACCATCAGCGCCATGGTCAGCTATCCCAATCAGCTTCACTTTTCCCGTGCGTTCAAAAATGTATATGGCATCAGCCCACGGGACTATCGTGCAAAGCATCTTGCACTATAAAAATTGGTCTCCTTCTCCGCTGTACATCTTTCGTTTTTCCGACATATAATAACGCCCCATTTGTCAGACCGAATACTGTCGGACAAATGGGGTGTTGTTCATTCAGGGGCGCACCCTGTTTTTTTACTATGATTCATCATTTTCCACGCGAAGCATCCGGTATCCGACACCAACATGGGTCTGGATCAGATGCGGCGCATCCGGGCATCGTTCCAATTTTTTGCGCAGGGATGCCATGTAAACTCGCAAGGATGCAATGTCGTTTTCCTGCGTACTGCCCCATACTTTTTGCGTGAGGGAGGTATGCGTCAGCACTTTGCCCACATTATGCGCCAGCACACACAGCAGTTTGTACTCGATGGGGGTCAAATGCAATTCATTCTCGCTCAACCAGACGCAGCCGGCCGAGAAATCGATCTTCAAAGGGCCATTGACAAAAACCGGACTATTGATGCCGTCAGAAGCCAGCAGATTCAATCGGCGCTGCGTTACACGCAGTCTTGCCAGCAGCTCATCCACGGAAAACGGCTTTGTCAGATAATCGTCTGCGCCGTTGTCCAGTGCCTCAATCTTATCAGAATCCTCGCTCCGGGCACTCAGGACGATGATGGGCAGGTTCGACCATGTGCGGACGCTGCGGATGACCTCGATGCCGTCTATATCGGGCAGCCCAAGATCCAGCAGCATGATGTCCGGGTTGTGGCTGGTAGTCATCATGATCGCCGTTTCCCCATTGGAAGCAGTAAGATATTTATAGCCGTGGGTCTTCAGGGTTGTTGTGATCAGACACCGTACAGGAACATCATCCTCTACGACCAGAATGGTCGGCTTATTCATGGATATTCACCTCGCTTTGCGGCAATGCAAAGGAAAAGACACTGCCATTGGGAATGTTGTCACGCAGGGTCAATGTTCCGCCGTGAGCCGTCAGGATTGCACGGCAGAGGGGCAAGCCCAGTCCAAGGCTGCGGTGGCTGTCTGCGATGCGGCTCTGCCCGGTATAAAACATCTCGAACACCTGTGCTTTTGCGCGATCCGGAATGCCGGGACCGTTATCTGCAACGTCCACTACGACCTGATGGTCTTTCCGATAAGCCGAAATCTGAATGACCGAGCCCACGGGGGTGTATTTGATGGCGTTATCCACCAGATTGACAACGACCTGCATGATCAGCCGTGCATCCACATTGACCAGGAGGATCTCGTCCCCATACTGTGTTGTGATGGTGTGTTCACAGCTTTTCCGGTTGACATGATGCAGTGCTTCTTCGATCATCTCATCCATCAGCTGCGGTGAGATCTGCAGATTCATCCGACCATCCTCAATGCGGGTGATGGAAAGCAGATTTTCCACCAGACCGATCAGCCATTGTGCATCGTCAAAAATATCGGTGCAGATCTTGTTCCGGGTCTCTGTATCCAGCGTTTCTCCGTTGGAAAGCAGATTGCTGGCATTGCCGGAAATGGAGGTCAGCGGAGTGCGCAGGTCATGGGAGATCGTGCGCAGCAGGTTTGCCCGCAGCTCTTCATTCCTTGCCTGCAATGCAGCTTGCTCTTTTTCCAGCGCATTTCTGCGGTTTTCGATGGCCAGCGCACCTTCGCCCAGAATGGAAAGCAGCACACTGTTTTCAAAGGCATCCAGCGGTTTTTCGGACAGATCGATCCCGATCACTCCAAACACGCCGCCCCCGGTCCGAAGTGCAAGATAAAGCCCCTTTGCGTCCGGGTAGCTATCCGTGCCTGCACCGGAACGCTTTTTGTTGGCAAATGTCCAGTTTGCTGCATCACGTTCTTCCGGTACAGAAAAGATGTTACACGGCACTTTCCCATCAATCTCAAAAACCTGTTCTGACCCAAGATCTCCGTTTTGTTCCGGGTAGACGATCAGGCTCCGGTTCAGCAGCTTCATCAACTGGGACGCTGTCTGAGAGAGGATTTCTTCCTCGCTTTTTGCTCTCTGTAAAAGCTGATTTGTATCAAACAGTATTTTTGTACGGAACGCTGCCTGCGCAGACATTTTTGCATGGTCTTTCAACCGCGTTGTCAGGGTGCAGGTAATGATTGCAGAGGTCAGCATCAGGACAAATGTAACCTGATAACCGGGATCATACGCATGGAATGTCAGGCGCGGTTCCGTCAAGAAAAAATTGTATAGCGCAACACTGGCAATGGAGCCCAGCACACCGCAGGTGTAACCGCTGGTAGACAATGCGGTGAATAGCACCCCCAGCATATAGAACGTAATAATGTTATAGCGCGCAAAGTCCAATTGTAAAAAAAGAAAGCCGATGAGCGTGATGCAGCTCAAAATGCCTGCGGTGATCAGCAGATCACGGACAGAAGGCAGAAACGGACGGATGAACAGCTTCCGTCCTGAGCCGTAGCCGTTCTCTGCAGAAGCATCCGGGATGATGTAAATATCCAGATTAGGCGCAGTCATCGTCAATTTTTCAGTCAGTGACGGTCCACTCCAGAAATGGCGGCGATGTACGCTGGAGCGCCCCAGCACGATTTTTGTAATGCCGGAGATGCGGGCAAACTCTGCGATCTGCTGCGGAATGTCATCCCCGTAGATCGTAGAAATGTCGGCACCTGCCTGCTCTGCCATACGAATATGCTGCTGCAAGCGCCGACGATCTTCTTTTCCCATCTGATCCGAATCCGGAGTCCGGACATACAGAGCTGTAAAGGTCCCGCCGAACGCCTTTGCCATCGTTGCTGCCGTCCGCACGATCTTTGCATTGGAGGGAGAGGACGACAGACACGCCAGAATATGTTCAGTGGGTGGGTCGTTCTGATTCATAAAGATCACCTGCCTTGCCCACAGTATAGCACAATTTGATGGTCACGACCACCAGCCACGTCTTTTTCCTTCTTGTCGAATGATCTCCTTCCGCATGTGATCCAGCGCATCTGCTGCCCAAAAACCACTCAACATGACTCCAAGAACCATCAATAACAAAGCGACATCCATACGATCCGTCCTATCTTTTTAGAGCCGGAAACACTTCTGGATCGATGCGTATTTTCCCAAAACCAGCATACTTTCATCCCGACACAGCTGCGTATCCGGCGTGATGTTCATATCGAGCTTTCCGTCTTTTTTCAGCGCAAGAATATTGATGTTATACTTTTTTCGGATATTGATTTCACCGATTGTACGATCCATCCATTCCGGCGGAATGGTCACTTCCATGATGGCGTGGTCGTCCTGCAGTTCGATATAATCGAGAATGTGTTCGGAGCTGTATCGGATCGCTGCCCACTTTGCCAGCTGCTTTTCCGGATAGACCACTTCATCCGCACCGTTGCGCAGCAGGAACTTGGCTTGTACATCCCGCTCTGCACGCGAGACTACTAGCTTTGCGCCCAACTCCTTGAGCAGCGATGTTGTTTCCAGTGAGCTTTGAAAATTGCCGCCGATGGTTACGATACACACATCAAAATTGCCGACACCAAGGGAGCGCAGAAAGTATTCGCTGGTGCTGTCACCGATCTGTGCATTCGTCACATAGGAAAGCACGGCATTCACACGGTCTTCATTGCTGTCGATTGCCATGACCTGATGACCCAGCTCATTCAGTTCCTGCGCAATATGGCGGCCAAAACGGCCAAGCCCAATCAAAAGAATCGATTTCATACCTGTCTCCTTTATCCGATTGCAATCTTCTCCTGTGGCAGACGAGAGTGGGCAGGGCTGCTGCCAAATGCCGCATAGATCAACGTCAATCCGCCAACACGTCCCAAAAACATCAGTGCGATCAGCACCCCCTGCGAAAGGATGCCCAACTGCGGCGTGATGCCCAATGTCAGACCCACCGTTGCCACAGCCGATGCGGTCTCATACAGACAGACCGACATCGGCAGCTGCTCTGCCGCAGCAATGACAAAGGCTCCGAGAAAGAACAGCGTCAAATACATCCCTGCGATCGTGGCAGCATTCTTGACCGCGGAACCATCTATGCGCCGACCGAAAAATTCGGCATCTTCTCTGCGGCGGAAGGTCGCCCACATATTGGCCAGCAGAACAGCAAATGTTGTGGTTTTCATGCCGCCTGCCGTAGAGCCGGGCGAACCGCCCAACAGCATCAGAACCACCATCAATGCCTGTGAAGTGCTGCCCATCGCAGCAAGATCAGCGGTGTTAAAACCAGCAGTACGGGGTGTGACGGATTGGAACATCGACAATAAAATACGCTGCCGGGCAGAGCCTGCCGTGAACTCGAAGCAATAAAAGTACAGCGTCGGCAGTACCAGAAGAAATGCCGTTGTGACAAGGATCACCTTGCTCTGCATCCGGTAACGGTGAAGATCAAGGCGGTATGTACAAATGTCCTCCCATGTCAGAAAACCAAGGCCGCCAAAGACGATCAGTGCAGCGATCACTGTGGTAAGCAATGGGTTTCCTGCATACTGTGTCAGCGAAACAAATTTTGCTTCCTCTGTTCCCAGCAGGTCAAAGCCGGCATTACAGAATGCCGAAATGGAATGAAACAGCGCGTACCAGATCCCGCGCAAACCATAATCGGCGCAGAACGTCGGCAGCAGCAGTGCAGCACCGCCCAATTCAAACAGGGCGGTGATCCGCAGAATAAAGCCTGTCAGCCGCACGATGCCGCCCATCTGCGGGGCAGCCGTGGCTTCCTGCATCGTGCTGCGCTGCTTGAGGGAGATCTTTCGCCCGGAAAGCAGCGCAAAGGCAGCACCCACTGTAATGACACCCAATCCTCCGATCTGGATCAGAAGAAGGATCACACTCTGCCCGAATGTCGACCAGTAGCTGCCGGTATCCTGAACCACAAGCCCGGTCACACAAAGGGCGGAGGTGGAAGTAAACAGCGCCTCATGGAACGGTGTGACGCACCGTTGCTGTGCAGCAATCGGAAGCATCAGAAGCAACGCGCCCACCAGATCAACTGCCGCAAAACCTGCAATAATGACCTGAAAAGAAGAAAAACGGTGCTGCCTGTAACGAGGATATTGAATCATAAAAGCTCCTTTACCTGTCCGTGTGCATAAAGATTAGCATGGAACAGATAAAGGAGCCGTAAAGAAAATTGTAGAAGTATAAAGATTCCATTAAAATTGATCGATCAACACCAAATAACAAATGCTGGACATCACCAGCTCAAAAAAGCGGTAATGTCCAGCATTCATTTTAAGCCACCTTGGTCTTTCGCAGATACCCCCATGCTGCCAATCCAACGAGCAGAACGATCTTGATCGGTGCCGATGCCAGCAGTACATCTGCCTGAAAGAAAGCATGCCCGCCTGCATAGAGAAAATCAAAGCCGATCATTTTATACAGCAATGCATTGGAAAGCCCAATGCCCCCTGCCGGAATCAGGGTGGACAGCCATTCTCCAAAGGAGCCCGGCACGACCATATAAACAATCAGCGGTGCCACCACACTGATCAGCGCCACAGACAAAGCGGTCAGGTTGTTCTTGGCCCATACGGATGCCATCAGCACAAAGGCCACCTCCGCAAAGAAGATCAGGAAGTTTGCCACCAGCATGACCCACTCCATCTGGCCAACGGTATACGGCAGCAGGCTGGTCACAGAAAACAGCCATTGCACGGAAGTTTGGGTACTTTCCCAGCCAAATAGAGCATTCGTGACCAGGATCCACACCACGCCGCAGAGCAGATACGCCGCCCCTGTGATACTAAACGCCGCCGCTAGCTTTGCCGCTGCTAGCCGCAGACCGCCGTTTTTTGTGCACAGTTGGATGTCCTGCGCCCCGGTCTGTGCATCCGATGCAAACACCGGGGCCGCAATCACCGCGCACAGCAGGGTGAGCAGCAAACTCAACAGGGTCTGGTAATCCATTGCGTCTGAACTGACCCCAAATGAATAGGTGAACGTTTTTTGTACAGCATCGAACTTTTTCTGTGCAATGGCCTGCGCCTGCTCATAGCCGGGCTTTCCGCTTTGTTCCAGCCAGATCACTGATTCCAGCCGTTTGGGGAGCTGGCTGTAAAAGTTCTGCATATCCTCTGCGGTCAGCCCCATCACGCCCGGTGCCATGCCGGTTTTCGGGTCGGCAAAGGCTTCCTTTGCGTTGTTCACAAGAGGCTGATACCGGGCAAGTTCTTTATAAAATACCTCGACCGGGATATCGTTGATGGAGCTTGCATCATACTGCCGGTACACCCGCTGATAGGCTTCCAGTGCTTCCTGCATGACATCCGGCGTGATGGTACCGGATACCTGCTGCTCCTGCCGTTTCCGGATTGCTTTCAGACCCGTGTAACGCACTTCGTTTCCGCTGGCATCCAGTTCCGTCCAGCCGATAAAGGTCACCGGCAGATATGCCATGACCACGGCCAGCACCAGTGCAATGGCCAGCAGAATAGCTGTCATACGAGTTTTGCACACACGTTTCAATTCCAAACGATACAGGTTCATTTTGCTTCCTCCATTTCCTCCGGGAACAGCCACAGATACAGATCTTCCAGCCGGGGCTGTGCCGGGACGCTGTCCAGCAGCTGCGGTGCATCCGCCAGATACCGCAATGTTACCGTTCCGTCCGGCTCGTTGCGCAGGTTCACCACCCGCAGCCGGTGTTCCCACCGGGCAAGCTGTTCCATCGGGATATTTCCCTGCCAGACTTTGGCTTCGATCTTCTTTACCAGCCCTTCGGTGGTGTCCTGTGCAATGATTTTGCCAGCTTTCATCACGGCATTTTCAGCTGCAATGTATTCCACATCCGAAACGATATGCGTTGAAATAAGAACGATCCGTTCCTGCGCAAACTCCGACAGCAGATTGCGGAAGCGCACCCGTTCTCCGGGGTCCAGCCCTGCCGTGGGCTCATCTAGAATTAAAATTTCCGGGTCGTTGAGCAGTGCCTGTGCGATACCAACCCGGCGCTTCATACCGCCGGAAAGCTTTATGATCTTTTTGCGGCGCACCTCAGTGAGGCTTACCCGCTCCAGCAGTGCGTCGATCTGCCGGGCAGCCTCTGTGCGCGGCAGACCCTTGAGTGCCGCCATATATTCCAGATAGTCCTGCACCGTGAATTCCGGGTAAAACCCGAATTCCTGCGGCAGATATCCCAGCTTTTCCCGGTAGGCCGCACCAAGCGTCCCAATCTCCACCCCATCGCACAAAATCCGGCCACTGCTAGGCCGCAGAATGCCCGCCAGCATCCGCATTAAGGTTGTTTTGCCTGCGCCATTCGCCCCCAGCAGTCCCCACACACCCGGCGTGAGAGTGATGGACACATCATCCACCGCCGTTTTATCCCGGTATCGCTTTGTAATATTCTGAATTTTCAGTTCCATGACTTGCTCCTTTCAGCCTTCTGCAATATATTCTGACCGGGCGGCAAGCCGGATGCACTGCAACACCATACAGAGCACCAGCACGCCCGCCGCCAGTGGCAGACCTTTCGGCAGTTCCGATAATTGCACGAACCGCAGCAAACACAGCTGCCCTGCAAACAGCGGTACAGCCCCGGTCATCATCCATTCCGGGCGCACCCAGCGCAGCAGCAGAAGCAGCTCATTGTTTGCGGTCAGGAATGGCACGGTCAACACCGCCAGCAGTTGCCCGATGCTCCATGGCACGGCTGCCCGCACATTGAATACCAGCACTCCCAGCAGGATTGTTTCCCCCGCCAGCAGCAGCAAAAACCGCATCACCAGCGGACGACCGACTCCTGCATATGTGGCATGTTCCAGTTCAAGCATCTTATATTGACTTGCCCGGTATAAAAACGGCAGACCGAGCAGGGCTGTCAGCATGGCAAGTGTGCTCAGACCAAACAGTGCATTGCGTAATGTCCATGCCTTCTCCCACAGGGCAAGTTCCCGCCCCACACTGTACAACGCCAGTGCCGCCATTACTTCCAGCGCCCAGACCTTCCAGCCCAGCAATTTGAACTGGCAGTGCAGCAAATCACGCCAATCACTCCGTTGTTTTACGACATGTTCCGCCCGGCAGCGGCGCAGTAGCGTTTTCGGTGCGGCTGTGTCAAGCTCTGTCGCCAGTGCTCTGGACAGTTCTTTTTCAAAGGCTCGATTCATCTCCAGTCCTCCTTTTCCAATTGCATTTTCAAGGTTTTCAATGCAGCACGCAGGCGGGACTGCACTGTGCGCAGGGGCAGACCTGTGATCTGCGCGATCTCCCGCAATTTAAGCTGTTGTGCGAACCGCAGCAATACCAGTTCCCGCTGTTCCGGTTCCAGCTGGACCGTCAGCGCTCGCAGGTTTGCTTTCTCCTCTGCCGCAGCAAAGCCGCTTTCCTGATAGGCGGGTTCGCCCGGCAAGCTTTCCAGCGATATCTCCGACCGCTCCATCGTACGGTTCAGATCGATGCAAATGTTTTTTGCGATTTTGTACAGAAAGGGACGGAAAGCCCCCTGAAATCCACCACAGGAATCCAGCCAGCGCACCGCTTTCAAAAAGGTTTCCTGTGCTGCATCCTGCGCCTGCTGCTCGTCCGCTGTATGCCAACGGCAATAGTTCAGAATTTGTGGATAGTACGCTGTAATCAGAGTGTCCAGCGCACCCGTATCTCCGCTCTGCACTTTCCGCAGCAATAATTCTGTCTGGATACGGTTCACCCCCCTTCCTGTCTATTAAAACGTCCCATATCATCAAAATGATTTCTGTTTTTTCAAAAATTTCAAATAATTGCCTTTATTATGTTCTTATAGCTTTATTATAATAAAGAGCCTTGTGTTTTTCCTTGTCAAGAGAGCTGGCACCGTCCGGCCCTCTCTCTTTTTGCCAAAGTTTTCATTGTTTTTTCTTGCACACTGCCGAAAGTAGCGTGTTCTCAAAAGTTCGCGTTTGCGAAGCGTAGCGCAGCAATGAAAGCCCCAGTGGGGCTTTTAAGCGACAGAACGGTCTTGCGCAGCAAGATGGAGGGGCCTCGCCCCGACAAGTTCCATTTTTATGCAAAGGAAAGCAGGCTGTGCAAACCATGCGCAGAAAAGCCCCTGATTCGGGCAAATGTGCAAACGGTGTGCAGAAAGTGTGCAGCCGCTTTCCTACATAAAGAAAGAACGCCAAATCTTACGATTTGACGTTTAAAATTAGGTGCACCTCGCGCACTCATATCCGAACTTTTCTCCGCTTTCACGGCTTCCCCGAAAGTGATCGTTTCCGTACCTTCCTTATAATTAAAGGTAATGAGAACCTTATCATCGTAGAGATAGATGGCATTGATGAAGGTATCCACCAGTGCCTGCCGCTGCTCCGGCTGGGTCATATCCAGCTTGCGGAAGCGAAGCAGCCAAAACCGGACGAACTCTTCTTTCATCTTCGGCTTGGCCAGCCGTTCCTCTGCAATGCGGGCTTGCAGTTCCTTCCTCTGCTCTTCCAGAGCTTCCAGCCGCTCCTTGGTTGAGCTAGTCAGAATGCCCATCTGGATAGCGTTCAGCATATTGGTGATGCCGACTTCCGTTTCCTTCAACTGCTTTTCGTAGATGGGCAGGTCTGTGCTTTCCTGATTTTGCAATTCCATGACTTTGGCAATGATGGCATTCATGGAAGCGTCATCTTCCACCAGCTTCATGGTCTCGTTGACCACCAGATCTTCCAGCCACTGTTTCCGCACGGCCTTTTTATCGCAGGTCTTTTTCTTCTTGGCGGCGGCACACTTGTAATAGGTATACATTTTCCCGGTGTGGCTGACACCGCTTTCCCCGAACATCAGCGCTCCGCACTTGCCGCAGTACAGCTTGGTGGTCAGCAGATAGGTATCTTCTGCCTTATGACGGGCAGGGGCCTTTTTATTTTTCACCAGCTTTTCCTGCACCTTGTTGAACAGGTTCGCGTTTGCGCAGCGAAGCGGAGCAATGAAAGCCCCAGTGGGGCTTTTAAGCGACAGAACGGTCTTGCGTAGCAAGATGGAGGGGCCTTGCCCCGACAAGTTCACCTGATACCAATGCCGGAATCGCATTGGGCTGTACCACATCCCGCAAACGCAATTCGTCGATGTACCGTCGATTACTCAGCATCCGCTGAATGGTGTTATAGGACATCTCCCCGCCCATCGAATTTTTGATGTTGTGCGCCTTCAACCAATCCCGCAGGTCAGTCATGGTCGCACCGTCCACATACTTCTGGAACGTCTGCTCCACATACGGAGCCAGCAGCGGGTCTGGCTGGTAATGCCGGGTCTCATCGATCATGTATCCGAACAGAATCGTGCCGCCATTATAAATACCCTTGAGAGCGTTTTCCGTCATGCCGCGAATGACCTTTTCGGACAGGTCAGCGGAATAATATTCCGCATAGCCTTCAAGCACCGATTCCAGAATGATGCCTTCCGGGCCATCCGAGATGACCTCGGTAGCCGACATGAGCTTGACACCGTTCTTCTTCAACTGGGTCTTGTACCGGGCACTGTCGTAGCGGTTTCGGGCAAAGCGGTCCAGCTTCCAGACCAGCACAATGTCAAACAGCTTCTTGTCGCTGTCTTTTATCATCTGCTGAAACTCCGGGCGGTTGTCTGTCTTAGCAGAGATGGCACGGTCAATGTAGTGCTTGACGATGGTGATGCCAGTCTTTTCCGCATAGGCCGTGCATTCACGAATCTGGCCTTCAATGGATTCTTCTCGCTGGCTGTCAGTGGAATAACGGGCGTAGATCACGGCGGTCATGGCAGGCACCTCCCATTTATACATCATTGAACGGTGGAGCGTTCTTTCAAAGCAGTGTTTCGTATAATGTATATACCACAGTTTTTAACTGAATGCAAGACTTTTTCCCAAATAAAAGCCGCCATCATTCTCAGATCGTCCAGTTCTGGCTTGCCGACTGCAGATCCACCATGTGGGTGTACAGTCCCTTCCGGGCGTACAGCTCTGCCGGGCTGCCCTGCTCGGCCACGATGCCATCCTTCAGCACAACAACCTTGTCTGCACCTGCCACGGTACGCATCCGGTGGGCGATGATGAGGACGGTTTTGTTTTTAATAAGCCGGGATAGAGCCTCCTGAATGGCAGTTTCGTTTTCCACATCCAGACTGGCGGTGGCCTCGTCCAGCAGGATGATGGGCGCATCCTTCAGGAAGGCGCGGGCGATGGAAATGCGCTGACGCTCACCGCCGGAAAGAGCGCAGCCATTCTCGCCGATGTTGGTGTTCCACTTATCCGGCAGCTTCTCGGCAAATTCCTCACAGTTTGCCAGCTTTGCCGCCGCAAGGACTTCCTCGTCGGTGGCACCTTTGCGCCCCAGACGAATGTTTTCCAGGATCGTGTTGTCAAACAGGGTCACATCCTGAAAGACGATGGAATAAAGGCTCATGAGCTTTTCCGGGTCGATTTGGGAAACCTCCATGCCGCCCACGGTGATGCTGCCCTTCTGGTAATCCCAGAACCGTGCCGCCAGCCGGGAAACAGTGGTCTTGCCGCCGCCGGAGGGGCCCACCAGTGCCGTGACCTCGCCCTGCTTTGCGGTAAAGGAAACATCCCGCAGAACCGTCTCGCCAGAGTTATAGGCAAAGCCCACATGGTCGAACACGATATCGCAGCCCTGATTGGTCAGCTGCTCGCTGCCGGTCTGCAGGGGAGCGTCCAGAATCTCATTCATCCGGCCCACGTTGGTGCGCATGGCAATGACGGCTGCCAGATTCTGCAAAGCGCCCTGCATAGGATCGTACATCCGGGAAGCTGCCATCAGGAAAAGAAACAGGGTCAGTACATTGATGCTGCCCTGCACCAGCAGCACCGAACCGGTGAGCGCCACCGACGCAATGCCCAGCTTGAGCACCATGCCGGCGGAGGACACAAACAGCGCTGTTTCCAGCTCTGCCACAATAGACTGCTTTTCCACTGCCCGAATTTTGTCGGAAAGGCCGGACAGATACCGCTGCTCCGCATTGCTGGCTTTCAGGTCCCGGAGGGTCTCGATGTACTCCTGAATGCCGTCCGCACAGGCCATTTTCGCAGCCATGGTCCTGGCCTGCACCTTGTCCTGCACCCGGTAGCTGCCCACCACGATGGCAACCGATACTGGAATGACCCACAGAGCCGCCAGTGCCATCCGCCACTCAAAGGCAAATAGGCTCAGGGCAATGAGTACCGTGGAGATGAGGGAGCCGAACAGACCTGGGATGAAGTGGGAGCAGTCCTTTTCCAGTACCTCGCAGTCTGCCATGATGGTGCTGGTCAGGTCGGCAAGGTCTCGCTTGCCGAAAAAGGACAGAGGCAGCTTCCGCAGCCGCTCCGCAAGGGTCAGGCGGCGGGTGCCGCTCTCTTTATAAGTGGTAAAATAGGTGCCGTTGTACTGGAACCATGTGGTCAGCAAAATCAGCACAAAGCAGGCAACGCATCCCAGCAGATAAAAGGTGCTTCTCCCGCTCTTGGAGCCTGCCAGCAGGTCTTTTACCAAAAGATACAACAGCCCGGTGGGCAGCATGAACGCCATGTTCTGGAACGCACAGGCCAGAACGCCCTTTACAAGCCCCTTTGCGCCCTCCGGGGAGCTGGCTGTGGCGTGTTGAATTTTTTCGATCATTCCTTACCCCTCCTTTGCGACCTTCCACTGCACCGACGCCTGATACTCCTGCCACATCCGGGCAAACAGGCCGTTCTGCGCACACAGTTCGTCCTTTGTGCCGGATTCCACAATCTGCCCATCCTGCACCACATAGATGCAGTCGGCGTTGGCGACGGTGGACAGGCGGTGTGCGATCATCAGCACCGTTTTGCCCTTGGCAAGCTGGGCAAAAGCCGCCTGTACTTTTGCTTCATTGTCCGGGTCGGCAAAGGCGGTGGCCTCGTCCAGGATCAGGATGGGCGCATTTTTCAGCATGGCACGGGCAATGGCAACGCGCTGCTGCTCGCCGCCGGAAAGATACACGCCCTTGGTGCCGATGACCGTATGGATGCCCGCCGGAAATTTCTCCACAATATCCATGCACTGCGCCGCCTTCAACGCTGCCAGTACCTCAGCCTCGGTGGCCTGCGGTCTGCCCAGACGGACGTTATCCAGAATGCTGCCCTTGAGCAGACGGCTGTTCTGGAACACAAAGGAAATGGTGTCCATCAACTCTTCCTTGGGGATGTCTCGCACATCCGCTCTGCCCACCCGGACGCTGCCACTTTGCACATCAAAGAACCGGCAAATCAGGTTTGCCAGTGTGGATTTGCCGCCGCCGGAGGGGCCAACGAAAGCCACCGTCTGACCCGGCTGAATTTTCAGCGAAACGCCCTTGATAACATCCGTTTTTCCGTCGTAGCTGAAATGCACATCCCGCAACGTGACAGAGGAATCCTTCGGGTACTGCGGAACAGCCTGCACCTGCATGGGCTCCGTCTCCAGCACCGAGTCGATGCGTGCCAGCGCATCCGCCACCACCATCTTGTTCTCACTCATGTACATTATACGGGTCAGGGTCAGGGAGATCACCGGCGTGATGATGATATAGAACAGCAGGTTCAGCAGAAACTCCGGGGTGACGCCGTGGGTCGTGAACAGCAGCCCGCCCGCGATCAAAAAGGCGAACACCCCGTTGACGGCGGCGGTGTAGAACATCATGGGCAGGCGCAGGTCCTTGGTGTAGGAAACGACCCACTTTTCGTACTCATCAATGGTGGCCTTGAACTTTTTGAAGGAAAACACCGACCGCCCGAAGGTCTTGACCACCGGGATACCCCGGACATACTCCACGGCCTCATTGGACATCGCCTCCAAGGCGTTGCCGTACTGCCGCATTTTTTCAGCCATCCGCTTGCCGGTCATGGTCGCCATGATGAGGAAAGCCAGCACCACCGGCGCAAGGCTCAGCAGCCCCAGCCGCCAGTCGAACGCCAGCAGCAAAACCAGCAGCCCCACCGGGGTGGCGATGGCGTTGTACTGGTCTGGCAACTGGTGGGCCAGATAGGTCTCGGCGGCTCCGGTGCTCTCGTGGATGATCTTGCGCAGCTTGCCGCTGCCGAAAGTCTCGGCAAAGCCCAGCGGCAGCACCGCCAGATGCTCCGACACCGCCAGCCGCAGATTGGTCGCCACCCGAAACGCCGACAGGTGGGAGCACATCAGCGCTGCAATGTAAATGAGGTAGGACAGCACCGCAAACAACACTGCCATCCAGCCGTAATGGGGGATGTTCACCGCCTGCGCATAGTTTGGCGCGGCGTTCAGCACATCCCGCAGGATTTTCCAGATGTACACAAAAGGCACCAGCGCCACCAGCGCACTGACCGCAGACAGCACCCACGAAGCGTAGGTGAAATATCGGTAGTTCCCGGCGTAGCCCATCAGCCGGGAAAGATCGGACTGTTTTTTCACGGAAAGACCTCCTTCAAATAATTTTTATGCAAAAATGTGCCGTGGCGTTTTTGCTCCACAGCACATTCTGCGTATTAACCTGCTAGATTTTCAGTACAGAACAGCTCAATGCAGTTGTCGATTATAGTCTGGTCGCAATCCGTAGAAATGCCAGATGCCACCCAGTAAGCATATTCGCCTGCATCGTACTGGCTCAGAGCTTCTGCATCCGAACCATAGCGAAACTCAATGTGGTAGGTTTCCGCACTGGTGTCTGGCGCGAGGAAAAAGTAGGTGAACTCGCCGGAATCGGCATCATCACTTTCAAACTCATACAGTCCATGCACAGGCTCCATGCCAATGTAGTGATAGGTATGGGAGAACAGCACATTGCCGTCCTTATCTGTGCCGGAAATGGTAGAAGTTTCACCATCGAAGTTCAAGGTCGCAAGGCTATTGGTAAAGCCGCAGAAATAGGCTCCGCCACCGTTGGCATAGGCCTCGACGGCATCCTCGCCGTAGACATCGCTCGTAACCATTGAAGAGAGCTTTTCAAAGGCAGCTTCCGCATTTTCCTCTCCCACAAGGGCGGTACAATCATCCAGCCATGTCTGCTTATATTCGTCCGCCAGAATCACCGGCCACAGTTCCTGATAGCTGCCCGTTAGGTCGTTCAGCAACTGTGCAGCGGCAGCTTCGTTTTCATCCACAGCAGAAGAGGCGGTCTCTTCTACGGAAGAAACAGTGCTTTCTGCGGCAGAACTTGCAGAAACGGGAACAGAGCTCGCCGTGCCGCTGCTGCAGCCAACCAGAAGAGAAGCAGACAGAGCTAGCACAGCAGCTGCACTCAGAATTCTTTTCATCAAACGCATTATCAATTTCCTCCACAAAATCAGAATATCGGCGTTAGTTTCAACTAATCGCGATACTGATTTTACTGGAACCGGACTTTCTGCGCAAGAACCAAATCGACAGAATCTATCCAATCGGACGCATCTTCCGATACTCCGTAGGCGTCATGCCGGCTGCTTCCCGAAATGCAGAAGAAAACTTATTCGGATTTTCGTACCCGACCCGATGGGCGATTTCAGCAACCGTGCAATCGGTTTCGAGTAGTAGCTTCTGTGCCAGCTGCAGCCGGTACTCTTTCTGATACGCATAGACCGAGCTTCCGTAAATGCCTTTGAAACAGCTTTTTAATGCCGTAGGCGAAAGGCCGACCTCCTGTGCAAGCTGTTCGATTGTACGGCGAACTGTCAGCTCCTGCGTGAGAAGAGCCGCAGCCTGCTTCACACACTCCACCTGATGCTGATTGAAATACTCTGTCTGCTGCACATCTTCCCTGTTTTTCAGCCGGGTCAGAATATGCAGCAACTCCAGCACTTTCAGCCGAAGATAGCCGGTGTCCGGCACAGAATGCGCTGTGTAAAGCTCTGAAAAAATATGGGCAATGGTCGGTTCTGACCGCAGGATACAGCAGCGGTTTTCCGTGCAGATGTACCGCCGTATGACATCAAGGTCTACGCCGTACCATTCCATTTGTTTCCGCATTTCCGGCGAGATCGCATCCAGATCCAGCAGAATGGTAATGCCGTGATAGTGCCGCAATGGGAAGCAGGAGGAGGATTTCTTGCGCGCTGCTGCACACACCGCAAAATCCCCTGCTGCCAGATAGCAGCAGCTATTTGCCCCAAAACTGCACTCGTAACGCCCCACGCGGCAGTGGTTGATCTCAATGACATTCCGCATTGGTGCCGTGGCTTCCTCAAAGAATGCAAGGTGCATATCGTTATAATACAGCTCTGCACCCAAAAACAGTGGACAGATGGTCATACTCCCGCTCCCCGTTCCGTTGGAGAACACGACGGTGCGGGGCATCGCCGTGGAAGCAGATTGCTCCGGGGAAAGATCAAAAAGTGATTTATGCATAGCCATTCTCTTTTCCTGAAGATTCGCTTTTTCTTACTGATTCGCAGACGTGAACTGTCAAATTCCATTTCTCTGCAAAAATGTTTCCATCAAATCAAGATACCGTTCCGCCTGAACGATGAAGCCCACATGACCGCCCGGAACCGTGCGGATCTCCGCATCCAGTTTCCGGAACAGATCTGCGAACCGTTTCTGATCTTCAATCGCTGTCAGCCTGCGAGGTACGCAGAGTGCTTTTTCTCATACACCGCAGCCGCGATGCACCAGCGGATGAACTGCTTTGATTCTTCTTTCTTCATTTTCTTCGCTTCCTGTTCGTAATCATAATAGCCAAAAGCGTTCCATCTCCGACACAAGCAGTGCCGGATGATTGATGATCTCGCCATGGCCGAAACCGGGGAAGCAGCGGACGATCAGGCTCGGATATGCTGTCCGCAGCCGCTGGATGGCCTTTTTCATGTGCCCTTCTTTTTCTCCATACCAACAGGCGACCTTTGCATCGGGCTGTACCAAAAAGTCCGTTCGATAGAGATAAAGTCCTGCCTCCCAAGTGGCCCGGACGGATTCCAAACTGATATGATCCGGGATACGGCGGAGCATAGTCTGCATTCCCTGCTCCGTCTGCCCCATAAAGCGCAGTGCCCATGCAGGCATATACTTTTCGTGTGCCGTTCGATATTGCTTTTGCGGCATGACCTTCAAAATCAGTCGATTCAGCACTCCGAAATCCAGATACTCCGGCCCGCTGAGGATCATCCGATCGATCTGAACGGTTGGGGAAGCCTTCAGAAAAACAGCCGGTCCGCAGCCCAGCGACTCTGCAAAAAGCAGATCCAGCCGTCCGTCAAGCTCTTTCTCAATATAACCGGCCAACTTGTCCGCCTGATTCTGGGCGGTCGTGTAGGTTGTTTTGCCTGTTCCGTCAAAGCCATCGAAGCTGACGGCATACACGCAGAATTTCCTTTCCAGCAGCGGGATCAAATCCTCAAACTGCTGCCAGCACATAAGATTTCCGTGCAGCAGCATCATGGTCTTTCCCTCTATATTGCCGAATCGTTTGATTTCCATACCAATCTGCCTCCCCGCTATTATCTGACCTTCATGCAAAAATCGCAGCGGTCATTGCCGCGTCCAAGCGTCATGCTTCTCTCCCAGATCAGCTTCGGATGCAGCCCGGTATAGCTGATGTCATCACTGTCGCAAAAGCAGCGGCACAGCTCCGGGCAGCCGTATTCTGTGCAGGTGTCGTGATAGGGACACTTCATCATATCCACACGCCAGACGCCGTTACCGGTCTGCAGTTCTTTTGGGGCAAAGCCCGCCGCCGGGCCGAAAATGCTCCGGGTGGATTTGACAAAAATGCCGGTAACAAGGCGGTAAAGCCCCGGTATGTGTAGCAGGGTGGCAAGCTGTTTGTGGCTCGTTCTCGCCAAGCGCTCCACATAGCCGTGAACGGTTTGCAGTGCTTCTCCTTTCGGCATGACCCGCTGCAAGGTCTCGTAGGCCGAAATGCCCGGCAAGATCTGCCGCTTGAGGTGGTATTGCTTTTCCTTGCTTGCATCTGCATTTTCAGCCAGCAGCGCACTCAGGCGCATATCGAAAGCGGTGTTCAGTTCCTTTGCCTGCGCGGGAAAGCGCAGTGCCACAGTCTCCCGGAAATCACGGGAAAGATAGGTTTCCTTCATCGTCCTGCCTCCGTTCCAGCTTTCACGAAGCCCTTCTTTTTATACCCGCAGTCGCAGTATGGGCCGCCGGAGGCGAGAGTGTACTGCCGCACAAAATCAGTCGCGCCGCCCGACTCGCTCATGGTGTAGTCCAGACGGCACAGCGCGGGAGTGAGGTCATATAGCCCCAGCTTTTTCATCAGCACACAGATGCCGCATTTGGTGAAGCGTCCCTCGTAGCCGCTGCCGTCAGGGTATTCGTAAAACTCCATGTTCCACGAATAGGGGTTGCGGTCGGCGGCTTTCAGGGCGGCAGTGGCTTTCATAGCGGCAATATCCTTTGCGGTGAACTTGCTTTTTCCGCTTTTGCGGCAGAACCACTGCATGGGCTTTGTCATCATGGATCTTGCATAGTAATCCGTCATCCTGTCCACCTCCGGACGTTGCGGCATGGAGAGGATGAACGCGCCGAGCATTGCGCAGTTGACGATGTTCATCTTGAAGCGGT
Source organism: Faecalibacterium sp. DFI.5.82 (assembly GCF_029076575.1). Classification (NCBI taxonomy): domain Bacteria; kingdom Bacillati; phylum Bacillota; class Clostridia; order Eubacteriales; family Oscillospiraceae; genus Faecalibacterium; species Faecalibacterium sp. DFI.5.82. The sequence goes on from NZ_JARFIS010000007.1 coordinate 148,109, forward strand.
CCGCTTTTTCAAACTCCGGCAGCCCGCGAACGATCTGCCGGTATTGCGGCTTTGCCTTTTTCGTGATGGCTCTTGCGGTGGCTGCATCATAGCCCAGCACAGAAGTCAGCTGCTTTTGAAAGGAACCGGCAAACAGCATCCACATCCCAAAGGGCATACCCATGTATTTCATTGCACAGTCTCCTTACATTCTCCGCATTTTGTCTTCTCCCGAAGCAAAACCAGCCCCAATACCAAAACCAGCAGGTGTCCGGCGGATTCCGTGCCGTGATCGATCTGATCCAGCGGCCACGGCAGAAGCGTGAAGAGATTTCCCACAATCCCCGTAAAAACGATGGGGTTGCAGAAGGATGCCAATATCCGCTGTGCTGTGTTTTTCAGCGGGAGCATCCTTTTCCAGATCATAACGAGCATCACGACGGAAAGAAGTACATCACACAGGATATATGCTGCCAGCAGCGGCGCGGCGTTGCAGTAAAACACCTTGTTGGCAATTTCAGCTGCCGCCTGCATATCGCCGTATTTCTCAAAGGTAAACTTGAAGATCAGCGCCACATTCATGAACATAGCATGAACATAGCCCCAGCAGACCGTGCCGGTGAGATAGGCGATTTGAAACAGCTTGACCCATTTCTGCTGCTTCGGTTGGGTGAGGCGTTGCTTCAAAAGCTTCCACATCTGGTGAAAACCGATGTAATAGAGTGCCGTTCCGAGAACACCGCAAATGATGCTGACCACCATGCGCCATGTTGCCATATCAAGATAGGCGACCTTGACCATCAGCCCAATGGATTCTGTGCTTTGGCTTTTCCCGGTCGCCGCAAACAAAAAGTCACCGATCACATATAAAAGGCACCCAATCATACCTGCGATGAGTGCTCGTTTTTCTTTGCTCATTTTCATTGCTTGCCTCCGAATTCGATTTTCACGATCTGCATTTTCATCCCGTTGTCCCCGACCCTTGCGAAGAAGCGGAAAAAGCTGCTGACAGAAGGGTCTTTCCGATCACTGTACTGTCATCATTGCCGCCAGCACCATCGCTATGACTGCCATGCCCACCGTGCCGAACAGCCACTTTTTCGCCTTATCCTTGGCGGTAATATAAGGCTTTAAGTCCTCTGTTCCGGGAATCGTCCATGCGTTCGTGTGCCCCACCCAGTAGCCATCGATCAAAAAGCGGTCCATAAGATTCATAACGGACAAGATGACCAGCAGCTGCCAGAAGCCCGCCGCAAAGCTGCGTGCACCGTTTATCCCATAGACACAGACCAGCACATAGGCGATGTAGCCGGGAACGCATACCGCTTTGAAAATCAAAGCATTTTGCTTTATTTTTTCGCGTGTTGTAAGTCCCAGCTTCACGCACCGCCGCTGCACCGCCGGGCTGTAAAGATGCACCATCCCAACAGCCCCTTTGCGGATGCCCACGGCACAGACAAGAAATAGCAAAGCCCCCAACCCAAGACCTTCCAAAATCACCTGTAAAAGCATTACTTGTTCCTCCTGTATCCGTTTTCGTCCCGGTATTCGGGATGTTCCTTTAAGTATAGATCCTGATCGCCGCAGATGGTGTAATCACACTTACAGCCATCCCTCTACGATGTATGGTTCAAAACGCCGTGACGATCAAGGCTGACAGTGCAGCGACTGCGGCAAACAACGGGATACCGCGCCAAAACGATTCGATATGCTTTTTCGGATTTTGATAGTATTTCTTCTCCGGCAGGAAAGAAAAGCGGGTACGTTTTGTGTTGCGCCACCAGAGAAGATCGATCACCAAAAGATCGAACAACCCAAGCCCCTCGCTGAACGCAAGAAAGTACCAAAATGCCGACAGATAACCGTCCAAGTTCAGCACGCCTCTCAGCGCAAGTCCTAAAGCGGAAAACACGACTGTGAAAAGCAAAAGATTGCTGAGCCAAACGGCAGCGGTGGATTTCCTCTTCGGAACAGCCTTTCCAAGCTGATGGTCGCTTCGCACACGGTTTTGAACTTCTTCGGGATAAGAACGCAGCCCCATGAGATTTTTCTTGTCCGTGCCTGTTCCAAGAAAACATACGCCCCAATACAGAAAATAAAAAGCAATTGCAACGATGATTTTCATCAGCCTATATCTCCGTTGAATCCAAAAAGCTGCGGATAGAGCATTCTGATTTTTCCTTTCTTTCAGCTTCTTTTGTTTTGAGCTGCCGATGTGTGTGTCAGGAACTCCATGATTCTCCGATAAAAATCCTGCGGATACATCATCACAAGCTCCGCGTGATCCATCTTCGGAATTTCATGCAGTTGCGCCCGTGGAAAATATTGCTTTATAAAGCAGATATTGCTGTGTCGCGCCTGCTTTTCCTCTTCGCCGTACCAATATGTGATTTGGCAGCCCATTTCAGCCGGCTTCGTCGGCAGAGTATAATTGTTCGCCGACCAGAAAATGTTGCGGACGGTGCGGTTTGAATAGGTTTTCAGATACGCCGCCAGCGCATCATACTCCTTCACTGGATCGCGCCCCGGCATCGTCCAGCGCTCTGGCGGATAGACCGTCTCAAGGACCTTGCGGCTCTTCGCTATGAGCCTGAAACCAAGATTGTCACGCAGGCAGGCGAGACGGCGCAAAATCAGCGGCATCCGATACGGCGTAATGCCTGCATCAATAACGGCGCGCTCGACCGGGATTTTTCCCAAGGCGAGAAAGCGTGTCAGACACGCACCGCCCAGAGAACAGCCATATGCCGCGTTCAAGTGGGTAATGCCGCGCGCTTGCAGCCAATCTGTTACCTCGTCTACTGTCGTCTCCACAGAGATAAAGTCTTCTCCCGTTTCGCCGTGACCGTCATAGACGATCTGAATCACATGGTAATCCTGCGAAAGCAGGCCAACCGAGTCGGCGAACGCCCACTCCGGCTCCGCCGTGCACGGCAGAAACAGCAGCGTCTTTTCATGTTCTTTTCCATATTCCAAAGTTCTCATACCATCCGCCCCTTGGTTTTTGCAGCATTATTTTTTCGGATTACGCTCCGTCATCGCGCCAAAGAATGCCGGTGCGCCGCCTGCACTTCCTTATCTTCCCACGCCCTTCAAGTACCCGCTTTTTGAGTTTTCCTCAGTATCATCGGATTCATCATAGGCATCGTAAAGCGCATTGGGGTCGTGGGCTCTTTTCTTGAAAGGCGAGCACAGCTCATTTTTGTGCGCAAAGGCAAACTCCATGTTGTCCGTCCAACCTGTGTGACCGGTAATGAACAGCGGATGCAGCCCACGTTTTCTCAGCTTTTTCTCCAGCAAAGTCAAAGACTTCACCGCCAGCTTGTTATCCTCTGCCAGCGAAGAAATAAAACTGTATCCGCCGTCCGCACCGAACCAGAGGGTATCGCCGGTAAAGAGATATTTCCCGTCCACAAGGTATACCATGTGCCCCCATGTATGACCGGGAACGAGAAAACACTCGATCCTGATGCCGTCAATATCAAAGACCTCACCATCGTGCAGCAGCACTTTTTCATTGTTGATCGTCACCTGCGGCAGCTTATAGAGATGATAAATGACCTTGCGGCGTGCTTCTCCGGTCAAATATCGGTTCTCGATCTCGCCAATGTACAGCTTCGCATTCTGGAACAGCCCCGGACTGTCTGCTTCCACCGCACCTACATGGTCGGTGTCCTGATGGGTGATGAGGATGTGCCGGATGGAATGCGGGTCGATTCCCAGCCAGTTCATCTTCTCTGCCAGCCGGTCATAGTTGTATCCGGCATCGATCATAATGGTGGTATCGCCCTTGCGGTAGAAGAAGATATTTGCCACCCACTCCCGCACACAGGCGACATTTTCATCGATCCAGCCGGTGTTCAAAGGCTTGAAGATTTCCTTGCCCCGGTACATCCGGCTCATTGCTTTTCTCTGAAATTCCGTTGCTTTTTTCGACATGATCACACCTCATTTCTGTGCTGTGACGCACAGCCAGCCCTTTTTATTTTTGTGGTTCTGGATCTTACAAAATCCTGCTTGCTCCAGATACGTTTTACCGTTCACAATGCAATGCTTTTTACCAGATGCGCCCACTGCTCCGGGTGACAGGCCAGCAGTTCCTCGTGCTGCAAGTTCTGCTCATGGAGAACAGGATGTGCAAAATGCTGCTGATACCGGGCACGATATTTTGCGCCCATTTTCAGGGCGTAAAAAATATGGATCTCGGTACCGGGTACATGGATCTTATCCGGCAGCGGAGTGATAAGATCGGAATAGAACTGATTTTTACAGCTCTGCATGGTCACATAAGGGCGGGCCTCACCGAACATTTTCAGAAAGGCTCTGACATAATCCCTCGACTCTCTGGCACGCTTATCCAGACGCTTTTGGAGAAATTTTGCCTTAAACTTTCCGTCCCGCACCACAGGGTAGATCAATGGCAGCAGAAAATCCGTCTGCAAGCTTGCCGTCAGCGGCGATGCCTGATCCAGATCGGAGCTGCCCAGAATGCCGTAGTCCATGTGGATGTTCTGCCGCGCCGCCAGCAGCCCCACGAAGGAACCGCCCAGAGAGCAGCCGTAGGCCGCCCGGATGTGACCGCCGCAGTGGGTCTTGAGGTAGGCCTCGATTTTTTCGGTCTCCTCCAGCATGGTGGGAAATTCAGTCTGTTCAGTCTCATCAAAACCATCGTAGCTGACGCACAGCACCCGGAAGCTGTCAGCCAGAAGCGGGATCACCGCACCGAAATTGCTTTTCCAATGGCAACAGGTGCCCGGCAGCAGCAACAGCACCGGGGCATCCTCTGCACCAAATGTGTAGATTTTCATCGTGATACGTTCCTTCTCTATTTATTGTCCACCTGTAAATAGAAGAGATATATTTCTTCGTATAGGGCAGAGTTTTGAGTTAGGTAAAGCTAACTTTCAGTCTTATAAAAAGCCGCTTCTCAGCGGTCCTTCTGCCAAAATAATACGCCCTGCCGTCTCCTCTGTCAAGGAGTTTAGTCATTTTCGGAGATTCCGAAAGAGATTTCGCTTTCGGGAACCCCCAACCGTCACCCCAGTGCCACATCCAGCACCATCATCACGCTGAAGCCCACCGCAAAAAACACCGTTCCAACGTTGGAGTGCTGCCCCTGGAGACGTTTATAGGTAAAGGACGAACCTGTCATTTCATGTAATTTTTTCTTGCACAAGACGATATGGTCTTTTTATATCACACGTCGTATGATAGAAGAAAGGACGTCTTTCACTATGAAAAAATTCTTCTCGCTTTTGGCCTCCATTGTTTTCTGTACAGCAGTTTTACTAGGGACACCCATTGCTATTCATTCACCGACTGAACTCGAACCTTCCTCATCTGATTTGGCCGATTCATCTGAAAGCAGTTCTAGTAGTGAACCAGAACACCCCACTACACCAGCAGATGCCGCTACACCACAGGACGATATTACTTAACATTTAGAAAATAATGTCCAGATATTTTTGGGCCTCATTACGAATAATCTGCAAGTCATCCTCGTATCTCATAACTTTGCAAATGTAAAAGGCCTCACGATATCGCTCTGCACTCTCTTCTTTTTTGCCAAGGAAGAAATCACACTCAGCTTCGATTTCCAGGCAAGAGTGAAGTACTTGATAATGTCCATATTTAATGCAAGCTTCTTTTCCATTTCTTGCAACTCTTGCGCTTTCTTCATATCTTTCCAACAAGTCCAGAGATCTGGCAAAATTGTAGAGAACCAAAGGAAGCATCCTGTTTGATGTGACCATTTCTTGGAGATGGCGTCTCATATACTGAAGCAACCGATAAAAAATATCGGCTGCTTTTTCATTATCACCAGCCAAGGAATAAGCATTTCCAATTTGATTGACTAGCTTCATTTCGTCCAACGTGTAAAGATAGTCTTCAATTTTACTCAGTCGAAAATTTGGTATAGTCATTTGAATAGCTTGCATAAGCATTTGGATTCGCTCGTCACTTGAATACCTTTTATCCAGCCCACCAAGAAGAACCTTTGATCGGAGAATAAATTGCTGTGTAATTTGATCATCTGGCTTTACAATTTTTTCAAGCTGACTGATTTTATCAAAGCCTTCATTAACGTGTTTCAGCGCATTGCATGCCACGATTTCCTTTTTCAATGCCTCAATTTCCAGCTCCTCTGGTGTTACAAGTGCATAATACCGATCATCTGGCAAGCCAAGGCGTTGTAGAATAGCATTGATTCTTGTACGACTGGGGGTCTGCCTTCCATTTTCAAATCTGGAGAGAGTAACAGGCTCGCAAATGCCTGCACAGACTTGCTCCTGCGTCAAATTCAACTCCTGCCGTCGCTGGCGGATATAATCACCAAGCCTATAGTTCTGCATTCTTCAGTACCTCAAAGAATCAATATTATATATTATTATAGTATGCCTTATGTCATCACGCAAGCACTTCTCTCGTTGACTTGTCGTCTTATGAAATTATTTATTACACCAGACGATATGGTCAACCGGTTTTTACTGTGATAAGATGTAGACACCGCAAAACTCACGGCTTAACATAAAAGAAGCAAACCGTTGAGTAGAGCCGAACACCTATTGTCGTCTGAACCAGAAGAAGTTTTGCATCCCTGAGAAATACTTTCTTGACAAATATATCAAGAAGCTCTACATGGAAGCAACTACAAAGTCAGGGAGAGGAGACTTCAAATGAAACAATATCTTGAAAAACGTGGAATCTACATTACTTGGTCTCAGCTGGTTATGCGAATCATTTTTGACTTGGTGGGCTTTTTGCTTGCCTTGTTGCCTGCTGGCCTAACTCTGTATCTTACAGATGTCTGGATTACCTCAGGCACTCATATGCCAACCTCGTGGATTTTGGGAATCATTGTTTGTGTTTTTTTAATTCATTTTTACCAGTTTTATTTCGTCAACTATAATTCTCAGATGAATGCAGATCGCATGGCGGGTAATTACCGCCAACATCTGGCGCAAAAGATTTTGAGTAGCAATATCCCTGCCTATGAAAGCCAGAACAAAGCCCGTATTCAAAATATGGCTAACGATGTCAGTGCGATATATACTGTAAGTAGCTATTTGGTCACAGTACCTGCAAACTTAGTTAAAGTAATGATCATCATTGGACTTCTGCTTTTCTATGCCAGCCCATCTGTTGCACTGACGGCAATCATTTTGATTCCGCTCTACATGGTTCCCAGTTTTCTTAACAAAAGCGAACTGGAAAGACTGGTAGCCAAGGAGAGGGAAGCTGGAGATTTATGGTTTCAGGAATTTGATGTAATTCTCAACGGCAAGGTTAGCATTACTCTAAACAAGGTCGAAAATTATATGCAGAACCGCTATAATGAGGCGCTGAAGTCATATCTTGATGCTCGCAATCGTCAACACTTTCTTCTGCTGATCGTGCAAGAATTCCCTCTTTTTGTCACCACATTGGCACCTCTGCTTATTTTAATCATTGGAGGAAACCAAGTGGTGTTGCAAAACATGACCATCGGTCAGTTGTTATTCTCTATTCAGATAATTGCCTACCTGTTCAATCCTCTGTCAGAAATTTCTCAACTTCATGCCCAGATTATCAGCCAGAAGCCATCCTTTGATCGTGTGGCAGACTTTCTTGCCATGCCAGATCAGCAAAAGAATACAGAAACTGTAGCCCCTCCAAAAATCGAGGTTCATAATATCGACCTGATGCGATCGGAGAGTGAGGCGCTTTTCCATGTGAACGACTTTACTGTCCACGGGAAAGGTTTGGTGCTAATCCATGGAGAGAATGGCTGCGGCAAGTCATCTCTGTTCAATATAATTTCTGGTGTGTTTGCCCCGGACGCAAAGCATCTCCGTTTCAACGAAAACGGAAGATTTAACTGCGACCAATCAAAACCAAGTTATCTTTTCTATCCTAACTTCATTTTTCCAGGTACAGTCCGAGAAAACATTGTTTGTGGACGAAAGATTTCCAATACACAGTATCAAGAACTTGAAACTGTTCTTCAGCTGCCTCCCGCTGACAAGCAGGTGACTATCAAGCCTGAGAATCTTTCTTTGGGCGAAAAGCAAAAGATTTATCTAGCACGTACCCTTTTGGGTAACTCTTCTTGCATCTTGCTGGATGAACCCGGAAGCAACCTTGACGAAAAAACTGAACATAGCCTGATCAATCACTTGTTAAAGCTCAAGGAAAAAAAGTTAATTCTCGTTATCAGTCACAATGCCTACTATGATGCCGTAGCAGATAGAACTTACGAGATTCGTAAAGGAATAATGCATCAGGTACAATCACATTAAGCTGTCTACGGATCGTCAAAGGAGCGTGCGTTTGAACAAAAAGAAAAAGTCCACAAACACTTCCCCTTATCCCGATGAAGTCATTGACCGTCTGGCACGGGCATTCTACCCAGCCATCCTTGCCTGCTGGAACAGCGAGGAAGGCCAGCGGGAGTTTGCTACATGGCAGGCGGAACAGGCTCATCACGCCACTAGTAAAGAAAAACAGAGCGTTCCCGACTGCTGGGTATCCGTAAAACAGTTTTCGAAAAATGACACGGCAACTGCCTGTCAGGATTGGTTACGGAGTACCCGGCTAGGCCGAGGAAGCATCAAGTCCCATGTCCGCACCGTCAAGGTGTTGGG
>NZ_JARFIS010000070.1:0-457 GCF_029076575.1 Faecalibacterium sp. DFI.5.82
CTGGGTAAGGCTACAATCTCCATGCAGACGGACAGCCGCTCCCGTGGCCAGTCGGAAAGCTACAGTCAAAATAACCAGCGGCTGGGCCGGGAGCTGATGACACCCAGCGAACTGGCGACCATGTACATTATTTCCATGACGCTGATGAGCTCCACCAGCGCGCCCCGCACCCTGCCGGTGGGCCTTTTGAATCTGATGCAGGCCCAGCAGAGCGCGGCCCAGAACGGCACCATGTATGCCGGTCTGGTGCTGGTGATGCTGCCCACCCTGATCCTGTACATCTGCGTGCAGAAGCAGCTGACACAGGGCATGACCGTGGGCGGTCTGAAAGGGTAAGGTGACAAACGATGAAAGCATTCTGGAAAAATCATCCCGCCCTGCGCATGGTGATGATGCTGGTACTGTTCGTGCTGTCCATCGCGCTGGTGACAGCAGGCTGGAAAATGACCGGGCAGCT
>NZ_JARFIS010000700.1:0-303 GCF_029076575.1 Faecalibacterium sp. DFI.5.82
TTTTTCCTCCACTTTCGTCCTTATTATAAAGGTTTTGCTTGCATTTGTTTGTGACACATGGCACAATGAAACAAAAGAAATGAGTTGAATTCATGCAGGAAATTCGTGACCCAGCCTGTCTGGAAACGCTGTACCGGAAGCTGGAACTTTCCTCCCGGACCAGAACAGCAAAACGCCCGCGCAGGAGCTTTCCTGTGCGGGCGCTGCATTTCCATTTGTGTTTTACCGCACCAACAGCAGCAGCCAGGCGGATGCCACAGCCTGCAGGATGAGCAGGTCGTGGCCCGCTGGCTCATCCTGCAG
>NZ_JARFIS010000701.1:0-303 GCF_029076575.1 Faecalibacterium sp. DFI.5.82
TGCTGATGTGCAGCGGCACTGCCACCTGTTGCATGGTGAAATGCAGCCCCTGTTGACGGAATAACTGCATGGCCTGTGTGCGCACCAGCGCATCGAGCTTTTCCTGCATGAACGTCCTCCATGTGGAAACTGCGCTTGCTTTTCTGGTTTCCATTCTAGTGCGGAAACCGAGCTAAATCACGCGGTTTCCGCATATTCTGCGTTCTGCCAAGAAAGTGCAGACATTTTGCAGCAGAATGACAAAAAGAACCCCGGCGTGCCTTGAAAGCTGCCGGGGTCTTTTGCGTGCAGGTGCTTTTCCGC
>NZ_JARFIS010000702.1:0-303 GCF_029076575.1 Faecalibacterium sp. DFI.5.82
CCGCTGAAGGTCTAGCCGCAATTGGCTCTCCCTTTGGGAGAGCTGGCAAAGCCGTCAGGCTTTGACTGAGAGGGCTCCGAAAACTTTTTTCAAAAAATATCGAAAAAAGTGAAAGGAATCTGCGTTTCATGTATTATAAAGAGTGAAACTGCGAAGATACAACACAAAACTGCGTGATATATCACTGCGGCGGGCGGTGCGGATAAGTTGGACTGCGCTACTCCCCACAATATATTGCGGCGGTTCATAACGTGCTGTATATCGCAGAATATTTTGTATGAAAAGGGGAAGGGAAAATAAAAT
>NZ_JARFIS010000703.1:0-303 GCF_029076575.1 Faecalibacterium sp. DFI.5.82
CCAGCGCAGGTCCTCTTCCAGTGCGTCGTCATATTTGCGAGGGCAGCGCTCGGCATCCAGATCCTCAATGCGCAGAACGATGCGCCCGCCCAGACTTCTGGCGCTGAGCCAGGCCAGCAGGCTGCAGGCCAGATTGCCCAGATGCAGCCGCCCGCTGGGGCTGGGGGCAAAGCGCCCGGTCACAGCGCTCACAGGCCCAGCTTCCACTCGCCATCCACAGGCTGGGAGATGGGCGTGTTATAGAACTCGGCCATGGCCTTTGCCATGTACTCGGCATCCTTGCAGCTGGCGGTCTCCATTGCG
>NZ_JARFIS010000704.1:0-303 GCF_029076575.1 Faecalibacterium sp. DFI.5.82
AACCAACCACCTTGTCACCCTGCCCTTTTTTGTGGAGGGCCTGACCATGGGCCTGATCACTGGTGCCATCACCTCGGTAGCCGGTATCTTCGGCTATGCCTACATCGTGCAGGCCTCCAGCACGCTGGGCGGGTTGTGGCAGCTGCTCATGGGCACCGCCATGGTGCCTGTGGATGCCGTCTGGCCCACCATCCTGACGTACAGTCTGGCCGGTGGTGCGCTGGTGGGTGCGCTGGGCAGCATGTTCTCCATCCGAAAGCATCTGAATGTGTAAGCGAAAGGAGCCTTCTCTGTGAAACAAGC
>NZ_JARFIS010000705.1:0-303 GCF_029076575.1 Faecalibacterium sp. DFI.5.82
CCACGGCCTCCTCGTCCCGAACGAGGCGCGCTACCAACTGCGCTATGCCCCGAAAATACCGCAGCCGGAAGGCGACTGCGGTTTGCTGGTTGGGGATGAGAGAATCGAACTCCCACAAGTAGAGTCAGAGTCTACCGCACTACCACTATGCAAATCCCCATCATTCTGTTGTCGTCAGCTTTGAACCTCGCCGCTGACAAGGAATATTATACTATACGGCCCGGGTCTTGTCAACACTTTTATTGAGATTTTTCGCCTGAGCAGAAAATGCCAAAAACTTTCTCTTTCCGGCAAAGTATGTTA
>NZ_JARFIS010000706.1:0-303 GCF_029076575.1 Faecalibacterium sp. DFI.5.82
GCCTGTGGATCGAACCGGAAATGGTCAACGAGAACACCCAGCTGTACCGCACCCATCCGGACTGGGCGCTGACCCTGCCCGGACGCAAGCCCGCCATGGGGCGCAACCAGCTGGTGCTGGATCTTTCCCGCCCGGAGGTGGTGGACTATCTGGCAGGGGTTATCTGCTAGCTGCTGCGTGAGCATCTCATTGAGTATATCAAGTGGGATATGAACCGCAGCATGAGCGTTGTGTACAGCCGCGCTTTCCCTGCCGAGCAGCAGGGCGAGATCATGCACCGCTATATGGTGGGCGTTTATGCGC
>NZ_JARFIS010000707.1:0-303 GCF_029076575.1 Faecalibacterium sp. DFI.5.82
CTGCCCGCCATTCAGACCGCAGGCATGAGCAAGGCTGAACAGAAGCAGCTGCCCGATGCCGTTCGCCAGACCATTCTGGCCCAACTGTAAGGAGAACTATGGCAAGCTATCGATACGAGCGGGACATCGACCCCGCAGACCTTGCCCCGCGGGTGGAAAATCAGTATACCCGCAAAGAGCGATGGGCGAACTGGTGGGATTATAACCTCACGTGGGTCCTCCTGATCGGCAGTGCAGCGGCTTTTGTGGCTTACAGCTTCATCGGGCAGTATTTCTTTACCCCCAAGCCCGATTATAATGTGG
>NZ_JARFIS010000708.1:0-303 GCF_029076575.1 Faecalibacterium sp. DFI.5.82
TGCTCAGGGAATAGACCAGCACCGAGGGATCAAAATTCCGGGGCGCGTTGATAAAGCAGACCGACACGGGCAGGGTGGCCATCTTGTAGACCTCCAGCGTGACCTCCACGCTGGACTCCTCCAGATTCGTGTATTCAAACTTGACATCACTGCCGCTCTTGGTATAAAAGCGCAGGGCGGTATCCAGCGTGACCGAATCGGTGAGCTCCCCCTTGTGGGTCTCCTCGGCGGTGCAGGTCTCCACCTTATCGATCTCAGTGCTGGGGCCGGAGAGGGTCACCGTCTCCTTGGAGAGCTCGGTGC
>NZ_JARFIS010000709.1:0-303 GCF_029076575.1 Faecalibacterium sp. DFI.5.82
CATGCAGCACCCAGATATCCGGCAGGGGCATCCCGTTGAAGGTGTTGATCTTGCAGGTGGAATAGATGGCCATGTCGCCGAAGATGAGCCGGTCACCCTCGGTCAGGGGGGCGGCAAAGCTGTAATCGCCCACCACGTCCCCGGCAAGGCAGGTGGGGCCGCCCAGCCTGAAGGTGCAGGGCTTTTCCCCCGGCTCGCCCGCGTCCAGCAGGGGCGGGCGGTAGGGCATCTCGATGACATCCGGAGTGTGGCAGGCTGCGGACATATCCAGATTGGCAAGATGTGTCTGACCATTCTGCAGTG
>NZ_JARFIS010000071.1:0-454 GCF_029076575.1 Faecalibacterium sp. DFI.5.82
AGCAGCAAGGAATACCTCAACTGCGCCTACCTCGACAACCTGCTCGAGGACGTTAACGGCCCCAACGCCTTCCTGACCACGGAGCTCGACCTGACCACCGACGACTGCCAGAAGGACTACGTCACCTGCACCGTCACCAACTTCCTGCTGACGGTCGACCAGTACCGGCGCAACCGCGACGTCATCCCCAACGCAGAAGACTGGTGGTGGCTCTCCACAGCCTTCAGCACGAAGTCTAACGGATACGAGTCACTCGCCCGCTACGTCAGCTCCGATGGCGCGCTGCACTGGGACGGCGCCTGCTTCGGCATCCGCGGCCTGCGCCCCGATTGTTATCTGGACTCCGATCTCCTGATCTCCGTCGAGGACGACGAAGCCACAGACGACGTCACGCCGGAGCACGCCGGCGAGATCATCGCGGCGCTGGACGAGCAGTTCGGCGGCACCTTCGCCA
>NZ_JARFIS010000710.1:0-302 GCF_029076575.1 Faecalibacterium sp. DFI.5.82
GGTCCTCCCCGTAAACGGTCATACGGTCATAATCTCCCTGCGTCAGGCGGACAACTTTGCCGCCCCGCAAGTCAATGGCTGGGAATATATTCATAGATTCTCCTTTAGCGGCCTTACCCTCTCCGTCTTTGCTTCGCAAAGCCGCCAGGCTTTGACTGAGAGGGCGAGCCAGTTTACAATTCTGCAAACGCTCTCAATATGCGCAGCCCCGTCTCCCCGCTCTTTTCGGGGTGGAACTGGGTGCCGTACACCCTGCCCGCCCTGACCACGCCGGTCACGGGGATGGAGTAATCGCTGACAGC
>NZ_JARFIS010000711.1:0-302 GCF_029076575.1 Faecalibacterium sp. DFI.5.82
TCCCAAGCTGGGCCGCGCCCTGTGGGCAGCGGCAAAGCTGCCTGAAAAACCGGTGGACACCCTGCCGGATGCCGCCTGGCAGGTGCTGGCCAACGCGGCCAAGCACTGGCTGATCGAGGGCCTGACCCCCTGCGGCTGGAAGCAGGCCCAGACCACCGGCGGCGGCCTGTGCCTGACCGAAGTGACCCCCAGCTTCCAGTTCTAGGGCTGCCCCGGCCTTTACTTTGTGGGTGAAGCGCTGGACTGCGCCGGCAGCTGCGGCGGCTTCAACCTGCACTGGGCCTTTGGCAGCGGCATCGCCG
>NZ_JARFIS010000712.1:0-302 GCF_029076575.1 Faecalibacterium sp. DFI.5.82
GCACTGAAAGCCGGGATGGACGGCCACATTGCAAAGCCGCTGGATATCCCGCACCTGCTGCAGGTCCTAATGAAGGCGGGCACATTGATCAGAGCGGAGATGGATTCCACGCCCTGACGCAGCACATTATCGGCGGCCTGGAAGGCGTTCATCAGGGTGATCTTTTCCTGGCTGATCATCTTCAGGCGCTCATTCGGGATAACGATCAGGCTGTCAACGTGCATGAGCAAATTTGCAATGCCCTTCTCCTTTGAGGGCAAGCGCAAGATGGGCCTGGCAGAGCAGGGCATTGCAAATTTGCT
>NZ_JARFIS010000713.1:0-302 GCF_029076575.1 Faecalibacterium sp. DFI.5.82
CGTTCCAGCTGACATTCAGGTTGCAGAAGGCCGGCATGGCGAACTCCGGGGTGGTATAGCTGCCGTAGGGCAGGTAACGGCCGGCGGAGGACTCCAGCACCACCGCGCCGCTTTCCAGCGCCACATTGTCCAGTGCGCCCCGGGAGAAGGTCTCGGTGCCGTGCAGCACCAGATTGTTCCGGTGGTCCATCCGCACTTCTCTCCTTTGCGCGCTGTGGACGGCGCAGTGTTATTCTTCGGGGGTATCCTCGCCGCGCTCGGCGCGCAGCTCCTTTTCCAGCTGGGCATCGTGGAGCTTCTGG
>NZ_JARFIS010000714.1:0-302 GCF_029076575.1 Faecalibacterium sp. DFI.5.82
GTCCAGCTCTAAGCCGCTAAATTATCGTTTATCCTTACGTTGTTTTCAATTTTGGTATCAAGGCTATCCAACACAGCAGCAATTCGTTTTTGGTAGCTGACAACTACGGGAATGCGTACCTTAACAGCCCTCATCGTTTTTCCTGATACTTCCTTAAAGGTGGTTCCGCTTCCCATCGCTTCGATAGCGTCCTTGTTGTACTTCAAATGGTAGTAAACAAATAGCGGATCAGCTTTTTCATTTACGACAATACTCTTGAATCCCTGATTGGTACAATCACTTTGAGAAGCGATTGCGACGTA
>NZ_JARFIS010000715.1:0-302 GCF_029076575.1 Faecalibacterium sp. DFI.5.82
TCTCCAAGAACCCGGACGGCAGCCTGCAGCTGGATGGCATCTGCCTGGTGGCAGGTCTGGGCGGCAAGGACCACCGCGACGGCTCCCTGGCCTACTACTTCAGTGAGCCTGTGGTCTGCAACGAAGCCAAGGGCGTAGGCCCCCTGGTGCTGGCCTACACCGAGATGATCGCCCGCAAGTAATACACGACACAGCAAAAAACGAACCGCCATGGTGACAGATGCCAAGGCGGTTCGCTTTTACACTTTTTTCTTCGAGCACCCATCGTCCGGGTGCACATTCAGTATACCCGGACAGGTGCC
>NZ_JARFIS010000716.1:0-302 GCF_029076575.1 Faecalibacterium sp. DFI.5.82
GCAAGATGGAAGAGACCTTGTGGTCAAAGGCGCGCTGGAACGGGGGCAGATGATACTTTTCCATAGAGCCGGGGGTGCGGTAGATGCGCCACTGGCCGATGGGCACATGGGGCTCAAAGCCAGTCTCAGAGGGGGCATCGCCGGGGAAGTGCTTGATGGTCAGAACAACAGAACCCTCGTTCAGGCCGTTGTCGCCATCCAGATAGCCCTTGACCAGAGCCTCGGCAATGTCACTGGTGACATCGGGACGCTCGCCGTAAGTACCGGAGGTACGGGGCCAGCGGGGGTCAGAGGTCACATCG
>NZ_JARFIS010000717.1:0-302 GCF_029076575.1 Faecalibacterium sp. DFI.5.82
CAAGGAGGTCGGCTCTCAGGCCATCAGCTACACCACCGGTGAGCCTGCCATGTGCGGCGCACTGATGCTGCTGACCGGTAAGTGGACCACCAAGGGCGTGCACACTGTGGAAGAGTTTGATCCGGACCCGTATCTGGATGCTCTGGACAAGTACGGCCTGCCCCGCTCCGAGAGCCACGTCCCGGCTCTGGTGGACTGATGCGGCTGGCCGACACCCGCCCGCCCTTTGCGGGGCTGGCGTACCTCTCTGCGGCTGCACTGGCTGCCCTGCCCACCCCTTGCGACCTGCGGGAGGAAGCCCG
>NZ_JARFIS010000718.1:0-302 GCF_029076575.1 Faecalibacterium sp. DFI.5.82
GCCCGTGGAGCTGCCCGACCTCAAGGGCCGCGAGGAGATCCTGAAGGTCCACGCTAAGAAGGTTGCGCTGGCCCCGGGCATCGACTTTACCACCGAGGCCCGGATGGCCTCCGGCGCGTCCGGTGCCGAGCTGGCCAACATCGTCAACGAAGCCGCGCTGCGGGCCGTCCGTGCAGGCCGCAAGAGCGTGACCCAGTCTGAACTGGAAGAGAGCATCGAGGTGGTCATTGCAGGCTACCAGAAGAAGAACTCCATCCTGACCGACCACGAATAGTGCATCGTAGCCTACCATGAGATCGGCC
>NZ_JARFIS010000719.1:0-302 GCF_029076575.1 Faecalibacterium sp. DFI.5.82
CCATCCGGTGCGGACAGGCTGGGCAAAACTGGATGCCACCGCGTATTTTGCGGCAGGCAGTGCCTATGCGGCCAGACGCACCGCAGGCTTTGCGATATCAAAGCCCGCCAGCTGCACTGGCCTGCCCGCCTGCGCAAAGGCCTGTGCAATGCAGCGGTCGTACCAGCCCTCGCCGCAGCCCGCATCCAGCAGGTGGAGCGGTGCATCTGCCCCAGCGGAAGCGCCGTACGCAAGGCACAGTTCCCCCAGCGCCGTGCCTTCCTGAACGCCGGGTATTACGGCATCTTCGGCCGGGCGCTGGG
>NZ_JARFIS010000072.1:0-450 GCF_029076575.1 Faecalibacterium sp. DFI.5.82
TGCTCTTTATGTGGGCCACATACCCGAAGATGCAGGAGGCCCTCGACCTGATCGAGGCGTGGGGCTTCAAATACAAGTCGATCACCTTCCAGTGGATCAAGCAGAACCGCAGCGGAAACGGCTACTTTTTCGGCCTCGGCCGCTGGACTCGAGGTAATACCGAGCCCTGTCTGATCGCTATCAAAGGCAAGCCGAAGCGCATCAGCGCCGGCGTCGGTCAGCTCGTATTCTCACCGCTGCGCAGGCACAGCCAGAAGCCCGCCGAAGTGCGCGACAAGATCGTCGAGCTGATGGGAGACCTGCCCCGCATCGAGCTTTTCGCCAGAGAAGCCGCCCCGGGATGGGACGCGTGGGGCAACGAAGCGCCGACGCCTGAAGTCAAGGACGTGCCAGCCGACAGCGTCGAGCTGGCCGGAAAGGAGGAAACGCATGAACCAGACAACCAAAGAG
>NZ_JARFIS010000720.1:0-302 GCF_029076575.1 Faecalibacterium sp. DFI.5.82
GATGCCGATATATTCCATAGAGTCCTCCGTGCAAATGTCTTTTTTATATTGTATCCAATTTTACAATAAAAAGCAAGACTTCCTTTATGACAAACAAAAATACCCGGCAGATACTTTATGAAAAATCTGCCGGATATAGACCGGATGCCCTTGGGGTGTTCCATTCTGAAAAATTGCAGGGCAAATGCAAGCTGTGTTAACTGTTATGTAACCTTGTCAATCAATCTTCCATTCTTCCATGGTCGCAACCAAGAGAGAGATAATGTCCAATCTTCCCACCCAGCACAAGCTGGGCATACTCC
>NZ_JARFIS010000721.1:0-302 GCF_029076575.1 Faecalibacterium sp. DFI.5.82
TTCAAATCCATTGAAGGAGTCACACCCAGCGATTACCGTAAGCAACATGCCCGAATGCCGGGATGAAATGGCCCCGGAAGGCACTACAGGAAGGAGAACTACTATGGATGTCTGGACGCACGCAGTCGGAAGAATGCCCTATCGGTTTGACCGATTTCCCCGAACGAAAGAACACTGTCTGAATGGAGTCTGGGATATTGCGCTGATTTCCCGTGCTGATGCCGATACACAGACCCCGGAACAGCTTGGGGCGTTGCCAAAGCCCAAAGCAATCTCTGTGCCCGGATGCTGGCAGCTGCAGG
>NZ_JARFIS010000722.1:0-302 GCF_029076575.1 Faecalibacterium sp. DFI.5.82
CACGTCCTTCAGAGTTTTCATGCAAATTTCCTCCGCTACTTGTCTTTATTCAGAGACCATTCCAGTGTCGCAGCAGGTCCCAAACAGCGTGCTGCGCTGTTCAGCCGATCATAATGCGATTTGCCATCGTCCTGTCGAGTGCCAGGCGGCTTTCCTTGACCTGTACGATCAGGTTGCCTGCGATCTCGTTGACCACGGTCACTTCGCTGTCCACCACAAAACCAATCTCTGCCAGATGCAGGCGGACTTCATCTTTGCCGGTGATCTTCTTGATGGTGACGGTCACGCCCGCCTTCGCCAGT
>NZ_JARFIS010000723.1:0-302 GCF_029076575.1 Faecalibacterium sp. DFI.5.82
AGATACGCAGTACCGGCATTGGCGGGATCAGCGCCGATGACCCGGCAGCGATTGAAAAACTCCAGAAGAAGCTGGACGGGCTGGAACTCTCCCAGCTCATTATGAAGGAGGTCAACGCCTATTACCGCAAGCATGGCAAGCTGGATGGCTGTGCGCTGCTGTCGCCGGACCAGATCGAAAAGATGAAAGCAAGCATGGCGGCAAACTGGCGGAGCGACCCGAGGCCCTTTGAAAGCTACCAGCTTACCAACAACACTGCGGAGATCCGCCGGGTAAAGACGCGTATCGAACAGCTCTCCAAA
>NZ_JARFIS010000724.1:0-302 GCF_029076575.1 Faecalibacterium sp. DFI.5.82
GCCATCTCGATGCCCGCCATCCGGGCAAAGTTTGCCTTTGAGCAGCGCAAGCACAATGCCCGGAAGGAGGTGCACTGAGATGGAAATGCTGGAACTGAACAACCTGCACAAGACCTTTAATCACGGAACCGTCAACGAAAAGGTGGCCCTGAACGGTGTGAGCCTGCACATGGAAGCAGGCGACTTTGCCACCATCGTGGGCTCCAACGGCGCGGGCAAATCCACCATGTTCTACGCCATCACCGGCGGTTTCATTGCCGACGAGGGCAGCATCGTGCTGGGCGGGCAGGACATTACCTTTG
>NZ_JARFIS010000725.1:0-302 GCF_029076575.1 Faecalibacterium sp. DFI.5.82
CACCGCAAACCCGGCACGGGCCAGCGCCCGGCCTGCCGCCGCCAGCCGCGCGTCCGTTCCGATCACCGCCAATCGTCTTTGTCCATCCATTCCCGGCCCCTCCTCCCCATGGTCTGCGTCATCCTATGCCCATGGAGCGCCGGGTGTGAAAAAGCCGCCGCTCTCCGTCAGGAAAGCAGCGGCGATCTGTTTTTTTCGATATCGGCTTTTCGGTCAGAGCGGCGGCAGAGATTGCCTCCGGCTCCTCCATGTTTCGCGTCCGCTCCACGGCCTCACGCATCCGCGGCAACTGGACGGCTTCA
>NZ_JARFIS010000726.1:0-302 GCF_029076575.1 Faecalibacterium sp. DFI.5.82
GCCATTGAGGGCGGCGTTCAGGGCTTTGGTCAGGGCGCGGACATCGCCGCCCGCCTGGGCAAGGCAGTAGCCGGTGCCCATTTCGGTGGGGGTCAGGGCCGCGCACAGGCCGGTGGTGGCTTCGGTCAGGCGGTTAGCCAGCCGGTGCAGGCTGTCCGGGTCCAGCCCCGGCACGATGCGGATGGCATCCGCACCGGGCGTTACCTGCGCGGCCAGCGCGTCAAAGAGCTGGCTGCACAGCCCAAAGTGGGTGAATTTCAGGGCGGTGTACTCGTCATACACCCGATGCACGGCGTTGGCCG
>NZ_JARFIS010000727.1:0-302 GCF_029076575.1 Faecalibacterium sp. DFI.5.82
CCCGCCATATACTCAACCGCCAGCTTTACATAGCAGGTGTTGATGCAGACGGATGCGGTGTGGTTGGTAATGGCCTCATCACAGATGGTCTGGATCTGGGGCCAGGTGGCCTCAGGCTTCAGCTGGGTATGATCGACATGGGAGAGGATTTCTTCACGGGTCATATTATTTTCCTCCATCAATTCTTGCTGGCACGGCGGACCTTTGCCATGCCCACAGCGCTCAGGGCAATTGCCGTTACAGATGCGGTGGCACCAATGATGCCCAGAACAAGACCGGAAACCAGGAATGCAAAACCTTTC
>NZ_JARFIS010000728.1:0-302 GCF_029076575.1 Faecalibacterium sp. DFI.5.82
GCTCATCCTCGACGACGAGTTCAACGGCTGCAGTGACGAGCTGCGCATTATGACCGATGACGGCAGCTACGGCACCAAGGGTGTGGTCACTGCCGCTCTGGACGAGCTCGTAGCCGCTGGCAACCAGTATGATCTGGTCATCACCATCGGCCCGCTGATCATGATGAAATTCGTCGTCAAGACCTGCCAGAAGCACGGGCTGCAGAGCATCGTCTCCATGAACCCCATTATGATCGACGGCACCGGCATGTGCGGCGGCTGCCGCCTGACCGTGGGCGGCGAGACCAAGTTTGCCTGCGTGG
>NZ_JARFIS010000729.1:0-302 GCF_029076575.1 Faecalibacterium sp. DFI.5.82
GCGGTCTCCTCCGGCATGGGCACCTGCGGTCTGGTGGGCCAGATCGGCGTGTACACCGGCGGGGTGAACGAGATCGCCGCCGGCACCAAGGCCGCCAGCACCCCCATGGACTGGGCTGCCATGGCCCTCATCTGCTTTGTTCTGCCCGCAGTCCTGAGCGTTCTCTTCTGCGAGATCGAGCGCCAGCTGGGCTGGATCAAAGAGGGCGAGCTGAAGCTGAACTAAACTCCCTCCGTCATCGCTTACGCGATGCCACCTCCCTCAATGAGGGAGGCTAAAAGGCTCCCTCTCCGAGGGAGCTG
>NZ_JARFIS010000073.1:0-448 GCF_029076575.1 Faecalibacterium sp. DFI.5.82
TTAACAGGCACAGGTTGATTTTGTACTCCTTTGTTGTCATTGCGCCTATTACCACGAGCAATATTCCTGTTACCAAGATGAGACAAGAAATGAAAGCGTGCTTTTGCGGGCTGTTGTTTTTCATATGGTCACGTTCCTTTGTCAAATTCCGAGTTGTCGAATTGAGCATATTACATAAGCGAACACTCCAACCCTACAGCTCGGTTTCCACTGCAAGCTGCTCCTGCTTCTCTTTTTCGTCAGCGATTTGGACATCAACATCTTCGCGCATCTTTTTCAGAAGTGCGAGGACACGCTTGATCTGGCCCTTGGTGTTCTCTACACGGCTCTGTGCCTGATTGATGTGATCCAGAACTGCCCAGTCTGCAAAGAGGCCGTCAAAGAAGAAATCCGCAAATTTCAAAAAGCTGTCCACCGTAACCTGAAGGTCTGCGGTGATCTCAACATC
>NZ_JARFIS010000730.1:0-302 GCF_029076575.1 Faecalibacterium sp. DFI.5.82
CCCGCGATGGATCCAGCCAGAATCAAAAGCAAAGCACTGCAAGCTGTGCTGCAGCGCCGGAAAGAGCAGGGCTTAGATTTATGGTATAAAAAAGGAAGGCTCATAGAGAGCTATACCGTTCGTTCGTCCATTGCAGATCATGCAGAAAAGCTGAGCGATGCGGCATGGATCCGATTGCTCACTTCGGACATGCCTCATCTATCACCTCGTGATACCATTCAGCAGCACTTCCATCGGCCGGGACTGGAATCCTCTCCCAGAGAGTTTGCCCGGACACTGGAAAATTTTTTCGTCACAGAGCC
>NZ_JARFIS010000731.1:0-302 GCF_029076575.1 Faecalibacterium sp. DFI.5.82
TTGCCGTAACGATTAAAGGCGTGACGCAGACCGAAATGTACACGCCGGCTCATTTTCAAGAAAAATTCGGCGTGACGCCAACTCAGTTTATCGATATGAAGGCGCTGATGGGTGACAGTTCCGACAATTATCCAGGGGTCACGGGCATCGGCGAAAAAACCGCGCAGAAGCTGATTCAAGAATATGGCTCGCTGGATGGGCTTTACGAAAATATCGATCAGATGCGCAAGTCAAAGCGGAAAGAAAATCTGGTCAATGAAGAAAAAATTGCCCGTGAATGTAAGGATCTGGCCACGATACGC
>NZ_JARFIS010000732.1:0-302 GCF_029076575.1 Faecalibacterium sp. DFI.5.82
GCCGATGCCGCTCTCGTAATAGCTGGCACTGCGGCTCATGTTGAAGGTGACCATGCACTGATACTGGTTCCACAGGCTCACCATCCGGTCCAGCGTTTCCTCGCCGGAGGTCAGCTGCCAGCCCGAGAGCAGCTCCTGCCAGTAGTCGGCCAGTGCCCTGCGGGCGGCATCCACCTGTGCGTCGGTGGCATAGCGGGCCATGATGGCCTCGGCCCGGGCTTTGTTGATGATGCCGGGAGCGCTGAATTTTTACCGGACCGGGTTTTCAATGTAGCCCAGCCCGAAGATGATGCTCTTTTTCT
>NZ_JARFIS010000733.1:0-302 GCF_029076575.1 Faecalibacterium sp. DFI.5.82
CGGCAAAATCGGTCACATCGGGGCAGGCGATGGACTCTGTCTCGGCATAGGCCAGCACCGCCTTGGCCAGCGGGTGCTCACTCTTCTGCTCCAGCGAGGCCGCCAGCGACAGCAGCTCACTCTCGGAAACGCCCTCCGCGGGGAGGATGTCAGTGACCCGGGGCTAGCCGCTGGTGATGGTGCCGGTCTTGTCCAGCGCCTCGATCTGGGTGCGGCCTGCAGCTTCCAGCGAGGCGGCTGTTTTGAACAGGATGCCGTTCCTGGGCCCCATACCGTTGCCGACCATGATGGACACAGGCGTT
>NZ_JARFIS010000734.1:0-302 GCF_029076575.1 Faecalibacterium sp. DFI.5.82
GGCGCAAAGCGTCTGAGGGGTTGATAAGGAGAAAAGCTATGATCGTTTCAACCAAGGGCCTTTACGCACTGCGCGTAATGATCGACCTGGCCGAACACCAGGCGGAGCGGTATGAGCCTCTGAAGGAGGTCGCCGAACGGCAGGAGATCTCGGAAAAATATCTGGAAAACATCCTGAAGGTGCTGGTGCAGAACGGCTTTCTGGAAGGTATGCGCGGCAAGGGCGGCGGCTACCGGCTGACCCGCACTCCCGACCAGTACACCGTGGCAGAGATCCTGCTGCTGACCGAGGGCAGCCTTTCC
>NZ_JARFIS010000735.1:0-302 GCF_029076575.1 Faecalibacterium sp. DFI.5.82
CTTTGCAACACAAACAGCCGCTTCCGTTCTTTAATTTGAATTCATTGTCCATAATTCTGTTTTAATTGAGAATTGAAAATTGAGAATTGAGAATTAACAGCATAATCTGCCCCTTCCCCAATTTTCAATTCTCAAATATCAATTTATACTATTAAGCTTCTTCGTCTTCTTTCAAGAAAGCGGCAGCCTTAGCAGCATTGATAGCTTCTTCTTCGGCTTTATCCATACGAGCCTTGGTATTTTTATTCTTACCAGCACCCTTAGGAGCATTTTCACCGGCAGCTTCCATATCTACTTTTTCA
>NZ_JARFIS010000736.1:0-301 GCF_029076575.1 Faecalibacterium sp. DFI.5.82
CCCAAAAAGGAAGCCCCGCCCCGCCAGAAGGCGAAGCTGACCCTGCAGATCGTCTGCACCATCTTAAAAGGGGCGGGAAAGCTCACCCGGGCCAGCATCGGCTCCCTGCGCTTCACCCGGATCGACGTTGTCCTCGGTGTCCGAGGCGAAGACCCTGCCGAGGCTGCCCGCAGCTATGGTAGGCTGAACGCCTGGCTCTACCCGACGCTGGGCTTCCTGGACCGGTTCCTCTATCTGGACTTTGAGCAGCTCCGGCTCCTGCCGGATTTCGGCAGCGCCGAGCCCACCGTAAAGGATCACT
>NZ_JARFIS010000737.1:0-301 GCF_029076575.1 Faecalibacterium sp. DFI.5.82
CTGGAGCACCCCTTCTCCCGAAGTTACGGGGTCAATTTGCCGAGTTCCTTAACAACCCTTCTCCCGTTGGCCTTAGAATCTACTTCCTACCTACCTGTGTCGGTTTGCGGTACGGGCACCTCAGAAATACACACAGCTTTTCTCGCCATCTTCCATCTCAGACTTCGGTACTAATTTCCCTCGATCTCTACCGGAACCAACACCAGGCTCTGAGACTTCATATGTGTCCCTGTGCTTAACTCTTTTGGTGGTGACGGAATCTCTACCGTCTGTGCATCGGCTACGCCTTCCGGCCTCACCT
>NZ_JARFIS010000738.1:0-301 GCF_029076575.1 Faecalibacterium sp. DFI.5.82
TGATCGTGGAACGCCATTATATCGGCAATGTGCCGATGAATACGCTTTTTCAGCGGCTTGCGGAAGAAGAAATTCGTAAAACTGCCGAATCGTATCTCGCTGCTGGTTAATTGGACGTTTTACTGCGGAAAAGGGCTTGCATCATCACGCAGCATCCGCTACAATGTGATTGATGTGGTCTCTTTTCCATTATGGAGGTACACATGGAAAAGGACAAAAAAGTAACTGCTTTATACTGCCGGCTGTCAAAAGATGACGGTTCAAACAGCGAAAGCCTGAGCATCCGCACTCAAAAGGCGAT
>NZ_JARFIS010000739.1:0-301 GCF_029076575.1 Faecalibacterium sp. DFI.5.82
CTGCGCTCCTTTGAACGGCAGGGCATCCAGCGGATACCGACCGTGCATCTTGGCCCCGCCGCACACCAGATGGAAAAACGTGGAGTAGAAACCGTTCTCGGCAACCTGAACCGGGACATTCGTGCAGCCAACAGCCTGATGCAGTCCATCCGCAGTGCAATTCGTGGGCTGCAACGCTGGATCGCAGTCCTGAACGAAAAGAAGCAGCTTCTTCTGGACGCTCTGGAAAAGGCGAAAGAACCCACGTTGTCCGACTTGCTGGTGGATTACTTCAACCTTCGCAGCGAGCAGCGGAGCAATT
>NZ_JARFIS010000074.1:0-448 GCF_029076575.1 Faecalibacterium sp. DFI.5.82
TTCATCCAACAGGGTGTAGTCGTAACCATCTTCGCAGGTCTGCACCGCAAGGATTCTATCCTTTCCGACCTTCCATGCATGGGGCCCACCAGCTTTGCCAGATAGGCATCCACATCCACCGAGGGCAGCAGCAGCTGTTCGGTGTCGGGGTCCGTGTTGTAGTTATCAAAGCTTCCCTGGGTCTCCTGGATGCTGTACACGCAGCCCCAGACGGCGGCTTCGCGCCGGGTCAGATCATCGATGTTCTCGATGCCGTCAAAGGGCAGCGGGTCGAACAGGACCAGACCTTCCAGCCGGTCCTCATATTCCGCTTTCTGTTGGGTGTCGTCAAACAGGGTGGCCACACCCTTCACACCGGCCCGCACACCCGTTACAATGCCCACCAGCGCCAGCACGGCGATCAGCAGGCCAAGGGTCTGCCGGGCCCGGCTCCACCGCCGCCGCGCCC
>NZ_JARFIS010000740.1:0-301 GCF_029076575.1 Faecalibacterium sp. DFI.5.82
TGGCCGGAACGAAACTCTTCCGTTTCGAGATTATAGGCAATCACTGCCTTCGGGCGCATGCCACCGGCAGAAGTTCCAAGATATATCAACTTTTTCATCGTGAGGCTATCCTCCGGTGATATGACAGCAGCATCTCGATCATTATATATTTTAGAAGCCAAAGTTGCCAATGATGACATATTTACTGACTCATGGATGGCATCATCATTAAATTCCGGTTCAAATTCCAATGCTCCCATAGCCCTCTTGCCAATATAAGAGAGCTTCAATAGAGGCAATGATTCCGTAACCTTTATATTAT
>NZ_JARFIS010000741.1:0-301 GCF_029076575.1 Faecalibacterium sp. DFI.5.82
CCGCCGCCCTTGAGGAGCTGGCCGGGCCGGGGAGAGCACCCTTCGGCGTTTACCTGACCAGCCCGGATTATCTGGGCGGGATGCAGGATATTGCGGCCCTCTCTGCCGTCTGCGATGCTCACTGCGTGCCCCTGCTGGTGGATAACGCCCACGGGGCCTACCTGCGCTTTCTGCCCGGCGGGAGCCGCCACCCCATCGACCTGGGCGCGGCGGCCTGCTGTGACTCCGGCCACAAGACCCTGCCGGTGCTTACCGGGGGAGCCTCCTGCACGGGGGCCTTGGGGCCCAGATGCAGGTAGGC
>NZ_JARFIS010000742.1:0-301 GCF_029076575.1 Faecalibacterium sp. DFI.5.82
CACCGAGGATAAGCCCCAGGGCTGCAAGTGGTTCGGACAGACCATCTGCACCCGGGAGCTGCATATCAAGGACGGACGCATTGTTCAGACCCCCGTGCGGGAGCTGGATGCCGTCCACGGCAAGCGCACCTTCTATGAAAATGTGACGGTGCAAAGCGAAACTTCTTTAGAAGGCATCAAGGGCCGTGTGGCCGATTTGACCATCACGGTGCAGCCCGGCGTATACCGTTCCTTTACCCTGAAGCTGGCCGCCGATGCAGATCATCACACCAGCCTGACCTACGATCCCTACACTTCCGAG
>NZ_JARFIS010000743.1:0-301 GCF_029076575.1 Faecalibacterium sp. DFI.5.82
GGACGAATAGTCGGTGCGGGCATTGTTGTGGTCGTCCAGCATGACATAGACCAGGATCTCCGGGTCGTTGGCGGGCAGGACAGCCGCAAAGGATGCCACCTTCTTGTAGTCGCCGTCGGCGCGGCGGTCCATGTTCAGCTGCACGGTGGTGCCGGTCTTGCCGCCGATGCGGTAGCCTGCAACGTAGGCGTTGCCGCCGCCGCCCTGGGTGCCGTCGCCCACATCAAACTCCATGATCTGGCGGTTGGTCTCGCTGGCGCTCTCGCTGATGACCTGACGGCGGATGTTGGTGCCGATCTCC
>NZ_JARFIS010000744.1:0-301 GCF_029076575.1 Faecalibacterium sp. DFI.5.82
GTGTGGACGAGCACTACGCCGAGATGAAAAACTATACCCTCGCCCAGGGGCGCGGCCTGCAGTACATGGACATTAAGGACAACAAGCAGGTCTGCATCATTGGTGATTACCTCAACCGGGTGGCCTACGGCGGCAACGCGGTGGGCCAGACCATCAAGCTGGGGGCCTACACGTTCCGGATCGTGGGCGTGCTGAACGCCAAGGTGACGGACAAGAACATGCAGCAGGGCTCCGACGATGACTGCATCTATCAGCCCTACACCACGGCCATGCGGCTCTCCAACCAGTCCAGTGCCAAAAA
>NZ_JARFIS010000745.1:0-301 GCF_029076575.1 Faecalibacterium sp. DFI.5.82
GGCAATGATGCCGGCATCTATGGTGCTGTGCGGCTCATCGGGGGAGAATAAGATGAAGCTGAATCTGCAAGTTACCCGGATGCAGGATGGTGCAAAAGTGCCAGTACATGTTGTGGCGGCGGGAAAGCTGGATTTTCAGCAGACTGCCAGCATGGGATGGCAGACGAATTGGAAAACGATGGACACTGCATATTTCCAGAATCGTGTTGCACTGAAAACAGAAGAACAGGAATTGCTGGGTTTGATGTCTTACTTCTGCGATGATCGGTTTCTGGCTTTTGAACTTGTCTATCTGGAAAGT
>NZ_JARFIS010000746.1:0-301 GCF_029076575.1 Faecalibacterium sp. DFI.5.82
GCCGATTTTTCCTTCGATGGTTCGGGTGGGAAGGTCAACAACAACATCGTCACCGACCTAGTAATCAACAGACTTTTCAGCAGAAACGTCAATAATTTCATCATGCTGCAGGTCATACAGTACCCGGATATAGGGCAACCGTTCAACCCGGAAGATGGGCTGTCCGCTGT
Organism: Faecalibacterium sp. DFI.5.82; assembly: GCF_029076575.1. Taxonomy (NCBI): domain Bacteria; kingdom Bacillati; phylum Bacillota; class Clostridia; order Eubacteriales; family Oscillospiraceae; genus Faecalibacterium; species Faecalibacterium sp. DFI.5.82. Next base: position 171 of record NZ_JARFIS010000746.1, read on the forward strand.
TGGTCAAGTCAATGTCCTGCAAGCTGACGGATTTGAACATGAAGTTGACGTGATCCACACGGAAATCCCGGCCATCTAGCTTGATGATGATGCCGATCGGCAGATAATCTTCCTCTCGCAGATATTTTGTC
>NZ_JARFIS010000747.1:0-301 GCF_029076575.1 Faecalibacterium sp. DFI.5.82
CCATTCCTCTGTTTCAAAAAATACTGTGACCCCCGGCGGCACTGCCAGATGCTCTGCCGGGAGGTTCGGCTTTATTGATACGCGGCCGCCAGCTTTTCCAGCGCGGGCAGGCTGCGCTATACCTTTTCGGTGTCGATGCAGTAGGCAAGGCGGACATAGCCCGTTACGCCATAGGTATCGCTGGGCACCAGCAGCAGGTCAACTTCCCGGGCCTTGCGGCAGTAGGCGTTGGCATCCTCCTCCAGTGCCTTGGGGAAGAGATAGAAGGTGCCGCCGGGCCGCTCGACCTCAAAGCCCAGCG
>NZ_JARFIS010000748.1:0-301 GCF_029076575.1 Faecalibacterium sp. DFI.5.82
ATTCAGCAGTTCCTATTGAAGCACCAGCAGCCGCTCCGCAATGCGGTCTTTCTGGGCAGAGGTGTCAATCCGCAGCACAAGCATCCTTGATCAATACGACAGACGTATTGTTTCATATTGTCTTCTTGACGGGATGCGGTTCAATTCGGCGGTGAAGTTGATTTACGTATCAATATCTATCGTAACCATCTGAATGCTGCCAGTGCTGCTCAGGACATTTCTCAGCATAATGTGAGTGCCGACAAAGTGCCGACAAATGAACAAGAGCGGCAAATTTACAATTATGTCCTCGAAAATCCAT
>NZ_JARFIS010000749.1:0-301 GCF_029076575.1 Faecalibacterium sp. DFI.5.82
AGGCGGTAAATGGCAACTCGGCATCAAAGGGGGTGGTGACCAGATCCGGCTCCACCTTGCCTCTCTCGGAGGAAAGCACCCGCAGGTGGGAGGGCAGATAGTCGTTGACCTCCATGAACCGCACAGCGATCAGGCGGTTGAACCATGTATACGCCACTTCCTCCATGATGTACTGGTTGGCGGTGGCGTAATCGGTGTCGGCCTCCTTCTCCCGGATGGCGCTCACCAGCTGCCTCCGCTGCTTGATGGCCTCGCCTGCCACCAGATACGGCTCCGCTGCGCCGATATCGTAGATCTGGGC
>NZ_JARFIS010000075.1:0-447 GCF_029076575.1 Faecalibacterium sp. DFI.5.82
GGAAAAGGAGGGAGACTATGGGCGGAGGACATCTTTCCCGGCCGGACTTCGGGATGCCGCAGCCGGACCCGGACCACCCGCTGACCGAATTCTATCTGCTGCTGCAGCACTGGCTGGACAAGGCGGGCGTTTTCCACCTGCCTGCGCTCTATGCCAGCTTCCGGGCACCGGCCCGGCGCATCTATGCCGACGAGGCCGCCGGGTGCCTCACCCTCAGCGAAACGGCGGACGAGGGTGCGGTTCTGCTCTCTGCTCCCCGGAACCTCCAGCTGCTTTACAGCAGCCTGCATGTGGAGCCGGATGGCTCCCCCGCCGCCCTGCTGCTCACCGAGGAGTGTTCCCGCGCTGTCTGCGCGGTGCAGCTGCTGCCTCCCTTTGTCTGGGAGGACCCGCTGCCTCCCCTGCCGGATTTCCCGGCCGCTCTGACCCTGCAATTGACCCTGCAGG
>NZ_JARFIS010000750.1:0-301 GCF_029076575.1 Faecalibacterium sp. DFI.5.82
CCGTAAAGGTGCCGTCCTCGATCTCGATGATCGAAACATCAAAGGTGCCGCCGCCCAGATCGTAGACCAGGATCTTCTGGGGAGCTTCGTAGTCCAGGCCGTAGGCCACTGCGGCGGCGGTGGGTTCGTTGATGATGCGCAGAACATTCAGGCCCGCAATGCGGCCCGCGTCCTGAGTGGCCTTGCGCTGGCTGTCGTCAAAATAGGCAGGCACCGTGATAACGGCCTCGGTCACCGGTTCGCCCAGGTCGCTCTCGGCATCGCGGCGGATATTGGTCAGGATCATGGCACTGATCTCCTG
>NZ_JARFIS010000751.1:0-301 GCF_029076575.1 Faecalibacterium sp. DFI.5.82
TTCCCCTCCTGTTCTGCCGGTTCAAAGTTCAGCGTCGGCTGGACGATGGCTTCCGGCGCGCGGCAGTCGCCATCGTAGACCACCTGACCATCCTCCAGCCGGATGATGCGGTCGGCCTGCACGGCAATGGAGTTGTCATGGGTGATGAGCACCACCGTATGGCCCTGCCCATGCTGGTCCTGCAGCATTCCCAGCACCTCGCGGCCGGTGTGGCTGTCCAGCGCGCCGGTGGGCTCATCCGCCAGAATGATCGCCGGGTTGCGCACCAGCGCCCGCGCGATGGATACGCGCTGCTGCTGGC
>NZ_JARFIS010000752.1:0-301 GCF_029076575.1 Faecalibacterium sp. DFI.5.82
GCAACATCTAGACGAGTTTTTACCAAGGCACGCAGGAACGCTGGTGCCACCGCTGCCCCGAGTGCGGGGAGTACAGCGAGATCGTGTTCGACAATATCCAGTTCGACCCGGAGGTCAAGCGGATCCGCGGGACAAAGTCGTGGAGCCTCAAGAGCGGCGTCTCGTGGAGCTGCCCGGCCTGCGGCTGCCTGATCCCCGAGGACGTCATGCGACAGCAGCCGGCCAAGTGGATCGCCGACAACCCGGACGCCTACAAAAAAGGCGTCCGTTCTTTTTGGCTCAATGCCTTCTCGAGCCCGTG
>NZ_JARFIS010000753.1:0-301 GCF_029076575.1 Faecalibacterium sp. DFI.5.82
GATGTGCGGTTTCCTGTACAGCGGTGCCGACCTCTGCGGCTTCTCCTCCGATACCACGCCGGATCTTGCCCTGCGCTGGCTAGAGTTCGGTCTGCTCACCCCGCTGATGCGCAACCACTCCGCAGTTGGCACCCGGATGCAGGAATACTACCGCTTCCCCGAGGTGCTGCCCGCTGTGCGTAATATGATACGTCTGCGCTACGCCCTGCTGCCCTACCTGTACAGCGAATTTATGAAGGCTGCGCTGGAAAACACCAGCTACTTCCGGCCGTTGGCCTTCGACTACCCGGATGACCCTGAT
>NZ_JARFIS010000754.1:0-301 GCF_029076575.1 Faecalibacterium sp. DFI.5.82
ACCTCAATGAGGTTTTGCGGGCTGACCGAGAAGCTCCGCAGGCCCAGCGGCAGATATTGCAGGGTGTTGGCCGGATTGCCCACCGCGCTGCCGCAGATGGTCACGGGGATCCCGCCCTCCCGGGCAGCCTCCACCACCATGCGGATGAGCTTTTTCATTGCGTGGCTGGCCGGGCGGTAGTAGCGCTCGGCAATGGAGATATCCCGATCCACAGCGTGGGTGTACTGGGTCAGGTCGTTTGTCTCGATGACAAAGAAATTGCACCCGTGCTCCACGAATTCCTCAGCCGTCAGGCAGGCCG
>NZ_JARFIS010000755.1:0-301 GCF_029076575.1 Faecalibacterium sp. DFI.5.82
CAGGGAGGCCACCCGGCGGTCGCGGCCGCTGTCCTCCACAAGGTGCTCCATGTTCTCCCGGGGCATCCGCTGGTCTTCCACGATCAAAACGCTGGTCATATCGTTTCCTCCTGTGGCAGGTTCACACACAGCCGGTAGCGGGGCCGGGCCTGCACCTCCATGGTGCCGCCCGCCTGCATCACCCGGCGCTGGATGGCGGGAAGCCCCCCGCCCGGCGTAATGGCGGGGTCTGCGGGGGGCGGGCCGTCGTTTTCAAACTGCCAGCGCTGGCCCCCGCCCTGCGGGGTGATGGTGATCTCCA
>NZ_JARFIS010000756.1:0-301 GCF_029076575.1 Faecalibacterium sp. DFI.5.82
CATTGCGAAATGTCCATGCCTTCTCCCACAGGGCAAGTTCCCGCCCCACACTGTACAACGCCAGTGCCGCCATAACTTCCAGCGCCCAGACCTTCCAGCCCAGCAATTTGAACTGGCAGTGCAGCAAATCACGCCAATCACTCCGTTGTTTTACGACATGTTCCGCCCGGCAGCGGCGCAGTAGCGTTTTCGGTGCGGCTGTGTCAAGCTCTGTCGCCTGTGCTCTGGACAGTTCTTTTTCAAAGGCTCGATTCATCTCCAGTCCTCCTTTTCCAATTGCATTTTCAAGGTTTTCAATGCA
>NZ_JARFIS010000757.1:0-301 GCF_029076575.1 Faecalibacterium sp. DFI.5.82
GAAGGTAAAAACGGCCCGGTCGCTGACCTGGAAGATGATCTTTCTTCCAAAAGTTCCGATGAACAAAAAATCACCTCCGGGGTAGGTTGGGGGAGAGGTCGGGCTGCCAGGTGCAGCGCTTGTGTGGGTATGGTTCTTGAGGCTTTTCCCGCCGCCGATGCAGTCGGTTGTGGCCGTCAAGGTCTGGCCCACATTGGCGTCCTTTTTCATTGTCGTGTTCTCGGTGTTGGTCGTTTCAGCCTTTACCGTGAGTTCTTTTGCTTCCAGGACGACCGTGTTCATCTTAATGGTGAGAGTGCCG
>NZ_JARFIS010000758.1:0-301 GCF_029076575.1 Faecalibacterium sp. DFI.5.82
TTCCCGTTTTTGGACTTTCAGCGCGGCAATGCGGCTTTCGCTTTCTGCAACCTGCTGTGCGGCAGGGTTGGCAGATGCTTAGAGGCTTTTGATTTTTTCGGAAAGAGCAGCTTGATACTGCCTTTCGCAATCGGACAGCCGTGCCAGCCTATTTTGAATTTGAGCTAAATCAGCATCAACGGAAGAAAGGTCATGGAGAGCCACATCGTACTTGACACGGGCTGCATAGGCTTCCTGCCGTTCCTTGTCCAGTGTTTCATCCATTTTTCCGATTACTTGATAGAAAAATGCGGCAAGGCTG
>NZ_JARFIS010000759.1:0-300 GCF_029076575.1 Faecalibacterium sp. DFI.5.82
CCCAACCGGTTGGAGATCACCATCACCCCGCAGGGCGGGGGCCAGCGCTGGCAGTTTGAAAACGACGGCCCGCCCCCCGCAGACCCCGCCATTACGCCGGGCGGGGGGCTTACCGCCAACCAGCGCCGGGTGATGCAGGCGGGCGGCACCATGGAGGTGCAGGCCCGGCCCCGCTACCGGCTGTGTGTGAACCTGCCAAAGGAGGAAACGATATGACCAGCGTTTTGTTCGTGGAAGACCAGCGGATGCCCCGGGAGAACATGGAGCACCTTGTGGAGGACAGCGGCCGCTACCGCCGGG
>NZ_JARFIS010000076.1:0-446 GCF_029076575.1 Faecalibacterium sp. DFI.5.82
CCGGCCTGAACGTCAAGCGTATCATCAACGAGCCCACTGCCGCATCTCTGGCATACGGCATTGATAAGGAAGAGGACCAGAAGATCATGGTCTACGACCTGGGCGGCGGCACCTTCGATGTCTCCATCATCGAGATGGGCGACGGCGTGACCGAGGTTCTGGCCACCAACGGTGATACCCACCTGGGCGGCGATGACTACGACCAGCGCATCATCGACTGGATGGCAGATGCGTTCCAGAACGAGAACGGCATCGACCTGCGCAAGGATAAGATGGCCGCACAGCGCTTGAAGGAAGCTGCTGAGAAGGCAAAGATCGAGCTGTCCAGCGCAATGAGCAGCCAGATCAACCTGCCCTTCATCACTGCCGACGCTACCGGCCCCAAGCATCTGGAGATGACCCTGACCCGCGCAAAGTTCAATGAGCTGACCGCTGATCTGGTTGAC
>NZ_JARFIS010000760.1:0-300 GCF_029076575.1 Faecalibacterium sp. DFI.5.82
GCTGTCAAGCGTTGACGGGGCCCCGCTGCCGTTTTATAATGTAAGAAACAATCTGCCCGAAAGAGGTCGAAGAGGATGGAAGAAAAAAACTACCGCGTTCTGCGCATTGAGGAGCAGCTTTATTGCTGCGAGGAGCTGCCCGAGGGCCAGCCCGTGCTCTGTGATGTCCTGCTGGAGGCTGCCGATGGCACGCAGCGGGTTCTCCCCTACCCGGATGCTGAGCTGACCCGGCTGGACATCAACGAGGGCAGCACTGTCACCCTGCGGGATCACAGGCTGGCCAAGGCGGTGCACAAGGTC
>NZ_JARFIS010000761.1:0-300 GCF_029076575.1 Faecalibacterium sp. DFI.5.82
GCTGTACAAGTCCACGGCGTTGTTTTGCACCGGGGTTCCGCTCAAGGCCAGTTTATAGCGAGCCTTGTCGCCGAGCTTGTGCAGGGCTTTGCTCTGGGCGGCGCTGTGGTTCTTGATGCGCTGGCTTTCGTCGCAGACTATCAGGTCGGCGTCGTACTCCGCCAGGGCGTCAAAGATTCTGTCCCGGTGGGTGCTTTCGTAGTTGATGACCGCGATCTTGAGCGAGGCAAAAGGCCAGACCACCAAGGCGTCCAGACCTTCCAGGCGCTTTTTCTTTTCCCCGAGCAGGGTTTCGCAGTG
>NZ_JARFIS010000762.1:0-300 GCF_029076575.1 Faecalibacterium sp. DFI.5.82
ATGTAGATGGAGAGCAGCCATCGTAAGCAAGGATTTTGTCAGGAGATTCAAAGTTGGAAAAATCACCGATTTCAGCAAGAATCATGGCTGCTCTCCATCTACATACCAGTCCGGAAAACTTACAAACTGTTACGCTCACATGGAGAAGCGTGGTTCTCGTTATTTGCGATATGCCCTCTACCACGCAACCAAGTACGTCTGCCACTGGAATCCCGTCTTTGCTGAATATCTTGCCAAGAAACGTGCTGAAGGAAAGCACTACAATGTTGCCTTATCCCATGCCACGAAGAAACTTGTGCG
>NZ_JARFIS010000763.1:0-300 GCF_029076575.1 Faecalibacterium sp. DFI.5.82
GGGGCTGTAATCCTTGAAGTATTGTGTTTCCATGTAGTTCCCTCCTCTATAAAAAACCTCACAGGCGCTCCGCGCCTCTCCTACCCGGAGAGGTGGCATCCCGAAGGGATGACGGAGAGGTTCAATCCAGTTCATACATCAGTGTATGGAACACGAACGGCAGCTGCTTTTCCCAGCTGGCTTCGCTGTGGGTGCCGCCGGGCACCAGGCGGCTGGTCAGGTGGATGCACCGGAACATGATCTTGCTGCACATCTCGGCAAATTCCCTGCGCATTCCCTCGTGGCTGCCCATCTCCTGGG
>NZ_JARFIS010000764.1:0-300 GCF_029076575.1 Faecalibacterium sp. DFI.5.82
TGAGGTTGAAAAAGCGCACCCTGACGTAATGCACATGTTCCTGCAGATTCTGGACGATGGTCGCTTGACTGACTCGCAGGGACGCACGGTTTCATTTAAGGACACCATCATCATCATGACTTCCAATGCCGGTACTGGCGACTCCGAGGCTTCGATCGGTTTTGGCCCAGAAGCAAGCAGCGCAACGCACTCGATTATCGACAAGCTGACCGACTACTTCAAGCCTGAATTCTTGAACCGTTTCGATGCCATCGTTCAGTTCAACCCATTAACCAAGCCTGATTTGATGAAGATCGTTTC
>NZ_JARFIS010000765.1:0-300 GCF_029076575.1 Faecalibacterium sp. DFI.5.82
GGATCTCAATTTGTTCTCTGATCTGGGTGCATGGAGTGGCTATGCATTGCCAGTAAACCAAAGCAGGGCATTTGCGGGTGCCTTCATCGGGCCTATGACGATGCATGGAAGAGGATGGATTGCCCAAACGTTGGCACAGCCTACGTTGGTGGTTAATGGTGAAAAGTACGACTTGGTCCGTAATATGCAGACAGCCAAGTATCTACCTGGAAAGTTGGTACAACATTTTAAAGATGCGCGGTTGGAATTCACTACTGAGTTGTGTTTTGCCACTTCACGCACTGCTTTTGTACGTTCTGT
>NZ_JARFIS010000766.1:0-300 GCF_029076575.1 Faecalibacterium sp. DFI.5.82
ACCAACAACGTCATGCGTGTGTACACCAATGAGGACATCAAGGGCGTGGAACTCAGCGGTGCCCTGAAGAACGTCATGGCGTTGGGCGTGGGCATCTCCACCGGCCTGGGCTATGGCGACAACGCCCGCGCCGCACTCATCACCCGCGGCATTGCCGAGCTTGCCCGGCTGGGCGTGGCCATGGGCTGCAATGTCCACTCCTTTGCCGGTCTGGCTGGCATCGGTGACCTGATCGTGACCGCCACCAGTATGCACAGCCGCAACAACCGGGCCGGCATCCTTATCGGCAAGGGTGTGACC
>NZ_JARFIS010000767.1:0-300 GCF_029076575.1 Faecalibacterium sp. DFI.5.82
CAGATGCCGCAGGCCGTGGAAAGAGCCCTGCTTGTGCCAGTCAGAGAGATAGAAATCGTGGAGGAAAGCCCCCACGGCCAGCGTGGTCTCATCGGCTCCCAGATGGAAGCGGTGGTTGATCCAGCAGCTGACCACGACCACATTCTTGCAGTGCTGGTAGGTGGTCACATCACCGTGCTGGATAAACTCACGCTTTTCCTGCACCTTGGGGTGATGGTCGTACTGTTCCAGAATAGCGGACAGGCGCTCCCGTTCCGTTTGTGAAAGCTGCATTGAAAATTCCCTTTCTTTTTGTCAGAA
>NZ_JARFIS010000768.1:0-300 GCF_029076575.1 Faecalibacterium sp. DFI.5.82
CTGTCTCGTAATTGAGTCTTATTTAATCCTTCTTCAAAAGCTTTTCGCCACATTTTCTTGTAAGAAAAGTCCATGATCTCTCACCACCGTTATTCTGCTTTAAGAGAATTTATTTCTATCATAACAGAATCCATTAGAAATTATAAGAGCATACGTTCGATAATCGTTAGAACTTAATAGAATATTCCTCCATACTAATTTTTATGATGCATAATCATTACTTTTAATAATGTTTTTCTAAATTTATAATCTATTTCTCTCGAATTGGTATGATTTCCATTATTTATTAATTTATCTACG
>NZ_JARFIS010000769.1:0-300 GCF_029076575.1 Faecalibacterium sp. DFI.5.82
CGATGGTCACCTCGTCCGCTTCCACATCCAGCGCGTGGCTGCTGTTGTCCAGCGTCAGGCGCACCTGAGCAAAGCCCATGGCCCCCCGCCGCCGGGTGCCGCCAAAGATGACATCCTCCCTCTTTCCGGCGGCGCGCAGCTGGCGGGCGCTGGTCTCGCCCAGCACCCAGCGCACGGCATCGGACAGGTTCGACTTACCCGAACCGTTGGGGCCCACCACGCCTGTCACGCCCTCGTCAAAGGTAATCTTGACCTTATCGGGAAAGCTCTTGAAGCCCTGGATCTCCAGTTCCTTGAATA
>NZ_JARFIS010000077.1:0-446 GCF_029076575.1 Faecalibacterium sp. DFI.5.82
GCTCTCCGCTTCGTCACGAATGTATTTGTTTTTTTGGTGTTACTGGTGTTGCTTCTTGTTAAAAAGAGAACGTCTGCCCGGTCAAGAAACTGCAGGGCGGTCTGGCGCAGGGCCTCCCGCTGCGGCCAGTAGGGCGCGGCCTGCGCCAGCCGGGGAAGATAGCAGCAGAGCGCCCCGGCATCCCGGGCAGCGGCAAGGGCCTCGAGGTGGGCCAGCCGCAGGGGGCAGTCCACCAGCCCGGCGGAGGAAAAGCAGAAGGCAGAGGCTCCCCGGAACGGGGCGGCCTCCAGCTGTTCCGGCCCAAGGGCCAGCCCGGCGGTGTGGGCACGGTAGGGCAGAGCGGTATCCGCTCCGGTAACCACCACCGGCGTGGGGAAGGCATCCGTGAAGCAGAGCAGGGAGCAATCCACACCATCCCGGGCAAGCTGGCGGCCCGGCTTGCCCGG
>NZ_JARFIS010000770.1:0-300 GCF_029076575.1 Faecalibacterium sp. DFI.5.82
TGGAAAAGGCTATTGGCAGCAAGATCACCTACATCTCCGTGGGTGCCGAGCGTGAAGCCTACATCCATCACAACGACTGATCCGCGCCACAGAACCCCCCGCATAGAAAAGTAAGCGAGACTAAGTTAGATATCATCACGGACAGCGCCTGCGACCTGACCCCTGAGACGGCCGCAACACTGAATATTGAGATCATCCCCGTCTATGTCTCGCTGGACGGTGAGCACTACCGCAAGGAAGGCAAGGAGATCGCCGTGCGCGATTTCTACCAGTTCATGGTAGATAACCCCGCGGCCTACC
>NZ_JARFIS010000771.1:0-300 GCF_029076575.1 Faecalibacterium sp. DFI.5.82
ATGAATCCTCTCAGTCTCGCTGACGCTCGCCAGCTCCCCTAATAAGGGAGCCCTTGGCATTTCGTTGGGTTTTACTACCACCGTCAGGCGGGGAGTTTATAATATAGGAGAAGAGAACCATGGCAAAACTGGTAATCGTGGAGTCGCCGGCAAAGGCGAAGACCATTGGCAAATATCTGGGCAAGGATTACGAGGTCACGGCCAGCATGGGCCACATCCGGGACCTGCCTAAGTCCCAGCTGGGCATCGACGTGGAACATGACTAAGCCCCCCAGTACATCAATATCAAGGATAAATCCA
>NZ_JARFIS010000772.1:0-300 GCF_029076575.1 Faecalibacterium sp. DFI.5.82
GGAGCCGGATTTCCGTACGGTCCTATACGGTACTGGTATTGGACAATGACACCGTTTTGCTGGCGGCAATCAGGGAAATGTTTGCGTATCACGGGGTGGCTTGCACGGTATGTGAGAACACGCGTGATCTGATGGAGCATGTCCGCAGCCGTAGTTATGACCTTTTGATTACGGATTTGAAAATGCCCCGGACAAACGGATTCGAGGTGTTGAAGCTCCTGCGCATGGCCAATGTGGGAAATTCACGGAGCATTCCGGTTATCGCGAGTACCGCATCGGGAAACTGCGATACGGGGGATT
>NZ_JARFIS010000773.1:0-300 GCF_029076575.1 Faecalibacterium sp. DFI.5.82
TGAAAAGGCTCAATTAACGGTTGATGATCTGTATGCCTACTTTGAAATGTAAAACAACGGCATTCAAAAAGACATTCCGCACCACTACGGAATGTCTTTATAGTCAGCATCATTAAAAATCTACCTCATCAGGTTTGGCACATTGCCCACCAAGATTTGGCAACGCCTGAATCATCTGCATTTCAGACTCTGAAAGCGCAAAGTCAAAGATTTCCATATTTTGTGCCGAGCGTTCACGATGAACCGACTTTGGCAGTGGCAAAATGCCTTGCTGCAATTCCCAGCGCAACGCAACCTGAG
>NZ_JARFIS010000774.1:0-300 GCF_029076575.1 Faecalibacterium sp. DFI.5.82
GGGCAAGCTGCTCCGCAGGTAAGCGCGGAAATTGTAAAAAAAGCGCAAAACCGGGCGGCCGGTGTGTTGCATTTCCTCCATAAAACAGGTATTAGAAAACACAGGAATGCCCCGCCGGCTGGCTAAAACGGCCCGGCGCGTGGCATACTGAAACTGCGCCCTTGCAGGCGATAAAAAATCCCTCACGGAAAGGTAGATTTTTTGATGGAAAGAGCAGAAATCATGTCTCAGATCCTGGCAATTCTGGAGGATGTGGCAGAGATCTCGCCCGAGGATGTCAACGAAAACAGCGTGATGATG
>NZ_JARFIS010000775.1:0-300 GCF_029076575.1 Faecalibacterium sp. DFI.5.82
TGTTCCCCCAGTGCGGTGCGGCAGTACCGCAGCCGGGTATCCGGCCCCCTGCTGGATCGCATCGACCTCTGTGTGGAGATGGACCCCGTTGCCTTTGACGAGCTCCACACCACCTCCCCCGCCGAGAGCAGCGCAGACCTGCGCAAGCAGGTGCTTGCTGCCCGGGCCGTGCAGGCCAAGCGCTATGCCGCCCCCGGATATGAGGGCGTGCGTTGCAATGCCCAGCTCACAGCCGGGCTGGTGCGGCGTGTCTGCCGGATGACCCCCGCCGCCGAGCGGCTCCTCCGCGCCTCCTACGAC
>NZ_JARFIS010000776.1:0-300 GCF_029076575.1 Faecalibacterium sp. DFI.5.82
CGGTGCGGATGTTCCACTCCGGCTCGTTCTCGTGCAGGTCAAAGGACTTCCAGGTGATCTCGTAGCCGGAAGCGGGGAAGTACTCCAGGCTGTCGCGGTACAGGTCGTCGTCATCGGTCTTGAAGTAGATCTCGCCGCCGTCCTTCAGGAATTCGCGGTACTGGATGTGCTGGCGGGGATAGGTGAGCCGGTGCTTGTTGGAGGAAGCGTTCTTGCTCCACGGGTTGCAGAAGTTGATTTAGATGCGGCTGACGGTATCCTGGGCGGTGAGCACACCCTTGATGCGCTCGATGTCGGTGC
>NZ_JARFIS010000777.1:0-300 GCF_029076575.1 Faecalibacterium sp. DFI.5.82
TCCGCTGTGCAGACTGCGGACGATGCCCTTGAAGATATTGTCGTAGTCGGTCTTATCGCACATAAATCTACTGGAACGGCTGTAAAGGATTCGCTGCACGTTCTCCCAACGGTCTTGTGGGATGATTGCTTCATGTGTATTCGGAACGATAGCGCGTTCTTCAAGCGGAATATAACGCAGCTTTTTGGATTTCATGGACACGGTGGGCTTGGCTTCGTAGATGATGTGTCCGGCGTAGACTGGGCTGTGCAGAACCTGACTGATATAGGCACTGTCCCAATCATACATCTTTTCATCATC
>NZ_JARFIS010000778.1:0-300 GCF_029076575.1 Faecalibacterium sp. DFI.5.82
GGTGATCCCACACAAATCCGGTCAGAAATGAGGTGACACGCCTTTTCCCCGCCTACGCGGGGGTGATCCCGTTTTTTCGTCCTGTGCCATGATTGCGCACATCTTTTCCCCGCCAACGCGGGGGTGATCCCAAATCCGTGCTCCTCAAAGCTCTTTGTGACGGCTTTTCCCCGCCTACGCGGGGGTGATCCCTTGACGTTTACCAATAAGGATATTGCACCAACCTTTTCCCCGCCTACGCGGGGGTTTCACATTGACAACCCTGCGCAAAAAGCAGATACTAGGTTTATCTTGAATGCA
>NZ_JARFIS010000779.1:0-300 GCF_029076575.1 Faecalibacterium sp. DFI.5.82
CGCAAACCCTACAGCGTGGTGCTGTTCGAAGAGGTGGAAAAGGCCCACCCCGATGTGTTCAACATCCTGCTGCAGGTGCTGGACGATGGCCGCATCACCGACAGCCAGGGCCGAACCGTGGACTTCAAGAACACGGTGATCATCCTGACCTCGAATCTGGGCAGTGACATCATTCTGAACGATCTGGAGCAGCGCCGGGCACAGGGCACCATCGAACTCAGCGACGAGGCAAAGCATCAGATCGTCCTGCTGCTGAGGAGCTAGTTCCGCCCCGAGTTCCTGAACCGTCTGGACGAGTTC
>NZ_JARFIS010000078.1:0-445 GCF_029076575.1 Faecalibacterium sp. DFI.5.82
TTGAAATCCAATTTATTTTCAAAAGCTAGTTGCGTCGTCATGCCTAAATAACCCAAGGTCCACTTATGCTTTTTTTCCAATTCCAAAATGGCTTTAAGTAATTCTGCTTGTTCATCATCATGGATATTGGCCTTTCGATGAATCCACTTGTAGTAAGCATCTCGAGTAATACCTGCGATCTCGCTTAAAGTGCTGATTGGCCACCCGTACTCTTCATTTAGTTCTTTGATGGCTTGTTGTTTGAAGAACTTTTCGCCTCCCGATTGCGAATTTCTATTAATTTTTTTGCGAAAGCGACCTCCATCTCATTCCGTTTCACTTCGGCCTTCAATAGCCGATTCTCCGCTCTTAATTTATCTAGTTCTGTCCACTCGGCTTTTGGCTTAGCCTTACCCCGCCGATCACGAAGTGATTGCGGGTCATTACCACTCTTGCGATATTTCTG
>NZ_JARFIS010000780.1:0-300 GCF_029076575.1 Faecalibacterium sp. DFI.5.82
AACTGGCAGATGTGGAACACATTGCCAGTTTGCCGAAGTTATGGAACGAAACCATGCAGTCTTCTACCCGGAAATTCAGACACAGGACGAGCAGGCGGCGTGGGAACTGGGCGGCAAAGGCTACCTTGCCATCCAGTCCTGTGAGGATGGATGGGACTACACCCTCTACCACAGCGATTAGTCAGTGATGGACGGTGGGCAGTTGGATGCACCGGAACTGACCATTCAGGAAGCCCGTGAGCAGATTCTGGAAGCGCACCACATGGAAAAGGGGCGGCGGCTGTTGCAGGACTACGATGC
>NZ_JARFIS010000781.1:0-300 GCF_029076575.1 Faecalibacterium sp. DFI.5.82
GACCTTCACGGTTGCGGCCAGAGCAGCTGCCAGCACCTCAACGTAGGTGCGGCCGCCAGCAAGAGGCTGCTTGGGCTGGGTAAAGGTGCGGGTGTAGACACCGGTGGTTCGCAGATAGCTGCCGTTGCCGTCCATGCCGTCCACAGCGTTCCAGGTGTGGGGCAGGGTGACCTGCTCGGTGGGACTCTCGCCCTTGGGGAAGGACAGGGTCCAGTTTTCGTTCAAGGAAATGATCTCTCTCATCGATACTGCTCATACTGGTTTTCTACTTTGTTTCGGCGGCCTGCATGGCAGAAGAAA
>NZ_JARFIS010000782.1:0-300 GCF_029076575.1 Faecalibacterium sp. DFI.5.82
CGGCATTCGGGCAGCCGTGCTGTGCAATGAGGTTTGCAATGCGGACGATGACCGTCTCGCTGGAGGAGCCGCTCAGGTACTCCAGCGCGCCTGCCTTGGTCATGCCAAGGCCCACCATGCCGATGATGATGGTGGCTGTCATGGCAATGACGACCCACACGCTGGCAATGCGGCGGCTGAGTACCAGTTTCTTTTCATCCTCAATGGCCATGAAGCGGAGCAGGATGTGGGGAATTCCGAAGTAGCCCAGGCCCCACGCCATGGTGGAGACGATGTCCAGCAGGCTGTACGAGGTGGCCG
>NZ_JARFIS010000783.1:0-300 GCF_029076575.1 Faecalibacterium sp. DFI.5.82
GGACCGTGTGCCGGACCGCGCCCTCTGCGACGAGAACCTGCGCTGGCTGCGGGCCGTTCTGGCCGAGACCGAGCCCACCATGTGGGCCGCATGGGGCACCCTGATCGAAAAGCGGGACAACCTGCCCGGCCTGATGCGGGAGATGGTGGCCCTGACAAGAGAGCGGGACATCCCATGGGTCAACTTTGGCAAGCGGAGCAAAAAAGGCCATCCCCATCACCCGCTCTACCTGCGCAAAGATTCCACACCCGAGCCGTTTGATGTTGAAAACTATCTGGACACCTGTTTTTGAGGGAGGGA
>NZ_JARFIS010000784.1:0-300 GCF_029076575.1 Faecalibacterium sp. DFI.5.82
GAGGTGGCGACCGACCGCATGTGGCCGTACAGGGTGCTGTACTGGTTGCCACCTCGGCGGGCAAGTATGTCCAGCAGGGTGAGATCATCGGCTATGTGGGCAGCACGGGCAACTCTACCGGCAACCACCTCCATCTGGAGGTCTGGAAGGGCGGCTCCAAGGCCAATGCCGTCAACCCCCGTGGTTATATCCCCATGAAATAATCTGCAATGTATCAAAGGAGGCCGTCAGGGCTTATGAAGGAAGAAAAACGCAAGCGCATCCTGCGCGTGGGCTGTCTGATCCTGGCAGGGATCTTTG
>NZ_JARFIS010000785.1:0-300 GCF_029076575.1 Faecalibacterium sp. DFI.5.82
GTTCAATCTGGACAAAAAGACCCTGGCGCAGATGGAAAGCGATCTGAAAGAACGCCGGGCAAAGAACGAAAAGTAAATGGTCTTAAAATCAGAGGAATAGAAGAACGGGAAACTACTGATAAGATGATAGAAAGCCCTCCTTTCGCTTGAGCGATGGGAGGTCTTTCCTTTTTTCAGTTGATCAGAATCGCCATCATCTCAGCGCAGGGGATCGCGAAGCCGAACCCGAAGAAGAACAGCAGGTCGAGCACAAACTTCCAGAGCCGGACAGCAGGGGAGCAGATGTTCATGGAGCGGGTG
>NZ_JARFIS010000786.1:0-300 GCF_029076575.1 Faecalibacterium sp. DFI.5.82
TGTTCCATGCTGGACCGGGCGGCATATGCACCGTTGGATGCCGCTTTGCCGCCTACGGTCTGCGCCGCCGTGCCCGTCCGGGCGGCGGCGTAATAGCTCTGCCGGATGTTCTGTTTCTGCCGCCACCGGGTAAGCCAGTTGGAGCTGCCCTCGCTGGTGCTGGATGCGCCTGCATCTTGTGCCACAGTCGGTTCCTGTGCAGAAGATTTTGCGGATTTTGTGCCTTTCTTGCCCTGCATCTTGGCTTTCTTCTTGAGTTTGCGGGCGTAGCGGCTCTTGGAAATATCGTGGGTAGTCTCA
>NZ_JARFIS010000787.1:0-300 GCF_029076575.1 Faecalibacterium sp. DFI.5.82
CAGCGATATGCGTAGATGCGGGAGGTTGTCATCCGGCAATATTCGTGATGGGTTATTTCCGCGGAGTATGTCCGATCTTAGAACCGGGCGAAAAAATTACTGACAGCGATTGAATACGTTCCCTCGGCGGGGTGACCTGCGAAACGGGCGGAACCAATGTTCGGATTTGATTTGCTAATATATCTCCGGGAGAACTGCCAAGCGGTTCACAGGTTTTTCTAGTGCCATATCGAGGAACACCCGGAACTGTGTAGAGCAATTTATCGGCTCGCCTAGGGCAAAATCAATTTTTTCAGGAGG
>NZ_JARFIS010000788.1:0-300 GCF_029076575.1 Faecalibacterium sp. DFI.5.82
GATCTGCTCATGGTCATCATATTTCTGGAGCGCATCGGCGACCACGCCGTGAACCTGGCCGAGTGGGTGGAGTTCGTCCGCAGCGGGCGTTATCATAACGAAAATATGTTCTGATATTTTGTTTCTGTAAAAATTTGAGCTTCCTGCAATTATTTCTGTGACCCGCCCGTATTATAGGCAGAAAGGCTTCCCCAGAAAGCCTGAAGAACTGGCTGCGGCGGGTGTCCGGCATCCCCCTGTCCCCGCCCGCCGCTGCCGCAACGGAGGGTTTTACGCTATGGTACAGACCAAGAATTTCCC
>NZ_JARFIS010000789.1:0-300 GCF_029076575.1 Faecalibacterium sp. DFI.5.82
CTTTGGCATATCGGGTCAGCCCAGCGCAAGGGATAATAATTGAGTTTATTGTACCGCAAAATTGAAGAAAAATCTATTCTGTGGTAAACTGATGAAAAACAGCAAAGCAGGAGGGGCTCTCCCCATGAAGATTCTAGCAGTTGATTACGGTGCCAGCCGCACGGGGCTTGCGGTCTGCGACCCCACCGAGTTCCTGACCACGCCCATCAACCCCCAGATCACCCTGAAGGCCCGGCCCAAGGTGGCCGCCGAGGTCTGCCGCATTGCCCAGGAGCAGAAGGCAGAGCTCATTGTGGTGGG
>NZ_JARFIS010000079.1:0-445 GCF_029076575.1 Faecalibacterium sp. DFI.5.82
CTTGTGCTGGTCTGCATCATCGTCAGCGCGCTGGCAAACGTGCAGGCAAGCCTCTTCCTCAAGACCCTGATCTATGATTATATCGTCCCCATGACCAAGCAGGCCACACCGGACTTCGGCCCGCTGGCAGGCGCACTGGTGCGCATCGGCTGCATCTACGCCATCGGCGTGCTGGCCGCATGGCTCAACGCCCGTATCATGGTCAACGTGACCCAGGGCACCCTGCGCAACCTGCGCGTCCAGCTTTTCACCCACATGGAAAGCCTGCCAATCCGGTATTTTGACTCCCACCCCCACGGCGACATCATGTCGGTGTACACCAACGATGTGGGCACCCTGCGCCAGATGATCAGCCAGAGCATCCCCCAGCTGGTGTCCAGCGCCATCACCATCGTGTCCGTGTTCACCAGCATGTGCCTGATGAGCTGGCAGCTCACCGTTGTCA
>NZ_JARFIS010000790.1:0-300 GCF_029076575.1 Faecalibacterium sp. DFI.5.82
GTTCTGGATGGCATCGGTGCAGCCCTTGTTGCAGCTGATGCAGCGGCGAATATCGCAGGCCTTACCGGCAGCGATCGTTGCGCCCCAATCAGGGTCTGCCAGCAACGGACGGCCAACAGCCACCATATCAGCCATGCCGCTCTCGATGACACGCTCTGCCATCTCGGCATCCACGATACGGCCCACGGCGCTGACCGGCACGTTGACAGCCTTTTTGATGTCCCCGGCGATCCTGACAAAGAAGCCGTAGGGCTGCACTCCCATGGGAGGAATGGTGTCTGCCATGTTGCCGGTGTGGTT
>NZ_JARFIS010000791.1:0-300 GCF_029076575.1 Faecalibacterium sp. DFI.5.82
GGTGCAGATCGAGCACAAAATCGACCAGCGCCGTACTCTGCTGGAAAAAGCTCTGGGTGGTGCACCAGACACTGCCGCTCTGCACGGCCTTGAACTCGGCCAGCAGGGGGCATTTTGCCAACAGTTCCTCCGTGGTATGCACCACGCCCTCAATGGTGCTGTTGTAAAGGAGCACATCCGAATCCTTTGCACCGGCGTAAAAATCCTCCAGCGGCAGGTTCATGGTGGAAAGGTTGTTGCCGTTGTCGGTCAGGTCCGCAAAAACATAATCACCGCCCGCCATCTCTATCATCTGGGCCA
>NZ_JARFIS010000792.1:0-300 GCF_029076575.1 Faecalibacterium sp. DFI.5.82
GAGCCGGGGCAGTGGGCCATTGGCCGCAAGTGCGTATCCCGCAATGAAGAATTCTTATGCGGTCACTTCCCGGGCCAGCCGGTCATGCCGGGTGTGCTGATCCTGGAAGCACTTGCCCAAACCGGAGCTGTTGCGGCGCTGAGCCTCCCCGAAAACAAACGCAAACTGGCCCTCTTCGGCGGCATCAAAAATGCCCGCTTCCGCAAACAGGTCACCCACGGAGATGTTCTCACGCTCCATTGTGAGCTGGTGGAACAGCGCGGCCCTGTGGGCATCGGGAAAGCGTCTGCTTATGTGGAT
>NZ_JARFIS010000793.1:0-300 GCF_029076575.1 Faecalibacterium sp. DFI.5.82
GTGCTTTTCCAACGGAATGCAGATTGCAATGGCTGGCCGATTCTGGTATGATAAACTAGAACAAATTTCGACAGGCAGTGAATTGCGGGAGGAACCAGAATGGCAAAGTTGTTGATCGTGGGGGCCGGTGCGGCCGGGCTGATGGCGGCGGGGGCCGCTGTGCGGCAGGGGCATCAGGTAACGGTGCTGGAGCATACCGACAAGCCGGGTCAGAAGATCCTGGTCACGGGCACGGGGCGCTGCAATGTGACCAACGACTGCACCGCGGAGGAGTTTCTGCACCATGTCCGCACCAATCCG
>NZ_JARFIS010000794.1:0-300 GCF_029076575.1 Faecalibacterium sp. DFI.5.82
GCTGGTGCAAAACGGCCCCGCTGGCCGTGACCACCTGCATCGGCAGGGAGGAGCACGACCACGAGGGCCGGGTGCTGACGCTGGAATATCCCGGCTTCTATCTGGACAACTGCAACACGCCCAACAGTCAGGACGGCCTGAAGCGGCTGGACTACCGCTTGACCTGGGAGGATGCGTTCCGGGCCTACCTGCTGGAGCTGGACGCGAAAAAGCCGGTCATCCTCTGCGGTGACCTGTACGTGGCCCACACCGAGATCGACATCAAGAATGCGTCGACCAACCGGATGAGCGCGGGCTTCA
>NZ_JARFIS010000795.1:0-300 GCF_029076575.1 Faecalibacterium sp. DFI.5.82
CACCGGGTCGGCATCGCCTGCCAGGAACAGCAGTGGCAGATTCTTGGGAACCCGGGCCAGAAGAGCCGTGTCGTACAGCCGCAGGATGCCGCTGAACATGCTGTAATAGGCGTTCAGGGTAAAGATAAAGGTACAGCGCTCGTCGGCGCGGTAGCGGTCCACCTCCACCGGGTCACGGTTGAGCCAGTCGTGGGCAGTGCGGCCCTCCAGCCCCTTGTTGTACCCCAGAAACGAAAGTCAGGCCACCACTTTGCTGCGGTAGTGCCAGCCATGGAACACGGCCAGCACCCGGCAGATGGT
>NZ_JARFIS010000796.1:0-299 GCF_029076575.1 Faecalibacterium sp. DFI.5.82
ACTGCCGTGCCCAGCACAGAGCCCGAAAGCATACAGCTCTCAGTGTTCACACCAATGGCTGCTTTGGGGGAGCTCAGCCGCACCTGCGGCAGCTGGGCACAGCAGTCCTGCTGGACGGCATCACCCAGCGCATTGAGGAAGAGCTGGGCCGTCCGGCCACCCTGGTGGTCACGGGCGGGCTGGCAAAGTATGTCACGCCGCTCTGCCGCCATCCGCTGACCTACGACCCGAAGCTGCTGCTGAAGGGGCTGGCACTGCTGTACCAGATGAACGCACCTCAGCCGCACTATGCCGCCGGG
>NZ_JARFIS010000797.1:0-299 GCF_029076575.1 Faecalibacterium sp. DFI.5.82
CCTGCACGCAGCAGGTCATTGCAAAACGGCCGGGCACAAAGCTGTTTTTGCCCGCGCGGTTGGTCTGGCAGACCTGCTGCGTGCAGGATATCCAGTTCGTGGGCTTCCCCTGCAGCTATGATGGCTACAAGGCACTGGAGCAGCGCGCCTGGGTCACTGTGACCGCCAAGGTCAATTACAAGTTCCACAACATCTACCGCGGCAAAGGCCCGGTGCTGACCGCCATGTCTGTGGAGCCCGCCGAAAAGCCGCAGAACGATGTCGTAACATTCTCTTAAATCCTATCTTATACAGGGAGG
>NZ_JARFIS010000798.1:0-299 GCF_029076575.1 Faecalibacterium sp. DFI.5.82
GAGTCCGATGAGCTGACCTTCTGCCTGCACGTTATGGTGCGGTACGAGATCGAGAAGCAGCTCATTGCGGGCACCCTGACGGCAATGGAGGTCCCTGCCGCGTGGGCAGAGCTGTACAAGGAGTATCTGGGCGTGGAGGTTCCCAATGACCGCGAGGGCTGCCTGCAGGACAGCCACTGGTCGGGCGGCTCCTTCGGCTACTTCCCGTCTTACGCTCTGGGCAATGACTACGGTGCTCAGATGCTCCACAACATGGAGCAGGAATTCGATGTGTACGGCGGCGTGGCCCACGGGGATCT
>NZ_JARFIS010000799.1:0-299 GCF_029076575.1 Faecalibacterium sp. DFI.5.82
CCGACGAGACCGGCAGATATCTGCCCTTCTCCTATTACAGAGGCGCGCCCAGCCCCTACCAGAAGGACAAGCGGGCAGACATCGCCAAGCTGAACCGCATCCAGCTGCATCTGGATGAGCTTGTGACCCGGATGGGCCAGCAGCTCTATGAGGGGCAGATCGCCGCCGAGCCGCTGGTCGCGGGCCGGAGCCCCAGCCAGTGGTGTGATTACGGATTTGTCTGCTGCCACGAGACCGGCATCGGGGAGCGGGCGCTGGAGGCCCCCGCAAAGCCCTTTTAGGCTCCCGGGCAGCCCGAA
>NZ_JARFIS010000008.1:0-152151 GCF_029076575.1 Faecalibacterium sp. DFI.5.82
ATCGCTTGCGTCCTGTGTGAATTACTTTGTTTGGAATTGTTTAACGTGTTTTTCCAACACGAAAATAGGTTCCGTTACAAGTTTTTCGATATTGTTCAATTTTCAAGGTCCTGTGCGCCTCAGCCTTGCGGCTGACGGCTCGATTATTTTACCACAGATGTGATTTTTTGTCAAGCACTTTTTTTCAGAAGCTTTTCGATCTTTTCGAACTTGTGACTCGTTTTTCAACGTATCCATATTGGTTCTTTCGCTTTGCTTCCGCCGCTTTCAGAAGTCATTCTTTCCGGCGGCCCTTGGCGCTCAAGTATAATACCATATCCCGGGGCTTCTGTCAACACTTTTTGACATCTTTTTTCCCAATTATTTGCAGGGGATAAAATTCCTCTGTTCTCCCTATAACAATGCTTGCTCCTTTCTTGACAAGGCGGCGGGCAGAACGTATCATGGAGTCATCCCGTATCCTGTATGAGATAGCTATACTTTAATATAAAGGAGAAGCGCCATGTCCTGTGTTCCTGTCCGCGGCTGCCGTATCGGCGAAGGCCGCCCCAAAGTCATTCTGCCCATTGTAGAACGCACTGAAGCTGCGATCCTGGAAAAAGCCGCTGCGTTTTCCACACTGTGCGCCGATTGTGTGGAATGGCGTGTCGATCTGTTTGAAGCAGCCGCCGACCCCGGGGCAGTGGTGCGCTGCCTGGCAAAGCTGCGGGTTCTCTTAAAGGAAAAGCTGCTGCTTGTGACCCTGCGCACGAAGGAAGAGGGCGGCAGCATACCTGTCAGCCATGAGGGATACCTCCGTTTTCTCCGCACCATTCTGGATACCGATTGCGCCGACCTCATTGATATCGAGTTCTTCACCGCAGGCACAGACCTTCCCGCACTGGTTCAGGACGCGCACACCGCCGGGGTCAAGGTCGTGTGCTCCAGCCACGACTTCCACAAGACCCCGCCCAAGGCCGAGATGGTCTCCCGGATGGTGGCCATGCAGCAGGCGGGGGCCGACCTGCCCAAGCTGGCCGTGATGCCCCAGAGCCGTGCCGATGTGCTGGAGCTGCTGGCCGCCACCGCCGAGATGACCGACCACCACCCCGAAACGCCCGTCATCACCATGAGCATGGGCCCACTGGGAGCCGTGAGCCGCCTTTGCGGCGAGGCCTTTGGCTCTGCCATGACCTTTGCCAATCCCGGCACGGCCAGCGCCCCCGGTCAGGTGGGGCTGGATGTGGTCAATGCTGTATTGGACAGCCTGCGGCTCAGCTAATCTATCAATACACAGCGTCCCCGGAGAGCGATTTGCCTTCCGGGGGCGCTTTCTGTTTTATTCTGTTTCTATTTCTCGCACGATCTTCTGAAAGCAGAAGTACGGGATCACGGTTCCGGCCACAAAGGAAGCGGGCCAGCCAAGCCAGACCACATCCAGATTCCGCATTCCCCATGCGCCCACAGCCACCACCGCAATTTTTGTAATGAGCTGCATCACGCCGCCCATCAGTGCCTGATTTGCCTTGTCAACACCCCGGAGCACCTGCTGATACACCTGCATCACACCGGCCAGGATCCCCGGCACCGCCGTGATCAGCAGAAACCGCTGCACCACAGTCAGGATCTCCGCAGACGGTTCTGCGAGGAACAGCCCTGCCATCTGGCGGCCGCAGAGCAGCAGAAACACTCCCAGCACAGTGCTGACCACCAGAGACAGCTGCAGGGAGGCCCGTACCCCTTGCCGGATGCGCTGCGGCTTGCCGGCTCCGTGGTTCTGGGAGGCATAGACGCTAAGGGAGGAGCCGATGGTCTCCACCGGCATCAGGGCCAGCGTTCCGATGCGGCTGGCGGCAGTGTAGGCCGCCATGGTGGCCTCGCCGAACAGATTGACGGCACTCTGTGCCACCAGATTGCCCAGATTGTTGAAGGCAGACTGCACCGCAATGGGAATGGCCAGCACCGTGATCTGCCGCAACAGCTTTCCATGGAGCCGGAGGTCCTGCCGCCGCATCCGCATCATGGGATATTTGTGGAACAGCAGCACCGCCGCCACCACCGCCGACAAGGCCTGCGCCAGTGCCGTGGCCCAGGCAGACCCGGCCACTCCCCAGCGGAACACAGCCACAAACAGCACGTCCAGGCCAATATTGCTCAGAACGGAGACGATCAGGCAGTACAGCGCTGTCTGGCTGTCTCCCAAACCCCGGAATGCGCTGGAAAACAGATAATACATCAGGGGGCAGATCATAGTGATGAAACTGATCTCCAGATAGGCAGTGGCTTCCTGCAGGGGACCTTCCGGGGTTCCCATCCACCGCAGGATGGTACCGGAGAAGGTCAGGCCCATCACCATCATCCCCGCCGACAGGAACAGCCCCAGATACAGGCTGTTCACAAAGGCCCTCCGCATCAGCTCCTCGTTCTTTTGGCCAAAGTACCGGCTGATGATGATCCCCACGCCCACATTGATGCCGATCATCAGAGCTGCCAGCAGCAGGATCACCGGCATGGTGCTGCCCACCGCCGCAAGGGCGGTCTGCCCGAGATACCGCCCCACCACGATGCTGTCAGTAATGGAGTAGACCTGATTCAGCAGGTTGCCCATCAATGTAGGAAAGGTAAAGGCCCACAGCAGGGAGATTGGCTTTCCCTCTGTCATATCCAGATTTTTCTTCATGCACATCCTCCTTTGCATCAAAAAAGCTCCTTCAGAATGCCCGCAAGCACGCAACCCCGGGTTCAGGGGGGTCCCTGTTTGCAGCACTCCAAAGGAGCCTTTGTTGATTTGATTTTTCTGATACCAGTGTACCACAGCGGCGCTGATTTGTCCAGCGCTCCGGGGTCAGTGGACAGAGGTGCGGACGAGGGCGCGCTTGAGGCGGGCCTGGGCCAGCTCATATTCGCGCTCATCCAGGTCCTTCCGGGCCAGGATCTCTTCGGCGCGCTTCTTGGAGGCCTCGGCGCGGGCCTGGTCGATCTCCTCGGCCCACTCCCAGGTGGTAGCGACCAGATGGACATCCCCGTTCAGCACGGTGAGCATCCCGCCCATGCAGGCGGCGCGGCGGCGCTGGCCGTCCGCGTCCACGATATGGGCTTCGCCCATACCCAGCGCGGTGCAGTAATCACCATGCTTTGCCAGAATGGCAAGGTCGCCGTCGATGGCACGGCAGACCACCCGTTCCGCCTGACCGTCAAAGGCACAGCCGTCCGGCGTGACCACCGTCAGATGAAAGGTCGTCATGGTTTACCCTTTCTTCGCCTTGGCGAACACATCGTCGATGGTGCCCGCGAACAGGAAGGCGCTCTCGGGCAGGTCATCGCACTCGCCGTTCAGGATCATCCTGAAGCCGCGCAGGGTCTCCTTCAGCGGCACATACTGACCGGGCATACCGGTAAACTGCTCTGCAACATGGAAGCTCTGGCTCAGGAAGCGCTGCACCTTGCGGGCGCGGCTGACGGTCAGCTTGTCCTCTTCGCTCAGCTCGTCCATGCCCATGATGGCAATGATATCCTGCAGCTCCTTGTAGCGCTGCAGCACCTTCTGAACATCGCGGGCGATCTCGTAGTGCTCCTGACCCACGACCTCGGGGCTGAGGATGCGGCTGGTGGAATCCAGCGGGTCCACAGCGGGGTAGATGCCCTGAGATGCAATGTCACGGCTCAGGACCGTGGTGGCATCCAGATGGGTGAAGGTGGTGGCAGGGGCCGGGTCGGTCAGGTCGTCGGCGGGAACGTAGACAGCCTGCACCGAGGTGATGGAACCCTTGCGGGTGGAGGTGATGCGCTCCTGCAGAGCGCCCATCTCAGTGGCCAGGGTGGGCTGGTAACCAACGGCAGAGGGCATACGGCCCAGCAGAGCCGAGACCTCAGAACCTGCCTGCGTGAAACGGAAGATGTTGTCGATGAAGAGCAGCACGTCCTGATTCTTGACATCGCGGAAGTACTCCGCCATGGTCAGGCCGGACAGGGCCACGCGCATACGGGCTCCGGGAGGCTCGTTCATCTGGCCGTAGACCAGAGCGGTCTTGTTGATAACGCCGCTCTCGGTCATTTCACCGTACAGGTCGTTGCCCTCACGGGTGCGCTCGCCAACGCCGGTGAACACCGAGTAGCCGTTGTGCTCGGTGGCAATGTTATAGATCAGCTCCTGGATCAGGACGGTCTTGCCGACACCGGCACCGCCGAACAGACCGATCTTGCCGCCCTTTGCGTAGGGGCAGATCAGGTCAACGACCTTGATGCCGGTCTCCAGGATCTCTGTGGTGGACTGCTGCTCCTCATAGCTGGGGGCAGGGCGGTGGATGGGCCAGTAGGCCTCCGGGGTGGGGGCAGGCTTATTGTCCACCGGCTCACCCAGCAGGTTGAACACGCGGCCCAGGCACTGGTCACCCACAGGCACCCGGATAGACTCGCCGGTGTCCACGGCATCCGTGCCGCGCACCAGGCCATCGGTGCTGCTCATGGCAATGCAGCGGGCCACATTGTCGCCGGTGAGCTGAGCGACCTCCACCACCAGCTTCCGGCCGTGGTTGTCGATCTCAATGGCGTTGAGCAGGTCCGGCAGCTCGCCATCCTTGAACTGGATGTCCAGCACCGGGCCGATGACCTGGATCACCTTGCCGATGTGTTTTTCGGACATAGGCTACAACTCCTTATCTTTCAATAATGCAAATGCTAAATTGCCAGCGTCCTCGCCCTCTCAGGCGCTCACGCGCCAGCTCCCCCAAAGGGGGAGCCTCTGGCGAAACCAGAAACTTTGCGCGGACTGCCAAGGCCTCTCCCTTTGGGAGAGGTGGCATTGCGCAAGCAATGACGGAGAGGGCAAGCCGCCTTAGATTTCTGCGCCTGCCACGATCTCGGTGATCTCCTGCGTGATGGCAGCCTGACGGGCGCGGTTGTAATACAGATTCAGATGGTCGATCATTTCGCCCGCGTTCTTGGTGGCGGCATCCATGGCGGTGCGGCGGGCGGCCAGCTCACTGGCCACGCTCTCGCACACGGCACCATAAACGATACCGGCCACATACTCGGGGATGATGGCGCGGAACACTTCCTCGCTGCTGGGCTTGTACAGGATCTGACTGCGGCGGGCAGCGGCCTTCTGCTCCTCGGTGGGCTCAATGGTCAGGGGCAGCACCTCCATGGTGACAGCGGTCTGGGTCATCATCGAGTCAAACCGAGTGTAGCAGAGTTTCACTGCGTCGTAATCACCCTTCAGGTAGCCCTCGGTGATCTTCCGGGAGAGGGCAAAGCACTCACCCACCGAGACATCCGCCGCCAGCAGCACCTCTTCGGTGAACAGGTCGGCTCCGTGGTGGGCAAAGTATTCCTGACTTCTTTTGCCAATGGGCAGCACCGTGACCGGGCCCTGCTGGGCCTCCGCCTGCTTGAGCACGTTGGAGTTATATCCGCCGGCCAGGCCGCGGTCGCCTGCAATGACGACCAGCAGGGTGCGTTTGATCTCTGCCCGGCGCAGGTAGGGGCTGCGGGCCCGGGGGTCTGCAGCCGCAATGCCGGTCAGCGTGTCGTGCAGCGTTTCAAAGTAGGGGCGGCTGTGTTCCACCCGCTCCTTGGCACGGCGCATTTTGGAGGAAGCCACCAGCTCCATGGCCTTGGTGATCTGCATGGTACTCTCTACGCTTTTGATGCGCAGCTTGATGTCCTTCATGGAACCTGCCATGCGTTACGCCTCCTTCCCTCAGTGCGCCTTGACGAAGCTCTCGGTGTAAGCGGACAGAACGCCCTTGAGTGCTTCCTCGGTGTCCTTGTCCAGATTGCCGGTGGTGCGGATGGTCTCCATCACAGCGGCACCGGCGGCATCATTCTCGAGATATTCGTACAGACCCTTTTCGTATTCGGCCACATCAGCCACCTTGACCTTGACCAGAAGATCATGGATGGTGGCATACAGGATCGCCACCTGCTTTTCCACGGGCACGGGGGCCGAGCGGTTCTGCTTGAGCACTTCCACGATGCGCTCGCCCTGTGCCAGACGGGCCTTGGTGTCTGCGTCCAGATCGGAACCGAACTGGGCAAAGGACTGCAGCTCGCGGTACTGGGAGTAGATCAGCTTCAGGGTGCCGGCCACCTTCTTCATGGCCTTGATCTGGGCGTTGCCGCCAACACGGGACACCGAGATGCCGGGGTTGACAGCGGGCATAACGCCCGAGTGGAACAGCTCCGTTTCCAGGAAGATCTGACCATCGGTGATGGAGATGACGTTGGTGGGGATGTAGGCCGAAACGTCACCCGCCTGGGTCTCGATGATGGGCAGAGCCGTCAGGCTGCCGCCGCCCAGCTCATTGGAGAGCTTGGCCGCGCGCTCCAGCAGACGGGAGTGCAGGTAGAAAACATCGCCGGGGTAAGCCTCACGTCCCGGGGGACGGCGGATCAGCAGCGAGAGGGCACGGTAGGCCACCGCGTGCTTGGAAAGGTCATCATAGATGATGAGGACATGCTTGCCCTGGTGCATGAAATATTCGCCCATGGCACAGCCGGAGTAGGGAGCGATATACTGCAGGGGGGACAGCTCGGAGGCCGTGGCGGACACCACGATGGTGTAGCTCATGGCACCGGCCTCGGTCAGGCTCTGCACCAGGTTTGCCACGGTGGAGCGCTTCTGACCGATGGCGACATAGATGCAGATGACATCCTTGCCCTTCTGGTTGATGATGGTATCCGATGCAATGGTGGTCTTGCCGGTCTGGCGGTCGCCGATGATCAGCTCACGCTGGCCGCGGCCGATGGGGATCATGGAGTCGATGGCCTTGATGCCGGTCTGCAGGGGTTCCTTGACCGGCTGGCGGTCGATGATGCCGGGGGCCGGGCTCTCGATGGCCCGGAACTCGGTGGTCTCAATGGGGCCTGCGCCGTCGATGGGCTGGCCCAGTGCATTGACCACGCGGCCGATCATTGCCTCACCCACGGGCACGGAAACGACCTTGCCGGTGCGCTTGACGGTGCTGCCTTCCTTGATGCCGACATCGGAGCCCAGCAGAACGATGGAGACCGTGTTTTCCTCCAGGTTCTGGGCCATACCGTATTCGCCGTTGTCAAACTGAAGCAGCTCACCTGCCATGCACTTTTCCAGGCCGCTGGCCCGGGCGATGCCGTCGCCTACCATGATGACCGTGCCGACTTCGCTCTGCTCGATGACATTCTCGTAGTGCTTGATCTGGGCACGGATGATCTTGGAGATCTCTTCAGGTTTCAGTTGCATTGTCTTGTATTCACCACTCAATTCTTAAAATCTTTCGGGTGGAAATTCGATGGATCACAGTGTCACGGAAGCGATATCCCTGCGCAGCGCCGCCAGACGGTTCTGAACCGTGCCGTCCAGCTCGGTGCCCTCGATATCCAGCCGGATGCCGCCCAGCACAGCCGGATCGACCTTTGTTTTCAGGTCGATGGTCTTGCCGGTGAGCTTCTCCAGCTTTTCGTGCAGGCTCTTCACCTGCTGCTCCGTCATTGCCACTGCAGTGGTTGCCGCTGCTTCCAGAATACCGTGTGCCTGATTGTAGCGCACCCGGTAGGCCCGGGCGCAGCCGGGCAGCTCCCGCAGGGTGCCCTTCTCGCACAGGATCTTCAAAAAGTTCAGCACATAGAGGTGGACCCGATCCCGCAGCGCTTCGTCCAGCAGGCCGCAGCGCTCCTTTTTGGGGATGCTGGGGGTGCTGAGCAGATGCAGGTACTCCGGGCTTGCCTTAAAAAGCGCCACGGCCTCGTCCAGCTCGCCCAGAATGCGGGTCTCCAGCCCTTCCTCCGCTGCCAGGTCATACAGGCTTCCGCCGTACATCCTTGCTGTCTCGGTCATGATGCTTCACCCACGTTTTTGATAAATTCGTCGATCAGGTCCTTGTGGTCGGCTTCCTTGATCTCACGCTCGACCACCTTGGAGGCGATCTCCATGGCCATGCCGCCGATCTCGTCCTTTGCCTCGTTCACAGCCTTCTTGCGCTCCTGCGCAATGTCAGCCTCCGCCTTCTGCTTCAGGGCAGCGGCCTGTGCACGGGCCTCGCCCACGATCTCTTCACCGCGGGCGGTGGCCGTTTTCTGGGCACGGGCAACGATCTGGTTGGCCTCGGCGCGGGCATTCTGCAGGTTCTGCTCGTACTCCGCTTTCATGGCCTCAGCCTCCGTGCGCAGCTTTGCAGCATCGGCGATCTGGCTGTCCGCCTTGGCCTTGCGCTCGGCGATCACCTTTTTGACCGGATTCAGCAGGAACTTTTTGAAGATGAGCAGCTGGATCATCAGGTTGCAGATCTGGGCCAGAAAGGTCCAGCCGTCCAGCGTGATCAACGCCTGGTACAGTTCCATAAGCGTCTCCTTTCGTTCTTTTGTAAAAGGTTCCGCTTATGCCAGGAACTTCATAAACATGCCGGGTGCCAGGAAGATCAGCAGCAGGCCGGTAACAAAGCCGTAAATACCGGTGGTCTCGGAAAGTGCAACGCCCAGGATCAGGGTGCTGGTCACGTCGCTCTTGCACTCAGGCTGGCGGCCCACGGCCTCACAGGCAGCGGCGGCAGCGTTGCCTTCGCCGATACCGGGGCCGATACCTGCGATCAGTGCGCAGCCTGCGCCGATGCCGCAGCCTGCCAGGGCGATACCACGAGCAAGGTACTGAAAGTCAGTCATAAGTTTTGTCCTCCAAAAAAGTTTTTGTTTTGGGAGATGCCGTTGTGAGGGCTTAGTCCTCACCGGCAGCACGTTTGATGAAAATTGCGGTCAGGGTACAGAAGATGAACGCCTGAATGCAGCCGCCGAACCAGTCGAAATACAGGCCCGTAAAGGCCGGGATGCCGATCTGGAACAGCTGGATCTGGCTCAGGAAGCCGGGCAGCCAGCCGAAGATGACATGGCTCAGGCTTGCCAGCGCCCAGTACAGCAGTGTGGAAATGACAGTACCGGACAGGATGTTGCCAAAGTGACGGAATGCCATGCTGACGGGGGTCGAGATCTCCGACAGCACATTGATGGGTGCCATGATGAAGATCGGGTCCAGCAGGCCCTTCAGATAGGAAAAGATGCCGTTGGTCTTGATCTTGTAGTACATGATCAGCACAAACACCACAATGGCCCACGCAGCCTCGGTGTTCAGGTCGGCCGTGGGGCTCCACAGGCCAATGACACTGATAAGGTTGCAGCCGATGCTCAGAGCGAAGATCGAGCCGATCAGGGGGATATACTTGTCAAAGTGATACCCCATGTTGTCGTGCACGAACTGTTCCAGCCGCTCCACGATGAACTCGGCCGCAGCCTGCCGCTTTGAGACATTTTCCAGCTTGAGGTTGCTGCCCAGCCAGATGGCCAGGCCCGAAAGCAGCGCCATGACGATCCAGGTAGTGACTAGGGTCTGGGTGATCTTGAGATCGCCCAGCAGGGGGATATCGGTATGGATGGTATACAGGATCTTTGCGCCGTTCAGTTCCATTTGTTACGTTTCACCCCCTTCGTCACGGGGTGCAGCCTCCGGCTCCGGGGCGGGTTCGGGGTCGTCCTCCACAGAGACATCCACCGAGGGCCCGGCCGGTGCAAGTGGCTTGTACTTGCCGGTTATTTGCAGGTAGTAGATTGTAACACGCGGGAACAGCAAGGGCAGAACGCTGGCAAAGGGCTGGAAGCAGGGTGCCCCGATGGACACGATGATCCACACCGCCTGCAAAAGCATTCTGACGTTGTAGGAAGCTTGTAATGTGGCTTTGCGCCGCTTCTCATCCTGCTCGTCGATGACCTTCTGACACACGATGCAGATGCCCGCAAAGTTGCCGATGGCCACAGCCGCGCCGATGAGACTGCCCAGAACGACAGTGTAATCAAATTTCACCCAGCCAACCAGGTGCAGCGCCGCAAAGGCCACCCACAGGGCAGCGGTGCAGATGGCCGTGCCGCAGGCGATGCGCGTCAGCTCCTTTTTGGATTCCGGCTGTAGTTTCATAAAGGGAAACCTCCTGTGATGTTTACTGATGTGAGTTGAACCCCACCCGCTTCGGTTTTTCCTTTTTGGCGCGGTCCAGGTGCTCCTTGGCAAAATACCAGAAGTTCTGCGCCCCGGAGGCAAGGCCCAGCAGGATGGCCGGCAGGAACACCCATTCCGGCCAGCTCCAACTGTTCACCGCCCACCAGGCACCGCCCAGGCACATGACCAGCGGCAGCAGCATATTCAGGCCCAGCTGGGTCAGCCAGACAAGATCTTCCAGCGCCTTGTACCAGCCCTTCATGCGGTGTCGCCCTCCCTCTGTGCGCAGGCCCGAAACAGCAGCCCGCCGCACCCTTTCGCAATGGTTTCGCTCCGGTAAAGAAGCTCATATGGATAGTATAATTCAATTCACTGAACTTTTCAATCAATTTTCCACCGATTTTTGGTAAAACTTCATAGTTCGTTCACACTAACGCCATAATTGTACGTCCACGGTGGAGTATGTCCGTCTCCGGCAGCATCCATACCAAAAATATGATAGGTTTCTTGTGCAAAACACAAAAAACCGCCCAGCTCATTTGAGAGCCGGGCGGCGGTTATCCTGGAAGTACGGGGTCAGCTGTCCTTGCGCTTGATCCACACCTGCGTACCGTAGAAGGGATTGGCAGTGCCAAGGCACAGGCCCTGGTCGGTGGTGGCGAATACCCGCAGACCATGGTTGTAGGGGTCTCCAAAACCGTCCACGGTGATGGTCTGAAAGTTCACGCCGTCCTCCGAAACATACAGGTCAAAGCCCTGCTTTGCCTTGCGCATGTAGTTGAGCAGCCGGATGGCACTGGCGATGTTGCTGACCGTGATATTCTCGAACACGAATTTGTAGGAAAACTTGATGGTCTGGGCCAGTGTGTCGGGGTTCCCGTTGCCATCGGGGTCCGTCGCCTGCAGTGCCTTCATCAGGGTCTTGAGGTATTCCCACTGGGTCTTCCACTGCGCAGGGGTGCGCGTCAGCAGGTTGCCGTTGACGAACTGACCAACGCACTCCAGCATGCTGCTGGTGTCAAAGGTACCCACATACAGCTTGCCATCGTACACCTGCATCCGCCAGATGTACTGGTTCTCGTTGCGCCCAAAGCCGGACTTTAAACCAGAAAGGCTGCCGTTGGGGAACATCTTGGTGGCATTGCCCACCACAAGCTCCATATTCTCGTCCCTGTCCATACGGTACAGGTTCACCGACTGTTCCAGATTGGCGTTGATGAACCGGCAGTCCAGTCCGCCGCCAAACTGACCGTCGGCGTTCTTGCCGGTCTTGGCAAAGAGGATGCGCTCCAGTGCGATCTCTTCGTCGTTGTACTCACCAATATAGAGGTGGTCGTTGTACACGATCAGGTTCGCCGCACCGGAGCGAGTGCGTTCCGGGTCGATACCGAAGGTATAGCGGGCACCATCTTTTTCCTGATCGCCTGCCACGGGTGTCCATGTGAAGGTGCCGTCAGGGTTCTGGTCGCCCCGCACCAGTGCAAAGGACTGCATGGTGTTGTCGTCCGGCATATTGTCCTCGGTGCCGGTGCAGATGGAAACATACAGGCGGCCGTTGAACTCAGCCATATCCCAGATGCTGCCGCCGTAGATGCTGTCGGCGTAGTGATAGGCGGGGTAGTTGAACAGGCTGTCGGAATCCGCGATCTGGGTAAAGCCCTTTTCCGGGTCGGAGGAGATCAGCAGGGCGGCGCTGCTCTTGCCGGTGGCGGCATCCATGGTCACGTTGCTGATGACCAGCTGATCCTTGTAGACACACATACCGCGGATGCCCACAGAGATGCCCTGCTGGTAGGCTGCAGCATAATCCTGCACGCTGTTCAGACCGATATACACCGGCTTGCACTCGTCGGTGGCCGGGTCCACCTGCCAGATGCTGGGCAGAAAGCCGATGCCGCCGCCGCCCACACTGCCGCAGAAGTACAGCTTGCCGTGATACTCCAATGCGTTGCGGAACAGGGGTGTGTAACCGTTATAGGAGCCGGACATCAACAGCTTGGTCTCGCCGGTCTTGGTGTTGATCTTCACCAGCACGCCCTTGGGCCGGCCGCCATCCTCCTCGGTCAGAAAGAAGGTGCCGTTGTAAAGGGCATCAAAGGTGGCGGCAAGCACCTTGTCGTCGTATTCGTCGCCCAGACTGCTCTTCATCAGGGAGAGGGTGTTGCCGATGGCGGCGTAGCAGGTGCCCACATACAGCCAGTCGCCGTAGCCGACCGCCGACCATGCGTAGTTCTGACCCCGGTCACCGGCGTTGTAGGCGGCATCCTCCGGGTCAGTCACAACCGCCACCGCACCGTCTCCCAGATAATCCACGATGCCGTCTGCGGTTTTGACATCCTTTTCCGGGTGGGTGATCTTTTCAAATGTCTGGTCGTCCTTGCTGTAAAGGAAAGTATTGCTTTCGTCAAGAGATTCCAGAGTGGTCAGTTCCTGCCAGCCATCGGCCTGCCC
This sequence comes from Faecalibacterium sp. DFI.5.82, assembly GCF_029076575.1. Classification (NCBI taxonomy): domain Bacteria; kingdom Bacillati; phylum Bacillota; class Clostridia; order Eubacteriales; family Oscillospiraceae; genus Faecalibacterium; species Faecalibacterium sp. DFI.5.82. The sequence continues at coordinate 12,389 of NZ_JARFIS010000008.1, forward strand.
GACCGCCTCCGTGCCTTCCGCCGACACCAGAAGCTGCACCGGCAGAGCGGACAGCATCGCTGCTGCCAGCACGCCGCTGATGACACGTTTCCAGTTCATATCGTTCTCCTTATCTACTCTGCCATTTCTTCAAAAATACAAAAAACTGTCAATGTTTTTCATTGTAGCACAGTCCTGTCGGAAGTGCAAAGGTGCCTTGCTGCTTTTTGCGGATGATTCTTGTAAAATATGTGTGGAAGTCCGCAAAAAAGCCGCCCGGCTCCTGCGAGCCGGGCGGCAAAAGGCAGACTTATGAAAATGATTTACCAGAGGTTTGCGGTCTCGTTATACAGGCCCTCGTAGCTCTTGGCAGAGAGGTCCCAGCTGAAATCGCATTCCATGTCGTGCTTGACGAGGTTGTTCCAGTCCTCTTTGTTGTAGTAGCGATCCTGTGCACGGCAGCAGGCATCGTACAGCTCATGGGCGCTGTAACCGGCAAAAGTAAAGCCGTTGCCCTCGCCCAGCGTGCAGTCATGGATGGAATCCCGCAGACCGCCGGTCTCACGGACGATGGGAGGCGTGCCGTAGCGGCAGGCCACCATCTGTGCCAGGCCGCAGGGCTCACTCTTGGAAGGCATGATGAACACGTCTGCACCAGCGTAGATCTCCTGAGACAGGGCGGGCTCAAAGCCGATGTAGGTGCCCACGCGGCCCGGATGACGGGCGCACAGGTCAGAGAAGAAGGTCTCGTACTGGTTCTCGCCGCTGCCCAGAATGACCAGCTCGATGCCGCGGTCCACCAGACCGTCGGCAATGCTCTGCACCAGGTCAAAGCCCTTCATGCCGACCATGCGGCTGACCATGGCAAAAACGGGGCTGCCATCCTTGTGCAGGCCAAACTTGTCCTGCAGGGCCTCCTTGCACTTTGCCTTGCCCTCTTCAACGTTGGTCACATCGTAGTTGAAGGGAATCTGGGGGTCGGTGGCAGGGTTATTGGCCTCCATATCGATGCCGTTCAGGATACCGCAGAGCTTATACTGCTTTTCCCGCAGCAGGGCATCCAGACCGTAGCTGAACCAGGGGTCCAGGATCTCCTGTGCGTAGGTGGGGCTGACGGTGGTGATCTTATCTGCCGTCTCAAAGGCACCCTTCATAAAGTTGGCGCAGCCATCGTACTCCACGATGTGCTGGTCACGGTGGCCGATGCCGCAGGTATCCTCCAGGATATCGGTGCCGTACTTGCCCTGATATGCGATGTTGTGGATGGTGAAGATGGTCTTGATCCGGTTGAACTTATCCAGATGGCGGTAGTACAGGTTCAGGTAAACGGGAACCAGCGCGGTCTGCCAGTCGTTGCAGTTGATGATATCGGGGGTGAAGTCGATGTAGAACAGGGTCTCCAGCACAGCGCGGGAGAAGAAGGCGAAGCGCTCGCCGTCATCGTAGAAGCCGTACAGGCCGCGGCGCTTGAAGTAATACTCGTTGTCCAGGAAGTAGTAGGTCACGCCGTTGACCTCAGCCTTGAACAGGCCGCAGTACTGGCTGCGCCAGCCCACGGGCACCGAGTAGTTGGTGACATACTCCAGCTTGTCGCGCATTTTCAGGTCGCCGTACAGCGGCATGATGACGCGGGCATCCACGCCGTCCTTGACCAGAGCCTTGGGCAGGGAGCCTGCCACGTCGGCCAGACCGCCGGACTTGGCAAAGGGGGTCGCTTCCGAAGCGGCATACAGGATCTTCATAGTATTTCTCCTTTCCAGAAAAAAGGGCGGATACACAAAGAGCGGGCGGGGGCGCAAAGGCCCCCGCCCCTCTTTGAGAGGGGCTACCGGGGAGGGGAGCCGCCCCTGTGAAAGTTTCAGTGTATCAGGCTCAGACGGTGTGGTTCTTCTGAACATAGACCGGGAAGCTCTCAGTACCGGAGAGCTTCTTGTCGGCGGTCACACGCACGTTCTTATCGGTGACAACGCAGTCCAGCTGAGCGCCTGGTTCCACAACGGTATCCTGCATCAGGACACAGTTTCTGACCACAGCACCCTTCTTGACGCGAACGCCGCGGAACAGCACGCAGTTCTCCACGGTGCCCTCGATGACACAGCCATCGGCCAGCAGGGAATTGCTGACGGAAGAGCCGTTGACATAGCGCACGGGGTTGTCATCACGGATCTTGGTGTAGACAGGGCTCTCCTTGGGGAACAGAGCGTTCAGGTTCTTCTCATCGATGAGCTTGAGGTTCTCATCAAAGTAGCTCTTCATGTCGCAGACATGGGCCACATAGCCGGTGTACTCCAGAGCACGGATGTTCAGGATGTTGACGTTGTGGGCCAGGATGTCACGCTCAAAGTAGATCAGGCCGCGGGAGGTCGCATCCTTGACCAGCTTGATCAGGGTCTCGCGCTCCAGAACGTAGATGTTCAGGTCCAGGTTCTGGACACCGGGGCGGTAATCGTTGAACAGCAGCTCAGTCACACGGCCATCGGCATCCACAGTCAGGGTGTAGTTGTCGTTCTTGCGGCCCTCGGGGATCTCAGTCTTCTGGTAAGCGATGGTCACATCCGCGCCGCTTGCCTGATGGGCAGCCAGCAGGGCGTTGAAATCGTAATTGATGGCGATGTTGGCATCGCTCATCACAACGTACTTCTCCTTCTGGTTCTCCAGGTAGCTCAGGATGGAGCCCAGAGCCTCCACACGGCCGGAATAAATGCGCACGCCCTTTTCTGCAAAAGGAGGCACGATGTTCAGGCCGCCGTGACGGCGGGCCATATCCCACTCACGGCCAGTGCCCAGATGATCCATCAGGGAGTGGTAGTTCTTGCGCACCACGATGGAGACATTGGAGATGCCGCAGTTTGCCATGCTGGACAGCATAAAGTCCACCATGCGGTAACGGCCTGCAAAGGGGATCGAAGCCATGGTGCGCTCAGTCACAAGCTCCGGTACGGTGTTATCATAGCTGTTGGGGAAAATGATGCCCAACGCATTGTTGTTCTGGCTCAGCATACTTCCTCGCCCTCCTTGACGGAATCAAATACTTTGGCACCCTCTTTTACGGTAGCGCCTGCGCCAATGGTAAGGCCGGTACCCACATGTGCAATGGGGCCCTCGCCGCCGATCTTGGCACCGGCACCCACCACAACGTCCTCAGCCAGGATGCAGCGCTTGACCACGGCACCTGCCTTGACCACAACGCCATCCATCAGGACAGCATCCTCAACGGTAGCGCCCTCTTCCACGGTAACGCCTGCGCTCAGGACAGAGTGCTGGACGCGGCCATAGATCTGGCAGCCCTCGGTGATGAGGGAATCCTGCACCACGGCGCGGGGGCCGATCTTCTGGGCGGGCAGCACGGGGTTGCGGCTGTAGATCTTCCACTTCTTGTCGAAGATATCAATGCCGGAGTTCTCGGGGTCCAGCACTTCCATGTTGGCTTCCCACAGGCTGTCGATGGTGCCCACGTCACGCCAGTAGCCGTTGAAGTGGTAAGCATACATCTTGCGGCCATCCCGCAGCAGAGCGGGGATGATGTTCATGCCAAAGTCGTTCTTGGAGTTGGGATCAGCCTCGTCCTCTTCCAGGTACTTCTTCAGCACATCCCAGTTGAAGATGTAAATGCCCATGGAAGCCAGGTTGGACTTGGGAACCGGGGGCTTCTCCTGGAACTCGGTGATCTTATCGTTCTCGTCTGCCACCATCAGGCCGAAGCGGGAAGCTTCCTTCCAATCGACCTCCATGACAGCCACGGAGAACTCCGCGCCCTTTTCCTTGTGGAAGCGCAGGAAGTCGGCGTAGTCCTGCTTGCAGATCTGGTCACCGGACAGGATGATGACGTACTCGGGATCATAGCTGTCGATGAAGCTGATGTTCTGGTAGATGGCGTTTGCAGTGCCCTTGTACCAGTCGGTGCCCTTTGCCTGCTCGTAGGGGGGCAGGGTGTGCACGCCGCCGTACAGGCGGTCCAGATCCCAAGGCTGGCCGTTGCCGATGTACTCGTTCAGCTTCTGGGGCTGATACTGGGTTGCGATGCCCACAGTATCAATGTTGGAGTTGACGCAGTTGGACAGCGGGAAGTCCACGATGCGGTATTTGCCGCCGAACCCCACTGCAGGTTTTGCCGTTTTCTGTGTCAGCGCGTACAAGCGCGAGCCACGTCCGCCGGCAAGGATCATTGCCACAATTTCTTTTGCCATAGCTTTATTCTCCCCTTTTACACATTTCCGGATTTATTGGATTTGGAAATGGTTTGACTGTGTTGTGCGGATGCGCCCCGGTCACTCCTCGGTCTTGGCGGCCTTTTTGGCGCGGGGCTTGCGGGCAGGCTTTTCGGCTGCCGCGGGGGCAGCTTCAGCGGGCTCGGCTTTGGGTTTACGACCCCGCTTGGCGGGTGCGGCAGCGGCTTCTGCCTTGGGCTTCCGGCCGCGCTTGGCCGGAGCCTTTTCGGGTGTAGGTTCCGCTTCTGCCTTTGCCTTGCGGGTGGAGATCTTTTTGGGCTTTTCCTCCTTCACGGCAGGCTCAGCCTTGGCGGTCTTCGTGGTCTTGGCGGCTGTCTTTTTGGCAGCGGTCTTTTTCACGGTCTGGGCCGTCTTGGCCGGATCTGCTGCCTTGCGGGTGCGCTTGGTGGGCACCTCAAAATACAGGGTGCTCATGGGCGGCAGGGTGATGGTAATGCTCTGCTCAAAGCCATGCAGGGGCTTCTTGTGGGTGCGCACGGACTTGTTATGGACCGCGCCGGAACCGCCGAAGGCCTCGTCATCGCTGTTCAGTACTTCCTTGTATGTACCTGCCACAGGTGCGCCCAAGGCATAGCCCTCGCGCAGGACGGGGTTGAAGTTGCAGACCACCAGGATCTGCTTGCCGTTTGCGTCCTTGCGCAGGAAGGCGATCACGCTCTGCTTGGAGTCATCGGGCACGATCCACTGGAAGCCCTCCCAGCTGTAATCGATCTGCCAGAAGGCAGGGTGCTCTTTATAGAAGGCGTTCAGGGTCTTGACGTAGTTCTGCAGCTCGGTGTGCTTGTCGTAGTCCAGCAGCATCCAATCCAGCTGCTTTTCCTCGTTCCACTCCGTAAACTGGCCAAACTCCTGCCCCATGAACAGCAGCTTCTTGCCGGGGTGGGCCATCATGTAGCCGAAGAAGGTGCGCAGGTTGGCAAACTTAGCCTCGTACTCGCCCGGCATCTTGTTGATCAGGCTGCCCTTGCCGTGCACCACTTCATCGTGGCTGATGGGCAGCACAAAGTTTTCGCTGAAGGCATAGAAGAAGCTGAAGGTGACCTTGTTGTGGTTGCCCGCGCGGAAGAGCGGGTCGGTCTTCATGTAGCTGAGCATGTCGTTCATCCAGCCCATGTTCCACTTGAAGTTGAAGCCCAGGCCGCCGTCGCTGGCCGGTTTGGTGACCATGGGCCATGCAGTGGACTCCTCCGCGATCATGCACTTGTGGGGGTGGCGGCCCAGAACCGTATCGTTCAACTTGCGCAGGAAAGCAACTGCTTCCAGGTTCTCCTTGCCGCCATTCTTATTGGGCTCCCATTCGCCCTGCTTGCGGTTGTAATCCAGATACAGCATGGAGGCCACGGCATCCACGCGCAGACCATCGATGTGGTACTGCTCCAGCCAGTACAGTGCGCTGGAGATCAGGAAGCTCTGCACCTCGCTGCGGCCGAAATCAAACACCATGGTGCCCCATTCTTTATGCTCGCCGCGCTTGGGGTTGGGGTCCTCGTAGCAGGCTTCTCCATCAAAGTTGTACAGGCCGAAGCCATCCTTCGGGAAGTGGGCGGGCACCCAGTCCATGATGACACCGATGCCGGCCTCATGCATCTTGTCCACAAAGGCCATGAAGTCCTTGGGGGTGCCGTAGCGGCTGGTGGGGGCAAAATAGCCCGTGACCTGGTAGCCCCAGCTGCCATCGAAGGGATACTCCATCACGGGCAGCAGCTCCACATGAGTGTAGCCCATCTCCCGGATGTAGGGGATCAGCTCGTCGGCCAGCTCGGAATAGTTATAGGGGACCTTTTCGTCCTTCAGCTTCCAGCTGCCCGCGTGCATCTCGTAGATGTTCATCGGGCCGTTGATCACGTCTGCCTTTTTCTGAGCAGTCTGCCAGGCATCATCGTGCCAGGCAAAGCCGGTGATATCGTAGACCTTGCTGCCGTTGGAGGGCCGGGTCTCCGCGTGGAACGCATAGGGGTCGGCCTTGTAGATCAGGTCGCCGCCCCGGGTGGTCACACAGTACTTGTAGACATCGTATTCCTTTACGCCGGGGATGAACAGCTCCCAGACAGAATCCCCATCCACTTTGCGCATCGGGTGGCTGCCCGGCTTCCAGCTGTTGAAATCGCCCACCACACTGATGGCGGTTGCATGGGGTGCCCAAACACGGAACACCACACCGGACTCTCCGGCGCGGGTCTCAAGGTGTGCACCAAAGTAACGGTATGCTTCGCAGTTGTTGCCCTGCTTGAACAGATAAATCGGCAGATCCGAGGGATCTTTCTGGATCTTTTCTTCCGTCGGTCTCATAAACAGCTCCTCCCCGTACAGGCCGCAGTGAGCCTATACCTTTGTACTCTCTTATATTAAAGAATTTTGTCCGATTTTTCAAGGGCTTTCCGTCAAAATCTACTATAATCTTTTCGTCAATATTTTTTCATTGTGGTCAACTTATCCAATTTTACACAAGAATTCTCGGCAAACTTTACAGAATATAGGGCAAAAAGAAAGACCCGCCTCATTTTTCCTGCAAATCCAGGAAACTGAAGCGGGTGCTTTTTCAAATTTTTCCGTGTGCTATGCGGTTCAGCCTACAACGTAAACGTTGACCTGAATGGCTCCGTTGATGACCGACTCTGCGTAGGTCTCATAGAACAGATCCACCAGGATCTGGCCCTTCTGCACCGCGATACCGGTGTCGGTGGCAACGGCATAACCGTAAACAAAGCTGCCGTCCGTGGAAGTGATGTACAGCAGCGTGCCATAGGGGATGACGCTGGGGTCAACGGCAACGGTGCCGTAGCCCAGGCCCAGGCCCGACGAGCCCTTGCCCGTGCGGGAATAATAGCCCGTGGCCTTACCGGTGAGGACCTGGCTGTACGAGGCGGGGGCGTTGGTGGTGCCGTCCGGCCCGGTCAGGGGAGAAACGGGCGCACCGGCACCATAGGTCTTGATGACATGGTCGGTGGGCTCCACCGTGGTGGTTACATCCACCACCATGCTGTTTTCCAGCTCGCCGTCCACATACTTTTCGCGGGTGGTCACGGTCTGCTGACCCTCCGCCCCATGCTGCAGGGTAGTGGCCCGGCCGGTGTTGCGGAAGTACAGGCTGGTGTAGACATACTGGGTGTCGTAGGGGATGGTCTGGGTCTCCACCTTGTCCTGGTAGTCCACCCGGTGCACCGTGATCTCACTGCCCACAGTGACCAGCTGATCCAACGCAGGCTCGGTGTAGTCATCTGCCTCCAGGGTGATGCCGGCGCGCTCCAGCGCTTCGGCAACGGTGCCAAAGGCCATCTTCACCGGGTACTCCTGGCCGTCGGCCTGGATGTTCACGGTGAAGGCCCGCTCAATGTTCAGGGTGGCAAGATTGCCGCTGAACGCGGTGTAGTAAACGTGGTCGCCCTCTTCGGCCTCAATGCCGGAAAGGCTCATGACGCGGGCAGGGTCAGTCTCACTGCTGACCACAAGCTGACGCGCACCATCGGAGTCGGTGACGTAGGTCAGCCGCAGATTCGCGGCGGTCACGGCCAAAGTGAACACAAGGCTCACTGCCATGACGCAGAACGCCAGCACACGGGGTGTGACCGCACGAGCGCGGTCAGACAATGCTTTTTGAAATTTGACGGAAGCGATACGAGACAACTCCTCTCTTTTCATCATTTTGGAATGCGGCGGGCTCTTCCTTTGCCCGCAAAGCGCAGGGCATTTCCCCTGCAAAGGGCCGTCTTTTTATACGGCGTTTTACTTCCTGAGAAATAAAATTTAGACGCTCCAACGTGTGTATGATCCGTTGAGCGGGCACTATTTTAGCAGACGACGGCCCATTTGTCAAATCCGCGCGCTTCGGTTTGACAATTGTTTCACATAGTTTTTTGTGCAATCTGTACATTGTTTTCCTTGATTCAGAATGATTTCGAGCGTTTCCTTCTGAAATTTTCCCAAAAAATTGGTCGTATTCGTTCATAATTTTTTAACATTTCAAGTCTGTTTCCCGGGGAGAAATCGCCGGGCTCTTTTGCACATTCCGGCGCATCAATCATGCGTAATCCGACATTTTGCGGCACAAATTCCCCGCTGTTTTCCTGCCGGAAATAACGGGGAGTTTCTCCGCAGTTTCTGTCAAAAACCGGCTTCCAGCAAAATGCCGAAAGGTAAAAAACGCCATAAAAAAAGACCACACTTCCGCGCCCTGCCGCAAACCGGTACAATGGGGTCAAAACGAAGAAAGGAAGGTTTTTATGCAGATCAAGATCACTCCCCGCACGCTGGGCGGCACCGAATTCACAGCCCAGCCCGCCCGGCTGCACCTGGGCGCACAGAACGCCGAGGGCGTGGACCGGCTGGTGTTCCAGCTGCCTGCGGAATGGGCCGGGTGCAGCGTCACCCTGCACATCCGCCACAGCGACGGCACCCTTGCCGCCCCCCTTGTGCTGGATGCAGCGCACAGCGCGCCCGTGGGCCGCAGCTTCACCGGCTGGCCTGCCGGGCAATGGATGCTGGCCGCCACCGACGGCAGCGGCTATACCGCTTACACCCGCCCGGGCCGGTACGATGTCTACGACATCCTGCCCACCGACGGCACCGAGGAGGAGCCCAGTCCCTCGGTGTACGAACAGTTCATCGCCCAGGTATCGGGGCAGGCCGATGCTGCGGTGCAGGCGGCCCAGAACAGTGCCGCCAGCGAGGCCAGTGCCGCCCGGCAGGCGCAGGCCGCTGCCGACGCTGCCGAGCGGGCCGCACTGAATGGCAGCCGTGCCGCGACCTCGGCTTCCCGCGCCGAGAGCGCCGCCCTGCGCGCCGAATCCTTTGCCCCCAAGGACGGCACCCTGCTCAGTGTCAACGGCAAAGGCGGCGCGGTGGTGCTGGACGCGCAGGACGTGGGCGCGCTGCCTGCCCCGGTGGCCCCGCAGGCTGGTGCCCTCCTGCGGGTGCTGTCCATCCGCAGCGATGGCAGTCTGGTGGTGGACACCGTCACTCCCGCCGCCCTCAAGACCCTGCTGGAGGCCACCTGATGTTCACGGTGCTGGATGTCTCCCGCTGGCAGGGCCGCATAGACTGGGATACCGTAAAAGCCAGCGGCAGGGTCCACGGCGTGATGCTGCGCGCACTGGGCAGCAGGAACGGCACGCCCTACATCGACCCCATGTTTGAAACAAACTACTCTGCCTGCATCCGGCTGTGCATCCCGGTGGGGGTCTACTATTACAGCTGTGCCGTTACTGCCCCACAGCGGGATGCCGAGCTGGCCCTCCTGCACGATGCCCTCAGGGGAAAGCGGCTTCAGCTGCCCGCTGCCATCGACGTGGAGGATGCCCGCCTGCGTGCTCTGACACCGGACGCGCTCTCCGCCCTTGTTGCCGGGGCGGCACGGCAGCTGGAGCACTGGGGCCTGTACGCCATGGTATACACCTACACCCATTTTGCAGATACCGCCCTGCACATGGACACGCTGGCCCCCTTCGACCTCTGGCTGGCGGACTACCGGGGCAAACGCCCGGCCCGCAGGCACGGGATGTGGCAGTACACCAGCAGGGGCAGGGTGCCCGGCATCTCCGGCCCCGTAGACCTGAGCCGCACCGAAAAGGATTATCCCGCCCTGCTCCACCGGACGGGGCTCGACCGTACCATCCTATAAAAGAAAGGAGTTCCCCATGAAGAAATGCAAGATCTCTCCCGCCACGCTGGCCCGCACGGCGGCGCTGGCACTGGCGCTGACCAATCAGGTGCTCAGCGCTACCGGCCACCGTGTCCTGCCCATTGAATCGGCAGAGCTGGAGCAGCTGGTCTCCACTGGCCTGACCATTGCCACCGCGCTGGTCAGCTGGTGGAAGAACAATTCCTTCACCCCGGAGGCCATCGAAGCCGATGACTTCCTCTGCCAGCTGAAGGAGCACAAATAACCAAAAAGGGACGATGTTTTTGCGGCATCGTCCCTTTTTGATTATCTGCTTTTGTTCTGAAGCACCGGCTCAGGAAATGGCATCCACGTCCCACTTCATGCGGACGGCATCCGCGCCGTCCAGTTTGATATTCAGTGCACCGGCATTGTCCAGCACCTGCTCCGGGGTGCGGGCACCGCACAGCACATGCAGGCCGGGGATCATCCGGGCCGTCAGGGCAATGACCAGCTGGGCCATGGTGCAGTCGTATTTCCCGGTCAGGTCGTCCCACTTGGCCAGCAGGTCCAGCGCCTGCTTCCGGCGGGCAGGCTGGAAGCTGGGGTTGCTGTTCCGGGTGCTGCCCTCGGGGAAGGTGGTCTCCATGGTGACCTTGCCGGTGAGCAGACCCTGCTCCAGCGGGGAGTATGCCTGCACCGAAACGCCCAGCTCCCTGCAGGTGGGCAGGAGCTGCTTTTCGATGCGGCGGGTCAGCAGGCTGTACTTCTCCTGAATGACATCCAGCTGGCCGTACCGGCAGTAGCCCCGGATGAGATCCGCCGTCACGTTGGACGCACCAATGGCGCGGATCTTGCCCTGCTCCTTCAGCTTCATCATGGCCTCCACGGTCTCCTCCAGCGGATAGAGGCCGAGGTCCGGGCTCTGCCAGTGGGTGTACAGCACATCCAGGTGGTCGGTGCCCAGGCGGCGCAGGCTGTCCTCCACGTCCTCAATGATGCTCTGCGCCGAGAGGTCCCGGTAGACGGCGGTGCCGTCCACGACCTTGTGGAGCACCGGCGTTTCATGCCGCCACTCCAGGCCGCATTTGGTGGAGAGCACCACCTTGTCCCGGTCGATGTGCTTCAGGGCCTCGCCCACCACGGTCTCGCTGTGGTACAGGCCGTAGATGGGCGCGGTGTCGATCCACCGGATGCCCTGCTCCACAGCAGTCTGGATGGCTTTGACCGAAAGGGCATCATCGTTGTCGCCCCACCAGCTGCCGCCGCCGATGGCCCAGGTGCCCATGCCCAGAAAAGGCACTTCGATGCCGCTGCGGCCAATGTTCAGGTTTTCCATATACGTTTCCCTCCATGCCAGCAGTGTTCCCCGCAATGGGAACCATTCATACAGAGGCTGGCATCTTTTGTTGTATTTTTTGCTTTTTATAAAAAAGAGAACTGCGGTGCGAGTCAGCTCCGCACAGCAGCTCTCCTTTTTCCAATCAGATATTGCCGAACTCGCTCAATTCCAGCGTGTCGTTGTGGGTCTCGGCCCAGCGGACGGCCCAATCAGAGGTGAACAGCAGCAGACGGTTGCCCTTCATATCCTCCACAGCCTTGGTATCGCTGGTCAGATCCAGATCCCGCAGGTTGTAGGTGTCGGGGTCGTTCTTCACCCAGCGCAGCTGCTCGAACGGCAGCTGCTGCATCCGGATCTCCACGTTGTACTCGGTATTCAGGCGGTACTCCAGCACTTCCAGCTGCAGCACACCGACCACGCCAACCACGACCTCCTCCATGCCGCCGCCGACTTCGCGGAAGATCTGGATGGCACCCTCCTGGGCGATCTGCTCCATACCCTTCACGAACTGCTTGCGCTTCATGGTGTCCTTCTGCTCGATGCGGGCAAAATGCTCCGGTGAGAAGGTGGGGATGCCCGCAAACTCGACCTTCTTTTTGCCGGTGCACAGGGTGTCGCCGATGGAGAAGATGCCCGGGTCAAACAGGCCGATGATATCGCCCGCGTAGGCCTCATCCACGATGGCGCGATCCTGCGCCATCAGCTGAGTGCCGGTGGCCAGCTTGATGTTCTTGCCCTCCTGCACGTGGTAAGCCTCCATGCCGCGCTCGAACTTGCCGGAGCAGATGCGCATAAAGGCGATGCGGTCACGGTGGGCCTTGTTCATGTTGGCCTGGATCTTGAAGATGAAGGCCGAGAACTCGTCGCGGCAGGGGTCCACCGGCTCGCCGGTCAGGCTGTCCACACGGGCCAGCGGGGTGGGGGTGAGCCGCAGGAAGTTTTCCAGGAAGGGCTCCACGCCGAAGTTGGTCAGAGCAGAGCCAAAGAACACAGGGCTCAGCTCACCGCGCAGCACCTTGTCGAGGTCAAATTCCTCGGCAGCGCCGTCCAGCAGCTCGATCTCGTCCACCAGCTGCTGGTGCAGGTAGGGGGTCAGCAGCTCGTCCAGTGCGGCATCGCCCAGTTCGGCCTCGGTCTCGTTGACCTTCTTCACGCCGTTGGCGCGGCCGTCGCTGGAGAAAGCCAGCACCTTGCGGGTATTGCGGTCGAACACGCCCTTGAACTCCTTGCCGCAGCCGATGGGCCAGTTCATGGGGTAGGTCTTGATGCCCAGGATCTCCTCGATGTTCTCCATCAGCTCAAAGGGGTCGCGGGCTTCGCGGTCCATCTTGTTGATGAAGGTGAAGATGGGGATGTGACGCAGGGTGCAGACCTTGAACAGCTTGATGGTCTGGGCCTCAACGCCTTTTGCAGCATCGATGACCATGACAGCGGAGTCCGCTGCCATCAGGGTACGGTAGGTATCCTCCGAGAAGTCCTGATGGCCCGGGGTATCCAGAATGTTCACGCACTTGCCTGCATAGTTGAACTGCAGGACAGAGGAAGTGACAGAAATACCGCGCTGCTTCTCGATATCCATCCAGTCGGACACAGCGTGCTTGGCGCTCTGCTTGCCCTTGACGGAACCGGCCTGATTGATGGCTCCACCGTACAGCAGCAGCTTTTCGGTCAGGGTCGTTTTGCCGGCATCGGGGTGGCTGATGATCGCAAACGTCCGGCGGCGCTCGATCTCTTCACGATTTGTCATATATTGATTTCTCCTGAATCAGAATGGCTCTTTATTCGGTCAATCTCACGTTACATTGGTGATTCTCCGTAAACTGGCTTGCCCTCTCAGTCTGCTTCGCAGCCAGCTCTCCCAAAGGGAGAGCCGGTTGCTGCTCCAGGTACAGGCCCTGCAGATCTGCAGCACTTCTCCTTCCAGATGCGTTGGCTCCCCCTTCGGGGGAGCTGGCAAAGCCGACAGGCTTTGGCTGAGAGGGCAAGGATGCCAAAATTACACACAACTTATATTTTACCAGCAATTCCACCTAGATGCAAGAGTTTTTGTTATTTTTTCAGGAGGAAGCAGGGCAAGGGGGCGGTATCGGCCCAATTGGCGAAACTGCAGACAAGGGCGGTGCACTGTTTCAGGGGCCGGGAGCGCATCCACTGGAGGATCTCGGTCTTTTCGTCGGAGCCGATGACCTTGCCGCTGTACAGGATGGCGCTGAGCACCCCGCCGGGCCGCAGGGCCTCAAGGGCAGCTTCCAGCGCCGGGATGCTGCTTTGGGCGTGGGAGAACACCCCGTGGTCGGCACCGGGCAGCCAGCCGAAGTTGAACATCACGGCATCGACGGTGCCGGGCTGTACATATTGTAAGAGGTTGGCGTGGCTGTCGCAGTGAAGCTCTGCCGCAAGGCCCTTCCGTGCAAGGTTCTGCCGGGTGGAGGCAATGGCTTCCGGCTGGATGTCAAAGCCCAGCACCCGGCCCTCTTTGCCCACAAGGCGGCAGAGAAAAGCCGTGTCGCCCCCGTTGCCGCAGGTGGCATCGATGCAGAGCCTGGGGTCAGCCAGCCGCGCGGCGAGGAAGTCCTGCACAAGCTTCACGGCCGTCAGGTCGGGGGTGCGGCGGCGGCACAGGCCGCTGCCCTCTGCCGCAAAGCCGAACTTTGCCCAGAAAGCCCGCTCCCCCGCATCGGCAGGCAGAGGAGCCGTGAACACCGTGGCGCGCTCTTTGTCATAGCCGCCCAGGCTGCGCAATACCTCTTTTAACAGGTAGGAACCGTAGCCCTTGCGCCGCCATTCCGGCACAATGGTCAGGGCAGTGATGTCCGCGCCCTGCTCCGTGGGCCGGGCCTGGCAGGTGCCAATGATGGTTTTCTCTTTATACAGGGCATAACCGCCCGGAATCTTTTCCAGTTTCATAATTTGCTCCTTTCGCGAGCTTGCCCTGCTGGGCTAAACCTCTCCGTCATCATCGCTTCGCTCGATGCCACCTCTCCTAGTAGGAGAGGCCTTGGCATACCGTCGCGTTTTCGTGGGTCAGCGCTTCGCTCCTGTTTGTCCTGCGGCAGGCATTGGTTTTGGAGCGCCAGCGATCATTGCGAAAAACAAATCCTCTGCCAAGGGCTCCCCTACTAGGGGAGCTGTCGCGGCAGCGCCCGCGACTGAGAGGTTTAGCAAAGCGAAGATGACGGAGAGGTTTCGCAACGCTGCCGGCTTCTGCGCTGCACCCTTAAAATACCAAGCCCCCGCGCCGCTGTCAAGGCTTCCCGCTGCGACCTTATTTCACATATTCTTCACCCGGTCAGCGATTCCTTTTCACAATTACCGGATACAATAGAAACAGTTCCAAGGAGGTGCGGCAGAAGCGCCCCCTCCGAACCATTCCCTTTGAGAAAGGAAGTAACCAGTATGGATAATGAGAACAAGTGGGAATACGATTATTCCTCTGAACATAGCCAGACCGGCGAGACCGGCTACCCCAACGTCGGCTCCTCCGGCATGAACACTGCCAACACGGCAGGTACCTACGGCGAGGCCGCACAGGCTGCCCCCCAGGCCGAGCCGAGCAGCGGCAGCGATGGCGGCGCGGTGCCGCCTCCGGAAGGCCCCCGGTATCAGGCCGCACAGGGAAGCCCCAAGCAGCCTCCCAAAAAGCGCCGCCGGAAAAACGGCAACATCGCCCGCAGTGCAGTTGCGCTGGTGCTGGCCGCAGCCATGGGCTTTGTCGGCGGCTTTGTGGGAGCCCGGGTGGGCAACACAGGCGGCAAGGTGGTCATCCAGCAGGTGGCACCTTCCTCCACGTCCAGCAGTGATTTCGGCTCTGCCTCCGCAGTGAACACTGCTTCCGGCATGACCACCGCTCAGGTCTCTGAGATGGTCAGCCCCAGCGTTGTGGTCATCACCACCGAGCAGGTGGTCTACTCCCAGTGGTCCTGGTACGGCCAGAACCAGGTGGAGAGCGGCGCAGGCAGCGGTGTCGTGATCAGCTCCGACGGCTATATCCTGACCTGTGCACACGTTGTGTCTGGCGCATCCAACATCACCGTGACCATCGGCGATACCGATTACCCCGCCACCGTGGTGGGCGAGGATGACACCAGCGACGTGGCTGTCCTCAAGATCGATGCCACTGACCTGACCCCCGCCACCGTTGGCAACAGCGACAGCCTTGCCGTGGGCGAGAGCGTGCTGGCCGTGGGCAACCCGCTGGGTGAGCTGGGCGGCACCGTGACCAGCGGCATCGTCAGCGCCCTGAACCGCAGCGTGACCATCCAGGGCACCAGCTCCACCAACACCATGTCCCTGATCCAGATGGATGCCTCTGTCAGCCCCGGCAACTCCGGCGGCGGCCTGTTCAACATGAACGGTGAGCTCATCGGTCTGGTCAACGCAAAGTCCTCCTCCAGCGATGCGGAGGGTCTGGGCTTCGCCATCCCCATCAACGATGCCATCAAAGTAGCACAGGATCTGCTGGAGAACGGCTATGTCTCCGGCCGCCCCTACATGGGCATCACCTATCTGGCTGTGACCGATGCCCAGACCGCCGCACAGCTCAACGTCACTGCCTACGGCGTTTACGTTGTGGATGTTGTGCAGGGCGGCCCCGCCGACAAGGCCGGTCTGAAGACCGGTGACCGCATCGTGAGCATCGACGGCACCGAGATCGCCCAGAAGGACGACCTTGGCACCCTGATCCAGCAGCATGCCGCCGGTGATACCCTTTCCATCACCGTGGCCCGGGAGGGCCAGATGCAGACCGTCAGCCTGACCCTGGGCGAAAAGAACGCCCAGACCCAGCAGGCACAGAAAAACTCCTGATTCTCCCCAATCTTTTTCCTGATCCATAAATCAAAAATCCCCTGACCGGCGTTGAACTGGTCAGGGGATTTTTAATTGCAGGTTGTCAAGCAACGGCAGACCGTATTTTTATACCTGCCCGAACACGGTGGCGCTCAGGGGCAGGAGGACGGTCTGGCCGGTGCAGATGCGGCTGCTGCCCCGCCACAGGCTGGAGGAGATGCCGTCGCTCAGCAGCTTCCAGCTGCCGCCGGGCAGGGTGACGACCTGCGCCGCCTCGGTGGGGTTATAGTAGACGCACAGGGCGCTCCACGCTGCGCCGTCGCCCCACTGGGCGGGGAGCCGCCAGCCCACAAGAGGCTGTTCCAGCGGGAAGAACTCGATGGCGGCAGGGCTGGCCTTGTCCAGCGCGCCCAGCCGGGGGAACGCCGCCCGCAGACCAATGAGCCCGCGGTAGTAATCCACAAGGCTGTGGAACTGTTCGGCCCGGTGCCAGTCCAGCCGGTTGAGGGCCGGGCTGGAGTGGTAGCTGTTGCCCTGCCCCTTCTTGGTGCGGGCAAACTCCTCGCCCGCCTGCCAGAAAGGCAGGCCCATGCTGGTCAGGTAGATGCCCGCTGCCAGCCGGTTCTGGGCCAGGGCGGTCTTGTCCACAGCGGCAAACTCCGGGCGGGCGTAGCGCACCATCAGGAGCTTATCCCACAGGGTGAAGTTGTCATGGGCCGAAACGTAGCTGATGATCTGCCCCGGGGCGTGGGGCGGCAGCTTTTCACTGCGGCACCACGCCGCCACCGAAGCACCGATATCCCAGAAACTCCCGGGCTTGCCCTCCACATAGCCCGGCTCCCGGGCATCGAAGCAGCCGCCCTTGATGGCATCCCGGGTGTTGTCGCAAAAGATGCCGATGCGCTCGTTCAGCATATTCAGGTTGTTCTTGTTGGCCTCGTACCGGTGCAGGGCGCTGCAGCCGCCCTGCCACGGCTCACCGTACATCAGGATATCCCGCCCGCCGGGCAGCTTGTCCAGTTCAGCCCGGAGGAGGTTCATGGTCTCCACGTCATACAGGCCCATCAGGTCAAACCGGAAGCCGTCGATGTGATATTCCCGTGCCCAGTAGAGCACCGAATCAATGAGATAGCGCCGGGCCATGGGCCGCTCGGAGGCAAACTCGTTGCCGCAGCCGCTGCCGTTGGAGAGGGAACCGTCATCGTTCTGGCGGAAGTAGTAGAGGGGCACCACCCGGTTCAGCACATTATCGGAGCGGTACATGTGGTTATACACCACGTCCATTACAACGCCGATGCCCGCCGCATGGAGGGCCGCGATCATCTGCTTGCACTCCCGCACCCGCACCTCACCCCGGGTGGGGTCGGTGGAGTAGCTGCCCTCGGGCACATTGAAGTTGGTGGGGTCGTAGCCCCAGTTATACTGCCGGGTCAGGGGGCGGCTCTCATCCACGCTGCCAAAATCGAAGATTGGCATGAGCTGGACATAGCTCACCCCCAGCCGCTTGAGGTAATTCAGGCAGGTGGGGTGGATGCCGTCGCTGCTCAGGGTCGTGCCCTGCTGGGTAAAGGCCAGAAATTTGCCCCGCCAGGCCGTGTGCACACCGCTGGCCGGGTCCTGCGAGAAATCCCGGACGTTGACCTCCCACACGCTGCGGCGGGCCGGTGGGATCACCGGCCGCACATCCCGCTCCCAGCCCTGCGGGTCTACCCGGGCCGGGTCAAAGATCATGCTGCGTACCCCGTTCACCCCTGCCGAGCGGGCGTAAGGGTCCGCTGCATTGCAGGTGCCAAACGGGGTGGTAAGGGTGAAATCGTAGTATTTTCCGTGCTGGTCGCCGGGCAGATAGATGCTCCACACGCCCTTGTCCTGCTGCTGCAGGGGCAGGGTGCCCACACAGGCCCCGCCGGTGCCCCTGCGGTACAGGTTCACTGCTGCCTGTTTTGCCGTGGGAGCCCACAGGCGCAGGTGTGTCCCGGCGGGGGTATACTCCACCCCCAGCGGGCCGTAGTATTCCGTCTGGCGGGCAAAGGCTTCGCTCTCAAACAGCGTCTTCCATTCAGCAGGTGTTCTTGGCTCCATAGCAATTCATCCTTTCATTTGACAATAGTGTAACGAACTTTGTCCTTTATTTCAACCCTTTCCTTGCAAAACGTACCAGACTCCACTATACTGAAAGAAAAAGTACTGCACGGAGGGAAGTTTTATGGCATACACCGATGATTGGGAAAGTCTGATGAACGGCGTGTTCGGCCCGGGGGGCAGATTCAAGGCTGCCCCCGGCACTTCTGCACCCAAAACAGGCGGCAGCGCCGCCCTGCCTGACCTGAACGCGGCGCTTCTGGAACAGCAGAAACGGCTGGACGAGCTGTTGAAGCAGCAGAACGCCCAGCTCAGGACCCAGAGCGATGCCACCGCCGCCGCGCTGGAAAGCAGCCGCCAGATGCTGCGGGACATGGAGGACGAAGGCCTGCTGGCCAGGGGCACCACCGACGTGAAGCCGGAACATCTGGGCAGCTTTGAAGGCCTTGCCGCCGAGGTCAAGCAGACGGTGCT
Organism: Faecalibacterium sp. DFI.5.82; assembly: GCF_029076575.1. Lineage (NCBI taxonomy): Bacteria > Bacillati > Bacillota > Clostridia > Eubacteriales > Oscillospiraceae > Faecalibacterium > Faecalibacterium sp. DFI.5.82. The sequence continues at coordinate 30,879 of NZ_JARFIS010000008.1, forward strand.
GGGGCAGGATGCTTTTGTGGACAGCGTGGTGCGGGCCATGCGCCGCCCTTTTGTGCTGGGCACCGAAGCCCCCGCCGCCCGCAACGTCATCCTGCTCACAGGCGGGGCAGGCACAGGCAGGCATTTTGCACTGGAAGAAACTGCCCGCTGCATGGCGGCCCGGGGCCTTTTGCAGAGCGACAGGATCGCCACGCTGGATCTGGCCCTTTACCCCAATTCCGGAGCCGAGAAGCTCTTCCTGCAGGACCTCTACGCTGCCCTGCACGCACCCGGGGAGATCCTTGCCTTTGAGCACTATGAGAGCTGCTATCCCGGCTTTCTGAAGACCCTGTCTGATCTGGCCGTCAAGGGCAGCGCCCCCCTGTCCAGCCGGTATCTCGTGAACAAAGAGGGCATCCTTGTGGATGCAGGCACGGCGCTGGCCCCAGGAGCCGTCAGCCGCATCGACCCCTGCGGCAAATATCTCATCTTCTACTCCCACAAGGGCCGTGAGGCACTGGCTGACAAATTCGGCGCGGCGCTGGTGTCGGCACTGGGGGATGTCTGCGAGACGGCCTCCTACACCCGGGAGGATCTGGCCGCCCTTGCCGCACAGCAGCTCAACGCGCTGGCCCAGAAGATCCGCACCCGGCTGGGGCTGACCCTTTCCGCCGGGGCCGACGTGCGGGACTATGTCGCAGCTCAGTGCACCGCACAGAAGGGTGCCGCCGGGCTGGCCGAATGCTGTGACCGCATCTTCCGTGCCCTGAGCGAATACTGCCTGCGGACCGATGAAACCCTTACCGGCACCGTGACCCTGACCGCCGGGCCGGAAGGGGTGCTGTTCCGCCTGAACGACGGCGCAGACCAGCCCCTGTTCGACCTGCTGCCTGCGGCCTACACCGGCGCGCTGGATGCCATCCGCGCTGAGATCAACGAGCTGGTGGGCCTTGCCCCGGTCAAGGAATATGTGTTCGGTCTGGCCGACAACCTGCAGGTGCAGCAGCGCCGCGCCGCCGCCGGGCTCAAGACTGCCAGCCTTTCGATGCACATGATCTTCACGGGCAACCCCGGCACCGGCAAGACCACCATTGCCCGGCTGGTGGCACGGTATCTGAAAGCCATCGGTGCCCTCAAGGGCGGCCAGCTGGTGGAGGTGACCCGCGCCGATCTGGTGGGCCGCTACACCGGCCACACCGCCCCCCTGACCAACAGCGTCATCGAGAGCGCCCTGGGTGGTGTGCTCTTCATTGACGAGGCATACAGCCTCTACCGCGGCGAGCAGGACAGCTTCGGGCTGGAAGCCATCGACACGCTGGTGAAGGGGATGGAGGATCACCGGGATGAGCTGGTGGTCATTCTGGCGGGTTACACCAGGGAGATGGAGACCTTCCTCACCGCCAACAGCGGCCTTGCCAGCCGTTTTCCCAACCGGATCGAGTTCCCGGACTACACCGCCGTGGAGCTGCTGCAGATCACCCAGGTCCTTGCCAAAAACAAGGGCTATACCCTGGCCGAAGCCTGCACCGAACCCCTGCTGGGCTATTATGCCCGCTGGCAGGAATCCGATGCCCGCACCGCCGGCAATGGCCGCCTTGCCCGCAACACACTGGAAAAGGCCATCTTCCACCAGAGCCGCCGCCTTGTCGCCGAGCCCGCCGCTGCCCTGGATCTGATCCTGCCCAGTGATCTGGAATTGAAGGAACCGTAAACACGCAAAAAGGACTGCTTTCGCAGTCCTTTTTTGTTATTGATGCTGTTCTGCCAGCCGGGCGGTCATCTCCCGCATTCCCTGCCGCACTTCGGGCGGGGCGACCACTTCTATCTTGCCGCCAAAGCCGCAGACCCAGCCATAGAACTGGTCACTGACGCAGATGGGGACATCAAAATGGAAGCAGCCATTCTCCTCGAGCAGGAACATGGGCGTTGCGCCAAAGCGCTCCCGCATGGCACCTTCCAGATCCGCGGTGCACCGCAGGGTAACGCGATGCTCCGGCCCGCCGTACATTCCAAAGTGCTTGCGCAGATAGGCAGGCAGGTCAAGATCCGCAAACTGCTCCTGACCCCGCCGGGGCGCATCCAGCACCCGGACCCCGCTCATCTTGTCCACCCGATAATGGCGGATGCCCTTTTCATCGGCAAACGCAATGAGGTAGTAGCACCCGTTCTCCCAGGCCAGCTGCCACGGGCTGACGGTCCTTTTCTCTTTCTCGCGGCTGTCGGCTTTTCTGTAGAGGAACTCCACCATTTTACCGTTGTTGATGGCCTCGTGCAGGGCATCGATGCTGTACAGCAGGCTCTTGCTGTCGGTCTTGGGGCGGCCCTCCACATAGACCTGACGCTGCAGCTGGCTGCCCTCGTAGTTGGAGCAGAGCTTTTCCAGCTTGTGGATCAGCCGCCTGCTCGTGGTACCGGATACCACCCGGCTTGCCTGCACGGCATCCACCAGCAGCTTGAGCTCCGCCAGATCAAAGGTGCGGCTGGCAAGGAAATACCCGCCGCCTCGGCCCCGGCGCAGCTTGATGTCATAGCCCAGCGCACCCAGTGCCTCAATATCGCTGTACACGCTCTTGCGCTCACAGCGGATGCCCTGCGCCTCCAGCAGCTCCACCAGCTGCGGCACGTTCAGCAGGTGGTTTTCATCGGTCTGCTGCTCAAAAATGCGCAATAGCGCCAGCAGCTTGGATTTCTGGCCTTCCTGTTTGGGCATTCGGTACACCTCATTTTTTCGTGTTGTGCCAAACCTCTCAGTCTCGCTTCCAGCTCCCCCAGCAGGGGAGCCAGAAAAAACAGCAGTGCTGTGTGCTGAAAAGGTTACGGCGCTTTCTTATCAAACGCCGCGCGGCGCTGGGTGGACAGGCGGAACATCTCCTCCAGCTTTTCCCGGTCATCGGCCACAAGGGCGTTGCGCATCTCGTTCAGCGCCCCGCTGAACTGGTCGATCTCGGAGATAAGGTTTTCCTTGTTCCAGAGGAACAGCTCCGCCCACATCTTATCGTTGATGCGTGCAATACGGGTCAGGTCCCGGAAAGAATCTCCGGTGTACTCGCACAGCGAGGTATTGTCATTGGCGCACATCAGGCTGACGGCGATGGCATGGCAGAGCTGGCTGACATAGCCGATCATCCTGTCATGCTCCTGCACGGTCAGGGTGCAGATATGCTTGAAGCCCAGCACCTCGGCCAGCTCCCTGGCCCACTGAATGGCCTCCGGGGTGTTCTTTTCCGTGGGGGTCACAATGAAGTTGGCCGGGGCAAAATTCACCTCGGCGGCATGCTCCACGCTGGAGGTCTCACGGCCCGCCATGGGGTGGCTGGCAATGAACTCCACGCCCGGCCTGCACATAGCCTGAATGGGCTCCACCAGACCAGTCTTTACGCCCGACACATCGGTAAAGATACAGCCCTCCTTCAGCAGGTGGCCGTAGGTCCGGAACCACTCGATCAGGGCCGTGGGGTACAAGCCAAAGATGATATGGTCGGCCTGACGCACCAGATCCTCAAAATCGTGGGTCTTGCCGCTGGCGATATAGCCGTGGTCGAGGGCATACTGCAGATGGCCCTCGCTGCGGTTGATGCCGTCCACATGGAACCCGGCCCTGCTCAGCTCCAAGGCGTACTTGCCGCCCAGCAGGCCCAGGCCCACAATGAGATAACGCTTTGATTTATCCAACATGTTCCACCTCCGCGCCCAAAGGCTTGATGGCTTCCAGAAAATCCGGCCAGCTCTTGGCAATGGCCTCGGCCCCGCTGATGGGCAGGGTCAGCCCGGCAGCCAGCGCCAGCACCGCAAGGCTCATCACCACGCGGTGGTCGTTGTGGCCGGAAAGCGGCTGCTCCGGGGCATGGAGCGCTCCGGCACAGCCATGGATGGTAATGGTGCCGCCCTCGCTCTCCAGCTGCCCGCCGCAGGCCCGCAGCTCGGTCTCCATGGCCTCGATGCGGTCACTCTCCTTGATGCGGAGACGCTCGGCGTTGCGGATGACCGTGGTGCCCTCACACAGCAGGCCCAGCACCATCAGTACAGGGCCCAGGTCGGGGCAGTCGGCAAGGTCGATGTCCGTTCCGTGGAGCGGGGCCTTTTCAAACACCACGCCCTGCCCGGTGCGGGTGAATCTTGCGCCGCACCGCCGGAGGATCTCCAGAATGGCCGCATCGCCCTGCAAGGTCTCCTCAGACAGGCCGGTGATGGCCACACCGCCGGTCACAGCGCCCAGCACGGCAGGAAAAGCCGCCTGGCTGTAATCGCCCTCCACGGTGTAATCACCGGGAAGATAGTGCTGCCCGCCGGGAATTTCCAGCGTATTTTCATCCAGCCAGCGGCTCTCCACGCCAAAGGCGTGCTGCACCGCGCGGGTCATATCGATGTAGCTCCGGCTCTCCACAGGCGGGATGAGGTGCAGGGTGCTGGTGCCGCCCAGCAGGGGCAGGGCAAACAGCAGCCCGCTGATGAACTGGCTGGACACGTTGCCCGCCAGCTCGTATTCGCCCGGGGTCAGGGCACCTTCCACAGTCAGGCGGTCCGCGCCCTGCTCAAAACGCAGGCCCTGCTGCTGATACAGCGTTTTGTAGACCGACTGGGGCCGCTCCATCAGCCGCCCACAGCCCGTAAAAGTTACTTCCTGCCCGGTCAGGCTGGCCAGCGGGATGAGGAAGCGCAGGGTGCTGCCGCTCTCACAGCAGTCCACGGGGGCATCAACCGGCAGAAAGCGGCCCAGCCCCTCCACCACCGCATCGTTTTCACCGGTGGTGACATGGGCGCACAGTCGGCCCGCCGCGCCCAGCGTGGCGGAGATATCCTTGCTGAAAGCAAGATGATGGAGATGGGAGGTTCCCTTTGCCAGCGCCGCGCAGAGCACCGCCCGGTGAGCCATGCTTTTGCTGGGCGGCGCGGCGATCCTGCCCGCCACTGCGCGGGCGCGTTTTACCACCACATCCATCTTACATATCCCGGCCAATGGCCCATGCGACCTGACGGCACTTTGCCATGGCCTGTGCAAAGGCATCCGGGGTCAGGCACTGTGCGCCATCGCTCCATGCGTGGCGGGGATCATAGTGAACTTCCACCTCCAGACCGTCGGCACCGGCGGCCACAGCGGCGATCATCATCGGCTCAACCAGATTGGCCTTGCCGGTGGCGTGGCTGGGGTCCACGATGATGGGCAGATGGGTCTTTTCGTGGATGATAGGCACAGCGGAGAGGTCGAGGGTGTTGCGGGTGTACTTTTCAAAGGTGCGGATGCCCCGCTCGCAGAGAATGACCTGCTCGTTGCCGCCGGCCATGATATACTCTGCGGACATGATCCACTCCTCGATGGTGTTGCACAGGCCGCGCTTGAGCAGAACAGGCTTGTGCATCTTACCCACGGCCTTGAGCAGCTGGAAATTCTGCATGTTGCGGGCACCGATCTGTACCACGTCCACATATTCCTCAAACTCCGGGATCCGGTCCTCGCTCATCAGCTCGGACACGATGGGCATTCCGGTGGCCTCCCGGGCCTTGACCATATCGAGGATGCCCTCGGTCTCCAGACCCTGGAAGGAGTAGGGAGAGGTGCGGGGCTTATAAGCGCCGCCGCGGAACAGGCTTGCACCGCCCGCCTTTACGCCGTTGGCAATGCGCAGTGCCTGCTCCTCGCCCTCGATGCTGCAGGGGCCTGCCATCACGGCGATCTTCTCGCCCCTGCCGATCTTCACGCCGCCGCAGTCGATGATGGAATCGGCGGGGTGGAACAGGCGGTTGGCCCGCTTATAGGGAGCGGACACGCGGGTGACGTTGTCGATCCAGGGGTTGGCCAGCACGTCGCGCTCATCGATCTTGGTGGTATCGCCCACCAGACCGAACACATTGTAATCCTTGCCGGTGATCAGGGTCACATCCAGGCCCTGCTTCTCGAATTTGTCTACGATCTTTTCCAGCTCTTCCTTGGGGGTGCCTTTTTTGGTCGAAATGATCATCTTGTTTCTTTTCCCTTCTGTTTTGTCTCTATGCTTTCAGTTTTGCTGCACAGCCTGCCCTACTTGCCAAGGGCTCCCCCTTCGGGGGAGCTGGCGAGCGAATGCGAGACTGAGAGGGTTGTTACTGCACCAGGTCCGTCTGCGCGCCGCCATCCAGTCGGAGCAGCTGCACAAGGTAGGCGCAGGCATGGAGATACCCGCTGACCCCCTCGCCTGCAAAGCGGCCCTGACAGCCAAAGGAGACCACATCCACGCTGCGGAAGGGCTCCTTGCCGCTGGGGTCGGCCAGCATCACTTCCACGGCGGGCACGCCGCACACCTGCAGCGCTTCCAGAATGGCCACGCTGTAATAGGCGTAGCCGCCCGGGTTGAGGATGATGCCATCGGCCCGGCCTGCCGCCGACTGGATCTCATCGATGAGGTCACCCTCGTGGTTGGACTGAAAAAAGTCCACCTGAACATCCATCTGGACACAGCCCGCCTCGATATAATCCAGCAGTGTATTAAAATCGATCTGCCCCTCCATGCCCGGCTCCGTGAACTGGGTCAGGTTGAGGTTGGGACCGTTAATGACTAAAAATTTCATCCAGCGCCTCCATTGCCGCCGTCACGGCATCCGCAGGGGTGGTCTTGTTGGGGATCACAGCATCCGCTGCCGCCAGATAGAGCGGACGGCGCTGGGCTTCCATGGTTTTCAGGGCCTCAGGGCTGGTGGAAAGGGGCCTTCCACCGCCCACCAGCAGATCTTCCAGCGGCCGGTCGATAAAGAGCACGATGCCGTTGGCGTGGAGCGCCCGGAGGTTTGCCGGGTCTTTGACCACGCCGCCGCCGCAGGAGATGACCTGCCGGTTCTCCCTGGCAAAGCGGGCGGTCTGCGCGGCCTCCAGCTTCCGGAAGCCTGCCTCTCCCTCAGCGGCAAAGATGTCCGGGATGCTCCGGCCGTCGGCCTTGACGATCTCCTCGTCCAGATCCACGAACCGCTTGCCCAGCCGTTCCGCCAGAGCGCGGCCCAGGGTGGATTTGCCCGAGGAGGGCATCCCGATGAGGGCAATGTTCAGCTGTTCCCGCCGCAGCTCGCTGGTCACACGGGCGATCTCGGCACCGGCATCCTCAAACTTGCGGTCGAGGAAAAATTCTGCCGCGTACACTGCCTGCGCCACCAGCATTTCCAGACCGCCGACGGCAACGGGCACCCCCAGTTCCTCGGCCCGGAGGATGAGCTCGGTCTTATCGGGATTATAGATGACATCGATCACGGCTTCCAGCCCGGGCATGGAGGTGATATCCAGGGCGCTCACGCCCACATTGGGGTACATGCCCACCGGCGTGGTGTTGATGATGATCTGCGCCCCGGTGGTCAGGGCCTGAGCATAAGTCAGCTCTCCCTTTTCGGGGTCGGGATGGCGGCTGACGGTATAGATCTGTTTCGCGCCCCGGTCATGGGCCACGGCCCAGGTGGTGTTGTGGGTGCCGCCGGTGCCCAGAATGAGCACGGTCCTGTCCTTGAACTCCACCCCGTGTGCATCGCACAGGTAGGAGAAGCCGGGGTAATCGGTGTTGTAGCCGTAGAGCAGGCCGTTCCTGTTGACGATGGTGTTCACGGCGTTGATGGCCTTGGCGTGGGGGTCGATGTAGGAGCAGTACTCCATGACCACCAGCTTATAGGGGATGGTGACATTGATGGCCCTGAACTGCCGCCGGGTCATAAAGGCCCGGACTTCCTCTTCCGTGGGCAGGGGGCACAGGTCGTACCGGTAGCCGCAGAGCATCTCGTGGATGACCTTGGAGTAGGAGTGGCCCAGCCGCCCGCCGATGAGTCCGTATTCCATTTACAGCACCTCCTTGCGGTAGCCGGTGGGGTTCTCCATCCAGGCCATGCCGTATTTTGCGGTGAGCAGGTCGCCCACGGCCAGCGCGGCGGCGCAGGTCTGCACAATGGCGGCCCGGGGCACGATGCAGGGGTCGTGGCGGCCCTGAATGGACAGCTCCGCGTCCTTCTTTGCGATATAATCCACCGTGTCCTGCGTTTTGTAGATGCTGGGAGTAGGCTTGACCGCCGTGCGGAACACCACGGGCATCCCGTTGGAGATGCCGCCGTTCAGGCCCGCATTGTGGTTGGTGGCGGTGACGATGCGCTCCCCCTGCATCCGGAAGGCATCGTTGGCCTCCGAGCCCTTCTGGTCCGCAAAGCCGAAGCCGGAACCGAACTCGATGCCCTTGACCGCCGGGATGGAGAAGGCCAGGTGAGCGAGCTTGCTCTCCACGCTGTCGAAATAGGGTTCACCCACGCCTGCGGGCAGGCCCAGAATGGCGGTCTCCAGCACACCGCCCACACTGTCGCCCTCGGCACCGGCGGCACGGATGGCAGCTTTCATGGGTTCCTCCACACTGCCGTCCAGCAGGGCAAAGCCCTCGGACTTGTTCAGCAGTGCCTCGGCCTGCGCCGCCAGCGCGGCGGGATCATCCAGCGCAAAGGGGGCATCGCCGATCCCGGCACACCGCCCGATGTGAGTCACGATCTCGATCCCGGCCCGGTTCAGGGCTCCCAGCACCAGAGCGCCGCCCGCCACCAGCGCGGCGGTGACGCGGCCCGAAAAGTGGCCGCCGCCCCGGGCATCCTGATAGCCGTGGTACTTGGCGTAGGCGGTGTAATCCGCATGGCCGGGCCGCAGCAGGTCAGCCGTTTTGGCATAGTCGCCGCTGCGGGTGTTCTGGTTTTCGATCATCAGGGCAATGGCGGTGCCGGTGGTGCAGCCGTTGACCACGCCGGATAAAAACTGCACCGCATCCCCCTCCACACGGGGGGTGGAAAGGCCGTCGCCCCGGGCACGGCGCTTGTCCATGCAGGCAGCAAGAAAGGCTTCCTCCACAGGCACGCCCGCCGCCATGCCGTCCAGCACCGCGCCAACAGCCCTGCCGTGGCTCTCGCCAAAAATGGTCAGCGAAAGGTCGCTGCCAAAGGTGTTTTTCATGGCTTACTCCTCCACACCCAGCAGGGGGCGCAGGCCCTCCACGGGGATGGTCTCGGCCCGCCAGCAGCCCAGACCCGGCACCTTGATCACCGTGATCTGGCCGCCCTGGGCCTTTTTATCGTGCAGCATCTCGGCCAGCACCTTTTCCTTGTTATAGGTGGTGCGGGTGGGCAGGCCAATGCGGCGGTAGACCGCCCGCACCCGCTTCTGCAGCGCCTTGGATTCGATCATGGGCAGCATGCCCAGCGCCACGCACTCGCCGTGGAACAGGCCCACGGTGCGGCGGCCCTTGATGCCCTTGACAGCCTCGATGCCGTGGCCGATGGTGTGGCCGAAGTTCAGGGCCTTGCGCATCCCGCGCTCGGTCTCATCCTGCTCCACAACGTTCTTCTTGAACCGCAGGCTGCGGTAGATGATCTCGCTGATCTGGGTGTCGATATCGCCCTTTTCAAAGATGGCGAACAGCTCGGGGTCCGCCAGCAGGCCTGCCTTGACCGCCTCCGCCAGACCGTTGATGTAGTGGCGGCGGGGCAGGGTGGAAAGGGTGGCCGGGTCCACGATGACCAGCTTGGGCTGCCAGAACGCGCCCACGATGTTTTTGGTATCGCCCAGATCCACAGCGGTCTTGCCGCCGATGGAGGAATCGATCATGGAAAGGGTGGTGGTGGGGCAGTTGATGAAATCGATGCCCCGCATGTAGATGGCAGCGGCAAATCCGGCCAGATCACCAACCACGCCGCCGCCCACGGCCACCACCAGGTCGCCGCGGCCCATGTTGAACTCCAGCATCTGCCGGAGCACCGTTTCCAGGATCTTGAAGCTCTTGCTGGCCTCGCCCTGCGGCACCGTGATGATGGTGGATTCCCGGCACTGGTCGGCCACGCGCTGGGCATACTCGGCAGGCACGCCGCTGTCGGTGACAACGGCCACCTTGCGGTCCAGCCGGGCAAACTGGTACAGGTTTTCCAGAGCACCGTTTTTCAGGATGATATCATAACTGCGCTCGCCCAGATTCATGGTGAGCTTTGTCCCGATGAAATCGCTCATTTCGTATACACTCCTAACAGCCGTACCGTGCGGCAGACATGATTCAGCTCGCGCAGCAGCGCGGCGGTCTTTTCGGCGGCGGGGTCTCCCACCAGCTCAACATAAAAATAATAATCAAAGGGGACGTGGGGCAGCGGGCGGCTCTTGATGGACTCCATATCGTAGCCGCTGGCACCGATGACCTGAATGACCTCGGCCAGCTTGCCGGGCTTGTTGTCCAGCGTGAACAGCAGGGAGAACCGGTTGCCCGCTGTGGGCTTTTCGCGGCTGAGGACGATGAAGCGGGTGGTGTTGTCGCCATCGGTGTTGATGCTGGGCACCAGCACCTCCAGCCCGTACAGGGCGGCCGTTTCCACGCTGGCAATGGCCGCCTTGGTCCGGTCGCCGCTCTCCGCCACGTACTTTGCCGCCATGGCCGTGTTGGGCATGGCCGTGGCAGGCAGGCCGAACTGCTTCAGGAAGGTCTCGCTCTGGGCAATGGCCTGCTGGTGGCTGTACACACGGGTCAGGTCGGAAAGCTGGGTGCCGGGCAGCACCAGCAGGTTCTGGGAGATGGGCAGGTCGTAGACATCCACCACCCACAGCCCGGGGTGGTTGTAACACAGGTCCAGCACCGCCGACACATCCCCCGCGTGGCTGTTCTCAAAGGGCACCACGCCGTGGGCGGCATCGCCCTTTTCCACGGCATCGAACACCTCATCCCAGGTGGGGCAGCTCACAGCCTCGGCATGGGGAAAGAGCGCCCGGAGCGCGATGTGGGCAAAGGCACCTTCCACGCCCTGATAGGCAGCGCGGTTGCGGCCCAGCACCTCAGCCTCGTACTGCTTGGCCACGTCCATCATGTTCTGCACATGGTCCCGGTAATAGGGGCGCAGGGCCGGATCCCCGATCCGCGCTTCGGCCTTGTCCAGCACCACCTTTTCGCGGGCGGCATCAAAGATGGGCAGGCCGTGGGCCTTTTTGTATTCCGCCACGCTGAGCACCGCCTTCATCCGCCGCTCAAACAGGGCAGCCAGCTGGGCATCCACCGTGTCGATCTCCCGGCGGGCCTGTTCCAGTGCGTCCATCATTCCACATCCTTTGCATTTCGTGATACTGGATTAGTATACCATAACTCGGACACGGAAACAACAAAGGGCGCACGGTTTCAGGGTGGACAACTTTTCAACTAGCACCTGCAAAAAGCGAATAGAATTGAAGAGGTGCCGCCCGTGGCAGCACCTCTTCAGCGTTTCAGATCTTCCCGGCTCCGCGCCGTTCCATAGTATCTCCCATAGGGGTTTTCCAGCTCAGCGGCACGGGGCGGAGCGGGCGCGGCCGGCGGCTCCGGCGCGGGGGCCGGGCGGCGGGGCGCACCTTTTTCCCGGCGCAGGAGACGGAACCGCATCGGCTCACCCCTCCGCTTCCACGGTGGAGACTGCCCCGGCGGTCAGTGCCTGCCAGAGCTCCTCGCCGCCCGCAAGGTTCTCCTCGGTGCCGGTGTTCCAGGCCCCGCGCATCCCGACGTAGAAATCCGCGAGATAAGTCTGGCTGTCGCCGCCCTGGGCGTGGGTGGTGTCGGCCCGGTACTCGCCCAGGTCCAGCCCGGCCAGCACCGGGCAGTCCGTCCAGCGGTAGACCATGTTCCACCAGTCGCTGTCGCTTCCGGCCTCGGGCAGGGTGCCGTCCAGATACCGCAGGGAGCCGGTGCTCTCCTGAAAGCCTGCCGGGTCATACAGCAGGAACACCGAACTCAGGCCGCCCGCCACATCCGTGGCCAGCTTGGTGGTGCCCGCCATGGTCAGGTAGGCATCGCTCTCGGTCTGGGTATCCCCGGCAGAATAATCCAGCGTGTAGACATTCAGGGTCACGACCGTCTTGCCGTCACCGTTCAGGTCCTCGCCGTATCGGGCCAGCTGCTCCTGCAGGGCGGTCACGGTATCATCCGGCAGGTAGTAGGGGGCCACCACTGCCACATTATAATCGGGCTTGGTGGTAAAGAAATACTGCCCGATGAAGCTGTAAGCCACAAAAGCCGCTGCAATGCCGATCAGGAGGACCCACTTGAGGTTATAATCCCACCAGTTGGCCCAGCGCTCTTTGCGGGTATACTGTTTTTCCACCCGCGGGGCAAGGTCTGCGGGGTCGATGTCCCGCTCGTAACGATAGCTTGCCATAGTTCTCCTTACAGTTGGGCCAGAATGGTCTGGCGCACGGCATCGGGCAGCTGCTTCTGTTCAGCCTTGCTCATGCCTGCGGTCTGAATGGCGGGCAGGATGCGCACCCGGATATCGCCGGGCGTGGCCCGCAGGCCGTGGCCCTCAAACAGGCCCCGCGCACCGGAGATGGCCACCGGCACCACGGGCACCCCCGTCTTGATGGCAATGCGGAAGGCACCGGCCTTGAACTCGCCCGCGCCTCCCTCTTCGCCCTTGTAGCGGGTGCCCTCGGGGAAGATGACGAAGCTCCGGCCGCTCTCCACGATGGCGGTGGCATCGTTCAGGGCCTTGACGGAAGCGCGGATGTCATCCCGCTTGACGAACACACAGCCCAGCAGCTTCATCCAGCGGTTGAGCAGGGGGATCTTTTCCAGCTCCTCCTTTGCCAGAATGCCGTGGGGCGCGTCCAGCGCGGTCAGCAGGATGGGGATATCATAGTAGCTGCGGTGGTTGCCCACGAACACGCAGGGCCCCGCCGGGATATTCTTCTGCCCTTCCACCGTCATCCGGGCCCCCGTAACGCGCAGGATGCCCCGGCTCCAGCGGGGGATGTTGGCCTTGACGATCTGCTCCACCGTGTCCAGATCCCCGGCAGCCAGGGCACGCTCGGCCCGGCGCAGGGTGGCATAGTGCACGATCATATAGCCAAACAGATAAACGAATAACGCAATGGTGCGTAAAATGCTCAAATTCCTTTCCTCCTTCCGGCCCAAAAGGCCAGTATCATTGTAACATACTTTGGGACAAAATGGGAGAGAACACACTTTTTTTACAAATACGTGCTTTTTAGCTTGCAAAATCCACAAAATCCGGGTATATTTATAAGCAGAAAGGTAGCACAATGGCATTGCTGCCCATTACAAAAGAGAGGTATTCCGGAACAAATGGGTTTATTTCCTTCTTCTAAAGATTTCAAGGACGGGCCGGGCGTTGAAAAGGACACGCCCCGCAAAACGGGCGTAGGCCGCTTTTTTGAGCTGGTGGGCCGCGATATGAGCAGCATGTTCCTTGCAAACCTGCTCACCTGCATCGGCTTTCTGCCGGTGATCTGCCTGGTGTACATCGGCTTCCTGATGAACAACCTGACCGTAATGATCGTCAGCGCCATTGCGGGCGGCATCCTTGCAGGCCCCGCGCTGGCCGGCGTGTACGACACGGTGCTGCGCGCCCTGCGAGACGAGGCCGGTTACTGGTGGACAACCTACCGCCGGGCCTTCCGGCAGAACTTCAAGGCCAGCATCCTGCCCGGCATCCTGTACTGCGTGATCGTCACGGTGCAGATCTTCCTGGTCTATTTCTGCTTCAACATGCTGTACCACGGCACCAACGTGGGCGTTCCCATGTGGGTGGCCACGGTGCTGAACCTTGTGCTGTTCCACATGCTGTTTTCCTACATGTGGCCCCAGATCGTGCTGCTGGATCAGCCCCTGCGCCTGACGCTGAAAAACAGCCTGAACTGCATGATCGCGTTCCTGCCCCACGCGCTGGCCGCGGCGCTGGTCACCATCCTGTTCTGGGGTCTGGTGATCCTGTGCATGCCGCTGGGCCTGCTGCTGATGCTGGTGTTCGGCTTCTGGTTCCAGTGCGAGATCTGCTGCCAGATCGTCTACGGCGACCTGAACCGGGTGTTCCACATTGAGGAGAGCATCCAGAAGCTCCACGATGCCCAGCTGGAAAAGGAGCTGCGCGCCGAGCGCGGCGAGGATACCCCCGAAGAATAACACTGCGCCGTCCACAGCGCGCAAAGGAGAGAAGTGCGGATGGAACAACGGAACAATCTGGTGCTGCACGGCACCGAGACCTTCTCCCGGGGCGCACTGGACAATGTGGCGCTGGAAAGCGGCGCGGTGGTGCTGGATTCCTCCGCCGGCCGTTACCTGCCCTACGGCAGCTATACCACCCCGGAGTTCGCCATGCCGGCCTTCTGCAACCTGAATGTCAGCTGGAACGCCAGCGCCCCCCACAACACCATGGTCGAGGTGCGCTGCCGGGTCTATGCCGGGAACACCTGGACCGGCTGGCTCAGCTTTGGCAAGTGGGCACCGGATTACCCCCGCTGCAGCATCAAAGCCCAGAGCGAGGACGGGCTGGTGTTCCTGATGGGGGACACCGTCACCGTTGCCACACCGGGCGGCGGCACCGGCATCCAGCTGCAGGTGAACCTTTCCACCAACGATGACAAGGCGACCCCGGCTGTCCGGCTGCTGGCCGCTGCCGCACGCCCCCTTGCCTGGGAGAAGCACAACGGCCACCCGCTGAACCGGCGGCTCTACCTGCCGGAATATTGTCTGAGCGCCCACGACCCCAGCTTTGGCCGTGAGATGGACCTGCCCCTTGTGATGGCGGCCCTGATGAACCGCTACGGCGAGGATATCCTGCCCGAAGAAGTTGCCTACGCCATGGAGGACAAAGCCACCAGCTCCACCGGCAATGCCGCCTTTGCGGCTGCTGCGGCGGGCTGCTGCGGCTACCCCTGCTGGCAGGCCTGGATGGATCTGGCCGACCTGCGCTCCCAGATCCACGATGACTGCTCCATCGCAGTCCGGGTGGAGCGCCGCGTCCGGGGCCAGCGGGACCCCGTGGGGGTCTGGATGGGCCTGCGGGGCTTTGGGCACGATGATGCCGTTCTGGCGGATTTCGTGCTGCTGAACGACCCCACTGCCGACAGCGACGGTGCCGTGAACTGCACCATGGCGCTGTCGGATTTTATGCGATACTTCACGGGCCGGGCCATTGCCCTGCGGCCCAAGCAGCGGGAAGTGGCCGCTGATCTGCCCAACCGGGTGCGATGCGACCTGACCCGCGCCGAGAATGGCAGCTATTTCTTTGAGCAGCGGGGCCAGCAGGACCCGCTGCCGGAGGATTTTTCCGGCTGGGCGGCCTATGCCGTCCACGATGGCGTGGCCCACGCCACCACTGCCCACCGCACCTTCCGCCGGATGGAGCGCACGCCCGAGGGCGGGCTGCTCTTCCCGCCCGAACAGCTGGCCGCAGGCGGCCGCTGCAGCGTGTACGCGGTGGACCAGACCGGGCGGATGCGGGTTGCGGAAGTCCGTCTCCCCGCGCCCCCCAAGCCCGCGGCAGAGCCTGCCGCACCCCAACAGGACCCAAGCACCGTGCAGCCCGGCCTCTGAGCCGGCAGCGCAAAGCGCTTTTCGGGATAGAAACCACAACATAGGGAGGAACACATTATGGCAAAAACGATCATCACCATTGGACGTGAGTACTGCACCGGCGGCAACTACATCGCAGAGGATGTTGCAAACGCACTGGGCATCAAGCTCTACGACAAGGAGCTGATCACCATGGCCGCAAAGCACTCCGGCCTCTCGGAGGAAGCCGTAGCCGCCAGCGAAAAACGCCGCACCCACAGCCTGCTGTACAGCCTGTATACCATGGGCAACGAGCTCCCGCTGGGTGATCAGGTGTTCATCCTGCAGAGCCGCATCATCAAGCAGCTGGCTGAGGAAGGCCCCTGCGTCATTCTGGGCCGCTGCGGTGACTATGTGCTGCGGGAGCGCAAGGATGTGCTGCGCGTGTTCATCTACGCACCGGTGGAATGGCGGCGTGAGCTGGCCAAGACCGACCCGTTGGTCAAAGCACACGACGAGAAGGGCATCAAGGAAGAGATCGAAAAGACCGACCGCAACCGTGCTGCCTACTACAACTACTACACCCAGAACCGCTGGGGCGATGCCCACAACTATGATCTGGCCATCAACGCCGCCCTGGGCCGCGAGACCTGCGTCAAGATGATCCTGGACGCTGTCGCCGCCAAGGAAAAGACCATGGCCGAATGATCCCCGCCGGGCCGGACGGCCCAAAAAACAATGCTGCTTCGTGGGTAGGGTGCTTTTGTGCTCTGCCCACGTTTTGGGCAACGGCAACGACCACCGCCAGTGGCGGATGAAGGGAGGAGCCGTTGGCGCGGCGGTCAGCGAAACGCAGGTGCTGTTTACAGCACGAAGCGATCGCCGGACACCACAGGAGGGGCGGGACACCTCCCTCCTGTTCAAGCATAAACCCTCGTTTATCATTCAACGTCAAAAGGAGAAATCGTGGAAAACAAACAGCTCAATCTTTCCGAACCCGAAAACATCATGGGCACCATGGATGTCAACCCGCTGCTGATCAAGCTCAGCATCCCGATGATGATCTCCATGCTGGTGCAGGCACTGTACAACGTGGTGGACTCGATCTTTGTCGCCCGTGTCAGTGAGAACGCTCTGACCGCCGTCTCTCTGGCCTTTTCGCTGCAGAACATGATGTTCGCCGTGGGCATCGGCACCGGCGTGGGTGTCAACGCCCTGCTCTCCAAGAGCCTGGGCGAAAAGAACCAGTCCCGCGCCAACAAGACCGCCGAGAACGGCCTGTTCCTGGCGCTGTGCAGCTACCTGGTCTTTCTGGTGCTGGGCCTGACCGTTGTGCGCCCCTACTTCTACGCCCAGACCGCCGATGCCGACATCGCCGAGCAGGGCATCCGCTACCTGACCATCTGCTGCGTGCTCAGCCTGGGCATGTTCATGCAGGTGATGAACGAGAAACTGCTGGCCGCCACCAGCCGCACCACCCTGAGCATGATCAGCCAGCTGGTGGGTGCCATCGTCAACATCATCCTTGACCCCATCTTCATCTTTGGCTACTGCGGCGAGGCTCTGTCCGGCACCACCGGTGCAGCATTGGCCACCGTCATCGGCCAGTTCTGCGGCGCAGGGGTCTCCTTCTACCTCAACCTCCGCAAGAACCCCGATATCCAGCTGGATTTCAAGGGCTTCCGCCCCAGCGCCGAAGCCATCAAACGGATCTACGTTGTCGGCTTGCCCAGCATCGCCATGCAGTGCGTGGGCAGCGTGATGACCTTCCTGATGAACCAGATCCTCATGGCCTTTACCGCCACCGCCGTGGCCGTGTTCGGCGTTTACTTCAAGCTGCAGAGCTTCGTGTTTATGCCCATCTTTGGCATGAACAACGGCATGGTGCCCATCATCGGCTACAACTACGGTGCCCGCAAGCCCGACCGTGTCAAAAAGACCATCAAGTGCGCCATGTTCTATGCCGAGGCCATCATGCTGGTCGGCTTCCTGCTGTTCCAGTTCCTGCCCGACAAGCTGCTGGGCCTGTTCTCCGCCAGCGAGGCCATGCTGGCCATCGGCAAGCCTGCCCTGCGCATCATCTGCTTCCACTTCCTGCTGGCCGGCATGAGCATCATCCTGTCCTCCACCTTCCAGGCGCTGGGCAACGGCATGTTCAGCCTGATCATCTCGGTCTGCCGCCAGCTGGTGGTCCTGCTGCCCGCCGCCTGGCTGCTGAGTAAGACCGGCAATGTGAATATGGTGTGGTGGTCCTTCGTCATTGCAGAGCTGGTCAGTGTGACCCTGAGCTTTGTGTTCTTTGCCCGCCTGGACAAAAAGATCATCGAGCCCATGTACGACAACGCTGCCGCTGCACAGTAAACCGTTTCAAAACCTGTCCGACACAAGAAAGGAACGTGACCTTTTATGGCAAAGAAGTTGAAATGGAATCTGATCCTGATGAGCGTGCTCTACCTGGGGCTGGGCATCTTCCTGCTCATGCGGCCCTCCACCGCCCTCAACGTGGTCTGCTACGCCTTGGGCGGCGTGGTGCTGGTGTGCGCCGCCGTTCAGCTGGTGCGCTACTTTGCCGTGGAGCGCGGCATCTTTCAGAGCCAGCTCACCCTCATCTCGGGCATCATCTGCCTGGGCCTGGGCGCGTTCCTGATCCTCCGCAGCGACATCGTGGTGCGCATCCTGCCCATCGTGTTCGGCCTGTTCGTCATCTTCGACAGCCTGGGCCGCATCCAGAACGCTCTGGACCTGCGCCGCTGTGAGTACCCCAGCTGGAAGGGCTTCCTGCTGCTGCCGGTGCTCAGCGTGGTGCTGGGCGTGGTGATGATCCTGAACCCCTTCGGCACCATGGAGACGCTGGTCATGGCCATTGGCATCATCCTCATCATCGAGGGTGCCATCAACCTGCTCAGTGCCCTGTACACCGTGCTGGCCATCCGCCGCTTTGCCAAGCTCCACCCCGAGACCCAGTCCATGCTGGAATCCCTGACCGGTCAGGATCTGAACGGTGACGGCGTGATCGCCCCGGACATCGCCCCTGCCGACGTGGAAGCCTCCGCCGTGGAGCTGGATCATGTGGATGAGAGCGCGGAAGTGGAGCAGGAAGACATCAACGATTAACGGGCTCGCCCTCTCCGTCAGCGCTGACGCGCTGCCACCTCTCCCAAAGGGAGAGGCTTTCGCGATTCCCCGCAAGGTGAGTCGTTCTGCCAGAGGCTCCCCCTTTGGGGGAGCTGGACGCGAAGCGGCCTGAGAGGGCGAGGACGCTGCCAAAAGAGAGTATTCTAAATCTAATGCAAGGGAAATCAAAAACCATGGAAAAATACGATCTGATCATTGTGGGTGCCGGTCCGGCCGGCATCTTCACCGCTGTAGAGCTGCTGCGCCACGGCAGCAAGAAAAAGATCCTGCTGGTGGAAAAGGGCAAGCCGGTGGAAAAGCGCCACTGCCCCAAGGCCGAGCTGGGCCACTGCGTCAACTGCCGCCCCACCTGCGCCATCACCACCGGCTTCTCCGGTGCAGGCGCGTTCTCGGACGGCAAGCTGAGCCTCTCCTATGAGGTGGGCGGCGACCTGCCCAGCCTGATCGGCGAGGAGTTCGCACAGGAGCTCATCCATTACACCGATAAGATCTACCTCGAGTTCGGTGCCGACCCCCATGTGGAGGGCATCTACACCGGCGAGGACATCAAGGAGATCCGCAAGAACGCCATCCACGCCGGTCTGAAGCTGGTGGACTGCCCCATCCGTCATCTGGGCACCGAGAAGGCCCAGCAGCTGTATCTGGCCATCCAGAACTATCTGGCCGACAACGGCGTGGAGATGCTGTTCAGCACCGAGTGCGAGAACATCATCCTGGAGAACGAGGAGTGCAAGGGCGTGTTCATCAAGGGACCCAAGGACGAGGAAGCCTATGCTGTTTATGCCGATACTGTGGTCATCGGCACGGGCCGCCGCGGTGCCGACTGGCTGGAGAAGATCTGCGCCGAGCACCACATCGCCCACAAGCCCGGCACCGTTGACATCGGCGTGCGCGTGGAGTGCCGCAACGAGGTCATGGAAAAGGTGAACAAGGTGCTGTACGAGTCCAAACTCATCGGCTACCCCAAGCCCTGGAAGAACAAGGTGCGCACCTTCTGCCAGAATCCCGGCGGCTTTGTGGCTCAGGAGAACTACGACAACGACCTGGCCGTGGTCAATGGCCACAGCTTCAAGGAGAAGAAGAGCGAGAACACCAACCTTGCCATCCTCGTTTCCCACAACTTCACCGAGCCCTTCAATCAGCCCATCGCCTACGCCCAGAAGGTGGGCGAGCTGACCAACATGCTGGGCGCGGGCCACATCCTGGTCCAGCGCTACGGCGACATTCTGGACGGCAAGCGCACCTGGCCCAAGGAGCTGGCGCAATCCAACGTCAAGCCCACCCTGAAGGATGCCGTGGCCGGTGATATCACCGCCGCCATGCCTTACCGCGCCATGACCAACATCATTGAGTTCATCAAGATGCTGGATATGGTCGTGCCCGGCTTTGCCGCCAACGAGACCCTGCTTTACAGCCCCGAGCTGAAGTTCTACTCCAACAAGGTCAAGATGGACGAGAACCTCGACACCAACATCCGGGGCCTGCACTGCCTGGGTGACTCCTCCGGCTGGACCCGCGGCCTGATGATGGCCTCCGTCATGGGCGTGCTCATGGGCCGGAAGCTGGCCGAAAAAGAAGGGTGCTGATCGCGCCTTCCCGCCCCTTAAAACGCAAAAAGGACTGCTCCAGCGGAGCAGTCCTTTTTTCACTTTCAGCACCATGCATAAGAAAACCGCTGGATCCATTACGCCGCCCCCAACACACAGGCCGGTTCTGATGCACCCCGCGTCAAGAAATCTCGGTTTATTTTGGAATGATATGCATTTTCTTGCCAGATTCAATTGATTTTTCACCAAAAAATCGGTATACTATTCCCAGAGTACTGTGCGTTGTGCCCAATGCACAGCGCGCACAGGGAGGTATTGCTATGCACGATTCCCCGGGAAGCGTCATCACCCAGCTGTGCTCCGGGCTCCAGCTTTACAGCGCCGAACGGCGCATTGCGGACTGCATTCTTGCAGATGTAAAGTGGGCCTCGGTCGCCACCTCTGCGGAGCTTGCAAAGGCCAGCCACTCGTCCGAAGCCACGGTCACCCGGCTGTGCCACAAGCTCGGCTACGCAAATTATCGCAAATTCCAACTGGAGCTTGCGCGGGATGTACTGGAGCAGCAGGAAACGGAGGCCCGCAAAAGGCCCCCCAACGACCCGCTGCATCAGGCCCTGCTTGATCTTCAGAACAACCGTCAGGAGGAGGTTCAGGCCACCATTCAGGCCTTGAACCTTGTCCAGCTGAGAAAGGTACTGTCCATTCTGCGGGCGGCAGAGATCATTCAGATCGAAGCCAACAGCAGCAGCCTGCCCGTTGCCATGGATGCCTCACTCAAGCTGAGCAGTCTGGGCAAGCGCTGCACGATCAGCCCGGTGCCAGAAAAGGCAAAGTCTTTTTCTTCGGCACTGACCCCAAAAGATGCCCTGCTGCTCATTTCCAGTGCAGGCCGCTGCGTGACGTTGGAGACAGCCGCCCGTGCCGCCCGGAAGAACGGCACACCGGTCATCCTCATCACCTGCGACAAGCGCTCGGCGCTGGCAGGTCTCTCCAACTATACCCTGCTGGCCTCCAACCGCATCCAGCGCATTGCCAGCGATATGCTGCCGTCCCAGCTTTCGGCAGCGCTGGTGGTGGAGGTGCTCTACTACCTGCTGTTGGGCAATTTCGATCTGAATTAAGCGCAAAAAAGTCCCGGCCGTTCTGGTCGGGACTTTTTGCTGTGTTTAAGCGATCATGCGTTAAAAACGTACTTGTCCATGCGGTGGAACGCCTCCTCGATGCGGGAACGGGGAGAAGCCAGATTCATGCGCAGGTGGCAGGGGCCAAAGAACATGGTGCCGTCCTGGATGGCAGCGCCCACATCCCAGCAGGCGTGCTCCACATCCTCAATGGTCTTGCCGTGGGCCTTGCACCAGTCGGTGCAGTCCACGAACAGCATGTAGGTGCCCTGCGGCTTGGAGACGGTCACACCCTCGAAATGCTTCTCAATGTAATCGCAGGCAAAGTCGATGTTGCCGGTCAGCACCTCGCAGAGCTCGTCGGTCCACTCGTAGCCCTCGGGCTTGTAAGCACCGATCAGGGCGTGCATGGAGAGAACGTTCATCATGTTGTAGTGGCTCAGGCTGGACTCTTTTTCCATGCGGTCACGCCACCAGCTGTTGTAAACGATATGGTAGCTGCCCACCAGACCGGCCAGATTGAAGGTCTTGGAGGGTGCATAGAAAGCGGCGGTGCGCTGGCGGGCATCCTCGCTCACAGACTGGGTGGGGATGTGCTTGTTTCCGCTCAGGATGATGTCCGACCAGATCTCATCGGAGACCACGTACACATCGTACTTCTTGTACAGCTCCATGGCCTTTTCCAGCTCCCAGCGCTCCCACACACGGCCGCAGGGGTTGTGGGGATTGCACATGATGGCGGCATGGATCTTCTCCTCTTTCAGGTGCTTTTCCATGTCCTCAAAGTCCATCCGCCACACGCCGTTTTCGTCCTTGACCAGCGGGCTGTGGACAGCCTCGTAGCCGTTGTTCTTCAGGCTCATGGTGAAACCGATGTAGGTGGGGCTGTGGATCAGGATCTTGTCGCCCTTGGAGCAGACGCAGTTCAGGGCGCTGATCACGCCGCCCAGCACGCCGTTCTCGTAGCCGATGCACTCCTTGGTCAGGCCCTGCACGCCGTTGCGCTTTGCCTGCCACCGGATGATGGAATCGAAATATTCATCGGTGGGGTTGAAGTAGCCAAACGCGGGGTGGTTGGTGCGCTCGATGATGGCTTCCTGGATGGTGGGCACGGTGGGAAAGTTCATATCGGCCACCCACATGGGGATGGCGTCAAAGCCCTCCTTGGGGGCGGCGGGGGCAAAGCCGGTGCCAAGGCCATCCACTGCAATGGCATCCTTGCCGTGGCGGTCCATGATGGAAGTGAAATCGTATTTCATAGCGGTGCTCCTTCTCTCAAAATTTTTATCTGGCCCCACTTTAACACACTTTGCTGCCGGGCGCAAGCAGCCAGCACGTTTCCCCGGATATCGTGCGGAAAAATCACGAATTTTTACGGTAATTGCACGCAAAAAGCCGGTCGGCATACGCCGACCGGCTTTTTTATTGGTATTGACTTTCTGGATCAGCCCAGCATCTCGTGAGCGGTCTTGCAGATGGTCGCTGCATCCAGACCGTACAGCTTGAGCAGGTCCCATGCGGGGCCGGAGCAGCCGAACTTGTCCTGCACGCCCACGCGGCGGACAGGGGTGGGCAGCTTCTCGCTCAGGACGGCGCAGACGGCCTCGCCCAGGCCGCCGATGACGCTGTGCTCCTCGGCGGTGATGACCTTGCCGCACTCCTTGGCGGCCTTGAGGACGATCTCCTCGTCCAGAGGCTTGATGGTGTGGATGTTGATGACCCGGGCGTGGATGCCCTCGGCAGCCAGCTGCTCGGCAGCCAGGCGGGCCTCGTTGACCATCAGACCGGTGGCGATGATGGCAATGTCGCTGCCCTCGGTGATCTGCTCGCCCTTGCCCAGCTCAAAGTGGTAGGTAGCCTCATCGTGGAACACAGGCACAGCCAGACGGCCGAAGCGCAGGTAAACAGGGCCCTGCATGGCGTAAGCGGCACGCACAGCGGCGCGGGCCTCCACATCGTCTGCGGGGCAGATCACGGTCATGCCGGGCAGGCTGCGCATCAGGGCAAAGTCCTCGCAGCACTGGTGGGAAGCACCGTCCTCGCCCACAGAGATGCCGCCGTGGGTGGCACCGATCTTGACGTTCAGGCGGGGGTAGGCGATCGAGTTGCGGATCTGCTCAAAGGCACGGCCTGCGGCAAACATGGCAAAGCTGGAAACAAAGGGAACATAACCCATGGTGGCCAGACCTGCGGCCACACCCATCATGTTGCCCTCGGCAATGCCGCAGTCGAAGTGACGGTCCGGGTACGCCTTGCGGAACATGCCGGTCTTGGTGGCGGCAGCCAGGTCAGCGTCCAGCACCACCAGGTCGTCGTGGCCCTCAGCGGCCAGCTCTTTCAGGGTGTTGCCGTAGCTGTCACGGGTAGCGATCTTCTTCACTTCTGCCATCTTACTTGTCCTCCTCTTCCAGCGCGGCGTAAGCTGCATTCAGCTCCTGCATGGCCTGTGCGTATTCCTCGTCGTTGGGGCCCTTGCCGTGCCAGTCAACGGAGTTCTCCATAAAGGAAACGCCCTTGCCCTTGAGGGTATCCAGAATGATGCAGGTGGGCTTTTCGTTCTCAGCGTGGAAAGCGGCGATGGCGCTCTCAATGGCATCAAGATCATGGCCGTTGATGGTCAGCACGTTGAAGTTGAATGCCTTCAGCTTCTCCTCCAGCGGGGCGCTGTTCATCACGGTCTCGGTGGTGCCGTCGATCTGCAGATGGTTGCGGTCCAGCATAACGCAGAGGTTGGACAGGCCGTAGTGAGAAGCAAACATAAAGGCCTCCCAGCACTCGCCCTCTTCCACCTCGCCGTCACCCAGGATGGTGTAAACATTGATGGGCTTACCGGCGTGCTTGGCACCCAGTGCCATGCCGCAGGCGGCGCTCACGCCCTGACCCAGACTGCCGGTGGACATATCCACGCCCGGCACACTGTTCATGTTGGGGTGGCCCTGCAGGTAGCTGCCGATCTTGCGCAGGGTCTTGAGGTCCTCCACCGGGAAGAACCCACGCTCAGCCAGCGCGGCGTACAGCGCCGGGGCCGCATGGCCCTTGGAGAGCACCAGACGGTCGC
The DNA here is from genome assembly GCF_029076575.1 of Faecalibacterium sp. DFI.5.82. NCBI lineage: Bacteria > Bacillati > Bacillota > Clostridia > Eubacteriales > Oscillospiraceae > Faecalibacterium > Faecalibacterium sp. DFI.5.82. The sequence goes on from NZ_JARFIS010000008.1 coordinate 54,985, forward strand.
GGTCAGGGTTCTTGGGATCCTTCGGATCCACCTTCATCTCTACGAAATAGAGGTACGCCAGCACCTCGGCGATATCCAGGCTGCCGCCCGGATGGCCGCACTTGGCGCTGTGAGTGCCCTCGATCACGCCCATGCGGATGTGGCAGGCGTGTTTTGCCAGGGTAAGTTTTTCTGCATTTGTCATCTTTGGTCCTCCCGTATGAACCTCAGCGTTTGCATCGGATATGATACGCACCCGGGCCGTACGCCCCGATGCGCTATTTCTCAAGTCTATATTATCTATTCTATGCAAAAACGTCAAGGTTCTTTCGTCAAAATGTACATCCCTTGGCAAAATCGCTTGTAAATGTTCCCGTTTTTGTTGAAAATGCAGGTCCATTTTGCCCCCGCAAAACATTTTTGCAGCTTTTGGCCGCTTTGCAATATCATCTTTTGCCGCTGTATGATATAATAAGATGAATTTGTTTGCTTTTTTCATCATTTTGGGAGGTTCCTATGTCTTTTTCCGCACCCACATCCCGGGCACAGCGCAGCCGCAGGTTTTTGCCCTGGCTGCTGTACCTGTATGCCCTTGTGCTGTTCGCCATGCACTTTGTCCGCATTTTTGATAACTCCTTCTGGGGAGATGAGGGGTTCAGCATCGGCCTTGCCCAAATGAATGTTTTTGAAATGCTCCAAGTCACAGCAGCAGATAACCATCCGCCGCTGTACTATCTTTTCACACAGCTCCTATATCATCTTCTGGGCAATCACGGATATGTCTATCATCTGTCGGCTTTGATTCCCTATGGACTCATTCTGATTCTTGCCTGTACAGTGATTTTCAGACAGTTCGGATTGATTCCCGCAGTTGTTGTTTCCACTTTTGCCTCTTTGACTGATACCGCTATCATGTTCAATGTCGAGGCCCGAATGTATTCACTCGGCGCTTTCTTTGTGTTAGCGGCCTATCTGGCACTCCATAACATTCTTCATTCCGGTAAAACCTCCGATTGGGTCATTTTCAGCGTCGTCTCTCTTTGTGCCGCTTATACGCACTACTATGCCTTGATTTCCGTTGCATTTTTCTATCTGGCTCTGCTTTCTCTGCTTCCGCAGGATAAGAGCAGCTTAAAAAAAATCCTTATCACTTATTGTGCCGCAGTGGTCGTCTACCTTCCCTGGCTTCTGGTATTGCTTTCCACTTTCAAACGTGCTGCGGCAGACTGGTGGTCCACCTTCATTCCTTCTCCAATCAATTGTATCGGATTCTTCTTCAACCCTTCTTGGACAGTCCTCATTTTCGGTCTTGCATTCCTTCTTTATTTCACAGCACAGGCCAAGTCGTCCTCTAAATGGCTCTTCGCCCCTGATACGATCTGGCTTTTGACCGGCTTGCTTTCTGCCGCCGGCACCTCCGCAGTCGGGCTGATCGTTTCACATGCCGTTCGCCCGCTTTTTCTCGTTCGATACCTTTATCCGCTCACCGCAGTCGTTTACCTGGTTTTTGGCTTTCTTCTGTCTAAAGTCCGTTGGAGAACCATTCTGTCCAGTATTCTGATTTTGGGAACGCTGGTGTGCAGTCTACCGGATTTCTACCAAACCTATCAGCGGGAAAAGCGCATCGACCTTGCGACCACCCAGTGTCTGGAAGTTATTACCCCCTCTCAGGATGCAGTTCTTTATACAACGAACTACTTCCTAGACTGGACACTCTTTGATTATTACTTTCCGGGACGTGTCCATGCTCAAATCGAATCCTCCAATACTTCTCAGTGCTTCTCTTCTCCCGATCCTGAGATCTGGCTCTTTATGGAACATGCGCTTTCTGATGCCGAATTGAATGCAGCCTCCGACAATGGTTATTCTCACACTAATGTCTGTAACAGTACATTTGCAGAAGGCCCCGGTGAAGATTCCTTTTATTACATCTACAAATTTCAAAAATCGGCAAACACCACCCCGTAACCATCCTCATCCGCTGAGCTTGACAAGGCGGCTTTGCATCTGCTATACTTTTTGCACAATTCCCGGCTGAAGCCGGGGCTTTGCGGGCCGAAGCCCGTGTTTCTCCCCGCAAACATTATTTTGGAACAGACACCATGAAGGGGTCTGCCGCTGGCGCGCGTGCTGGCGGCAGGCCCTTTTTGTCTGTGCATTTTCAGGAGGAATCATTGATGAATACCAAGACCCGTTCCGCGCCCCATGATCTGGTGCTGGCCGCACTGTTTCTGGCACTGGCCTTTGTGCTGCCCATGATCACCGGCCATGTGCCTCAGATCGGCAATATGCTCTGCCCCATGCACTTCCCGGTGCTGCTGGCAGGCTTTGTGCTGGGCGGCCCCTGGGGCCTGGCGCTGGGCTTTGCCGCCCCGCTGCTCCGCTCGGTGCTGTTCGGGATGCCCCCGATGTACCCCATTGCCATCGCCATGGCCTTTGAGCTGGCCACATACGGCGCTGTTGCCGGTTTCATGTACCGCAAGGTGCAGCACACCCTGCCCATGATCTACGCCACCCTTGTCACCTCAATGGTGACAGGCCGCCTTGTCTGGGGTGCGGTGCGCTTTGTGCTGGCCGGTCTGTCCGGCTCCAGCTTCCCGTTCAGCGCGTTCCTGTCCGGTGCGGTGCTCACTGCCGTGCCCGGCATCGTGGCGCAGCTCATCCTCATTCCGCTGATCGTGGCTGCACTGCAGAAAGCAAAGCTGACGGCTTAAACCCCCTGCGCTGACCGAACCCGCACAGCAAAAAAGCCCGGAACCGTACCTGCTATGGCGGCAGGTGGTTCCGGGCTTTTCAGTTCATATTACAGTGTGGCAGCAGCTGTAACAAAAAAAGAAGGAGAATCTTCAACCGGCAAATTGGAGAAGATCAGCCGGCAAAGCTTGCATTGACAGCGCGGCGGTTGCTCTGGTTGACAAAGTTCTTCTTTGCGCTCTCGAGCAGGCTTGCAAAAGCCAGGCCAATGCCGCAGTTATCGGACACGCCCTCGGTGACAGTCAGGTAAGCGTCCATCATAGTGTTGTCCAGAATAGCAGTGTTCTTGTTCATCATAATAAATATCCTCCGTATATCGGTAAATGTCATTGTGTTTTTTGGCAGGGCCTCTATCTCCCTACATCCTCAAAGCGGAACCGTTCAGAACCCTTCGTTCTTTTGTTCCCCTCTCTGAGGATGGCCATATTATGCCACCCAATTATGAAATCGTTTTATAAATTCTATGAATAAACTATGAATTTAGTGATACATTTTTAACGTTCTTTCGTTCTTTGCGCAACTAGCACAAAACGTTTTTTATGAAAAATAAAGTTCTTGTATACATGGACGATTGAAACCTTGTTTGGAAAGTTTTTTCAGATTTTCTCTCCGTTTTGCCCAGAATTTCTTCTGCAAAAGGGGATACTCTCATGCAAAATCCGTCAGAATCCGTCAACTTCCAACAGGGCGAGGGCTTTCCTGTGCAAAATGCCCAGAAAAAAGTTCCAAACAAAAAGGCCGCCGTGCCAGCAGCACAGCAGCCTTTGAAAAGCCATTTCAGTTTTGCATCACTTGCACAGGAACGCCGGCAGGGGCTTGCCCTCCTTGCGCCACTGGTGATATTCCGCAGTGGCGGCAAATTCCACGTCACCGGCGGAGTTCAGGGCAGTTTCCACGGAATCCTGCACCACGCCGATGATAAAGCCGACACCGACCACCTGCATGGCGATATCATTGGAGATGCCAAACAGGGAGCAGGCCATGGGGATCAGCAGCAGGGAGCCGCCAGCCACGCCGGAAGCACCGCAGGCACCCAGAGCGCTCATCACCGAAAGAAGGATGGCGGCGGGCAGGGACACCTGAATGCCCAGCGTATTGGCCGCAGCCAGCGTCATAATGGTAATGGTGATGGCGGCACCATCCATATTGATGGTAGCGCCCAGCGGGATGGAGACGGAATACATATCCTTATCCAGCCCCAGCTTTTCGCACAGATCCATATTGACCGGGATGTTGGCGGCAGAGCTGCGGGTGAAGAAGGCGGTCAGGCCGGATTCACGCAGGCAGCGGAACACCAGCGGATACGGGTTGCAGTGCAGATACATAAAGATGATAAAGGGCGAGACGACCAGTGCCATAAAGAGCATGGTGCCCACCAGCAGGAGCAGCAGCCTGCCGTACTGGGTAAAGATGGACAGGCCGTTGCTGGACACGTTGGTGTACACAAGGCCCATGATGCCGAAGGGTGCCAGATTGATGATCCAGCGGACGATCTGGGAGACTGCATCCGCTGTGTTCGCCAGGAACAGCTTGGTGCTGTCCGCGCCGTACTTCTTCATAGCCAGACCGAACAGGCAGGCCCAGAACAGGATGCCGATGTAATTGCCGTTCAGCAGGGCACTGACGGGGTTTGCCACAAAGTTGGTGAGCAGGGTGTTCATCACCTCGCCCAGACCCTGGGGCACCACCTCGGATTCTGCCGCCTCAGCCAGAACGACAGTCTGAGGGAACAGGAAGCTGGTCGCCGCCGCAATGGCGGCGGCCAGGAAGGTGGTGAGCATGTACAGCCAGATGACCGTGCCAAAGCGCCGGTCCAGCCTGGACGTGCCCTGCGCCAGCGCACTGCCCACGATAACGAACACCAGCACCGGGGCAATGCCCTTCAGGGCACCCACGAACAGGCTGCCGAACTCTTCCACCCAGCCCGCACCGGGCACCGCCAGTGCCAGCACCGCACCGACCGCAAGGCCGATGACGATGCGCAGGATCAGGCTGGTGGCGTTGTACCTTGCCGCAACCGCTTTCAACGTTTTCATAACTTTTCTACTCCCCTATCCAGATTGTGCGCCCATTGCGCACAGTTTTCCCATTCCTCTACACGGAACAAGTACGATTATACGCCTCGCAGGCCGAAAAGTCAAAGATTTTACTCGCTTTTTTTGTTTTTCATTTCAACATATACAGACACGAGCTTTTTTCACTGTCCGTATATGAAATACAGATTCACAAAAAGAGACCGCACCCCGTGTGTTTCGGGATGCGGTCTGTTCCTGTTTTAGTCGAGATAGGACACCTTGCCGGGCACAAAGCCCTGAATGCCCATGCCGGGCGCGTCGGAGACGGTGATGTTCTTTTCGTTGAACACGGCACCGCCGAGGATGTGATCCTCGCTGCAGAGCACCGGGCCGTCGAGGTCGATCTTGGTGATGATCTTCTTGGCGCAGGCCAGCTCCACAGCGGCGTTGACCGAGATCTTTGCTTCCAGCATACAGCCGATCATGCACTCCACACCGTACACCTCAGCGGCGGCGGCAATGCGCAGGGCATTGGTGATGCCGCCGCACTTCATCAGCTTGATGTTCACAAGGTCGGCCGCGCCGGTCTGCATGATCCGCAGGGCATCTGCCGGGCTGAACACGCTCTCGTCGGCCAGCACGGGCACATCGGCATGGCGGGTGACATACTGCATCCCCTCAAGGTCTGCGGCGGGCACGGGCTGCTCCACGAACTCAATGTCCAGCCCCTTCTCCTGCATCTGGTTCAGGATGCGGACCGCCTGCTTGGCGTTCCAGGCCTGATTGGCATCGATGCGGAGCTTGATGTCCCGGCCCACGGCCTGCCGCACCGCGGCAAGGCGGGCCACATCCAGCTCCGGGTCGATGCCTACCTTGACCTTCAGGCAGTCGTAGCCGCGCTGGACGGCGGTGCGGGCATCCCGGGCCATCTCCTCGGGCGGGTTGACGCTGATGGTGATATCGGTCACGATGTTTTTGCGGGCACCGCCCAGCATCCGGTAGACAGGGGCGTTGTACTTCTGGCCCAGCAGATCCCACAGGGCCATGTCCACAGCGGCCTTGGCGCTGGTGTTGTGGACAAGCGCCTTCTGCACAGCGGCGGTCAGATCCTCAAATTCATCGAGGTCGCGGCCCAGCAGGGCAGGGGCGATATGATCCTGAATGGCACCGAGGATGGCCCCGGTGGTGTCGCCGGTGATGACACCGGTCGGGGGTGCTTCGCCGTAGCCCACCGCACCGGTATCGGTGTGGAGCTCCACGATAACATCCTCAACGCTGTTCACAGTGCGCAGTGCCGTTTTGAACGGCACCCGCAGCGGGGTGGAAATGCGGCCCAGCCGCACCTGTGTGATCTTCATAGTCCCGTCCTCCTTCTTATTCCAGCGGCAGGTTTGCCAGCTTGACAATGGCGTTTGCAATGATCTGGGCGTTCTGCACCAGACGTTCCAGATCGATGCATTCATCGGGCTGATGCTCTGTGACCGGGTCCCCCGCGAACAGGGGGCCAAAAGCCACCACATTGGGCAGCATCTTGGCGTAGGTGCCGCCGCCGATGCACTTGGGCGGGGCATTGTCGCCGGTGGCATCCCGGTAAACCTCCAGCAGGGCGCTGACCAGCGGGGTCTCGGCCGGGTAGTAGAGCTTTTCCTTGTGCACCTGCCCATCCAGCGCCCAGCCTGCGGCCTCAAAGGCGGCCTGCACAGCGGGCTGGCAATCCGCCCGTTCCATGGTCACAGGATAGCGGTAGTTCAGCTTGACCCACAGATGCTGCGCGTCGCCCTCGATCAGCCCCCAGTTGCAGCTCATGGGGCCGGAGAGCGCATCCTCCAGCCGGTGGCCCAGCAGGCGCTCGCCGTAGGGATCGGTACCCAGCTTCTCGGCCAGAAAGTGCACGGCCTGTTTTGCATCCCCCTCCAGCGGCAGCCGGTCGAGGTAGCACACCAGCCGCCCGATGGCGTTTTCGCCCTGCTCCGGGTGGCTGCCATGGGCCGAAACGCCCACCGCTTCCACCTGATAGCCGCCGGGGACGGCTGTCACGGTGATGTGCTCCGCATCCGGCAGGGCGGCCCCCGCCGGGGCGGTCAGCACAGCACAGGCGTAGTCCGGCACCACATTGCCGGCCACGCCGCCCTGCACCCTGCTCAGCTGCCAGGCCCCGGTCTGGTGCAGCTGCACAGCATAGCTCTCGTTCAGGATGCCCTTTTCGCCGTTGATGAGCGGATACTCGCCGTCCGGGGTGAAGCCCAGCACCGGGATCTCCCCGCCGTGGGCCTTGTAGTACAGCACGTCCCGGTCGTTGGTCTCCTCGTTCAGGCCGAACAGCAGCCGGACACGGCGGTTGAGCGGAATGCCCAGATCCCGGATGGCCTTCAGCGCGAACAGGCTGGCCACCACCGGGCCTTTGTCATCAACGGAACCCCGGCCATACAGCCTGCCGCCCTCGATCTCGGCGGCGTAGGGCGGGTGATGCCAGCCCTCGCCCTCGGGCACCACGTCCAGATGCCCCAGCACCGCCACCATCTCGTCCCCGGTGCCGATCTCGCACCAGCCGATGTACCGATCCATGTCGGTGGTCTCAAAGCCCAGCTCATGGCAGAGGGTCAGCGCCTCGGCAAAGCAGGCATCCACCTCCTCGCCAAAGGGCTTGCCCGGCAGCGGGTCGGCCTCCACACTGCGCCTGTGCACCAGCCGCTGGAGCGCCGCCACCATCTGGGGCCGCAGCGCCGCCACGGCCTCGTTCAGTTTTTTGTCCATACGTTCCACCCCTTTTGTGATTCATTTCACAGCTTGTATTATAGAACGATTGCCCCCGCTCCACAAGCCCCCAGTTCCACGAAAAAAACGCCCCCGCACACTTCATCAGAAGTATCCGGGAGCGCTCGGTTTCAATTGAAAATTGTCAAATCCTATGATATACTGTTTTTAATGCTGGTAACAGCAGGAAAAAAGGTGCTGTCTGCAATGCAGGTGGTCATGCTTCTCGCTCCTGGTGTGCTTACAACGCCGCGCAAGCGGCAATGTTGCTCCGGGAAACGGAACTTTTTTGATTTTGTACCCTTTCCCGGAGCCTTTCAGGCGAAGGGAGGGATGTCGAATGTCTCTGACAGAAGTTTGTGCTCTGTTGACGGTAGTGATCAGTTTGCTGGCTCTGCTTGTCACGGTCGCGAAAGCCGCATTTGATGCTGGCTGGAAGATTTCTCACGAGAAGAGCGATAAAAACAAAGAAGATTGACCGCCACAGTTCCCCAACTCAAACGGTCAATCTTTTTTGATCCACTAGAAACGGGAAGCTGACCAAACATTGCTCGTCAGCACCTTTTCTATTTGTAGTATAGTCAATTTTAAACGCTTTGTCAAGGGATTGCACTCCATTGTCAGGAGATGCCACCACCTCAGCATTCTGTTTTTTCTTTTTTTTTTTCAAATTTTTTTGAAAAAGGGTGAAAGGATTCCGCGCGGCGTGTATTTAAGGAAGTAAGAGCATCCATTTTGCCGGAGCTCCACTTCCGGCCCAAAGAAAGTGAGGGACCCCCTATGAAGAAACGACTTATCAGCCTTCTGGTGGCGCTGTGCATGGCGGTAACGCTCCTGCCTGTGTCGGCAATCACAGCGTGGGCGGAGGGAGGCGACCAATTAAGAATTGTAGATGGCTATCCTGTCGGTTCCGGCGGTGAGGGCTGGAGCTATGATGGCACCACTCTTGACCTGCATCCTGCCAGCTCGACAGAATATGATTTTTTATCAATTAGTTCCGGCAATGGACCTATCACCAAATGTAAACTCACGATTGGAGGAGATGCAATCATTGTTAGGGGAATTTTCGACAACACTGTGATAAATAACGGAAAAATCAGTGGCGGTCAATTTTCTTCTTCCTCTTCTCTCACAAATCATGGTACTATTACCGGCGGCCTTTTTTCTTCCGTTTCCAATGAATCTGACGGCAAGATTGAAAATGGCACGTTTAGATCTACCGTTACCAACAACGGCACCATAAAGGGCGGCATTTTTGATAAAAAACCAGCGGGTGACACTGTCGCTAGCGGCTATACCTTGAATGTGAATTTCCCGGAGAATGGCAGCTATGAGTGTTACGATGCAGGAATCAATTATTTCGGCAACAGCGGTTATGTCATTCCCAATTCCGACCATAATACCAGCATCACCATCCATATTTTTTTCCGTAACCGTCAAGCAATATTATTTCCTATTGATGTTACATTCGGGAACACAAACGACACACATTGTTTGTTAGAAGATTGGGCACCAAGTGCAAGTTATTACGATGATGGTAATGGTTATTTTTCTGTCACTTTCACCGCACCACCCGCCACTGCGGACACCGTTACCCTGAGCATGCTGACCCGGCTGGTGATCGATAAAGACGGCTACCCCGTTGGCACCAAGGGCGGCACCCAGGATTACAGCGGCAACGGCTGGAGGTTTGAGAAGAGCAATAAAACGCTGACGCTGGAAAGCGGAGATTATGATTTTTCCGGTGAGGAAAACGCACTGGGCCCCCTGAACCCGAATGTCCAGTTGGTGGTTGAATCCGGTGCCAAGCTGACCGGCGGCGCATTTGCGAAAGAGCCCAAAGGTGCAGGCACATTCAAAAAAGTCACTCTGAACGGAACCGATCCTATCACAGCGGTCAATGGTCTTGCGTCCGGCGATTGGGGCAACACGCTTTATGCAGTCAAGACCGGGAATAATACCATTACCGCCAGTAAACCCATCCTTGATATCAACCGCATTTTATTGGAAAGCGTATATCCGGATTCTTCCAACAAAAACACCGTGTGCATCAATATAAAATCTCTTAATTCTGTGAGTGCTCTTGATCCGGAAGCGGATATCATACTGAACCAGGCTTCCCATGGTTTGCCCCTTATCATGGACAGTAATGGCACACCGGTTATAGTCAATGCTCCTTTTGAGGCCGATGGAGGATATTATACCTACTATGGTGACGGTTGGCACATCCAGAAATCATTTGAGGGCATCGGCACACTGTATCTGACCGGCGGAAAAACCTACAACTTCCGATTTACCGACCCCGTCAATAAAACCGGCCAGTTGGATGCAGTGAAATGCGGCATCTCCAACGAATATGGAATCATTGAGGACGGTATCTTCAACACGATAGTAACAAATGGTTGGCCTAATGGCGATCCCACTAAAACGCATAAAATCGAGGGCGGCACATTTGCGGCCGGTTTGCTTTATAATGACGGAACGATAACCGGCGGTGCATTCAACGGAAAAGACAGCATTCTCACCCAGGGAACCGTGCTGAGTGGAAATTATCGCTCTGTTACCGTGAATGGTGGAGCCATCGTGAAGGTAAACGACACGCATCCTCTCGTCCCCGGTGAAACTGGCTCTGATTTGGTGCAGGGCACCGCATGGGATCTGTATTCTTATGCAGGCACCGTCCTCACCGTAGAATCCAATGTAGATATTACGAATATCAACGGTCAGGAAATCGGCAAGGCATTCAGCAGCATTTACCCGAACGGTGAAACCGACAAAACAGTGGTACGCTTTGAGATGCCCGACAGCGATGTGGAGTTGAACTCGACCAAAATCGTTGTTCCCGAACCGAAGCCCGAGCCCAAACCTGACCCCGAACCCGAAGCCTCCACCTACACCCTGACGGTGAAGGGCGGCACGTTCACCTACAACGGCAGCGAAGCCATGACCAGCGCCAACGTGCCGGTGGATGCCGAGGTCAAGGTGACGCTGAACCAGAGCGCCGTGCCCGAGGGCATGGTGTTCGACCTGTGGGCCATGGATGAAGCCAGCCTGCTGGGCAACCCGGCGGTCGCCTACAACGAGGAGAGCTTTACCATCCCGGCGGGCAGCGTGGCCAAGGGCAGCACCGTGACCGTGGAGGCCCAGTACCGGGATGCCACCATCGAGAGCGAGCCCAGCATTCTGGGCACTGCCGCCATCATCGGCGTGGCCGGTGCAGGCACGGCAGTCATCGTGTGGCAGGGCTACCGCATCGGCATGGAGCTGTACGAGAAGTATTTCCAGCCCACGCCGGAAGAAACTGCGGCAGAGCAGCCCGCCCCGGAAGCTCCGGCAGCAGCTGCTTCCTGAACGCAGGCGCACCCGCTCCCTTCCACGGCTGACAGAACTGCATAAAAACAGCGCCGCTCCATCGTTTCCGGTGGGGCGGCGCATTTTTGCGGTTCAATCCCGGCGCAAAGGCAGGGTAAGGGACATTTTCTGGTAGGCAATGCGGGGCGTGCCATCCTCCACATGGATGATGCCGCACTTGGTAAAGCCGTTTTCTTCCAGCAGGTGCTGCATGATCTTGTTGTCGGCGTGGGTGTCGGCCCGCAGGCTCTCGCAGTGCTCCAGACACCAGGTGATCACAGCGGCGGCAACGCCGGGGTGCCTGCCCGCCGAAGCCAGCCGGTGGATGGTGCCGTAGGGCAGGGTATCGTTCAGCCACTTGCCATCCTCGATCCGGGCATAGGTGGGGTCCGGGCCAAGGATAAAGGCAAACACGCCCTCCAGCTCGCCGTTGACAAGGTAGAGGAACAGCCGGTTGGAATCAATGTCCTCTTCCAGCAGCTCCTGCGGCGGGAAATGATCTCCCCACTGGGTGGGGTTGCCGGAATCCGCCATTGCCTGCCGGGCGCGGGCATAAATTTTCAGGATCGCATCCAGATCTGCACGTCTTGCTCCACGAAACATCGTCATCCAACCTCTCTTCCGGCAGGCCGCTGCCCGCCCTGATCGTTCTGCTTTAATATAACACAAAACGGCCCTCTCCGTCAAAGCCTGCTGCAAAGGCGGAGAGGGTCGTTCACTGATGCGCTTATGTGCGCTGGCTGCGTGCCCGGCGGTACTCCCGGGGGCTCTGGCCATACCGCTCATGGAACAGGCGGTAGAAGTAGCTGGTGTTCTCGTAGCCCACCTGGGTGATGATCTGCTGGATGTTCAGGTCGCTGCGGCGCAGCAGGCGGGCGGCGGTCTCCATCCGGTGCTTCTGCAGCAGCTCCTTATAGGTCTTTCCGGTCTGGGCCCGGACGCACTCGCTGACATACGCCAGCGAAACGCCGTAGCTGCGGGCCACATTGGAAAGGCTTGCTTCGCGGTAATTCTGGGTGATCTCCTGCAATGCCGCCTGGACCAGCGCTTCGCGGCTGACCGCCTCGCCGCGCGTTTCCAGCGGGAAATTCTTGGTCTGTACCATAGCGTAAAACCCTCCGTTGCGGCAGCGGCGGGCGGGGACAGGGGGATGCCGGACACCCGCCGCAGCCAGTTCATCAGGCTTTCTGGGGAAGCCTTTCTGCCTATAATACGGGCGGGTCACAGAAATAATTGCAGGAAGCTCAAATTTTTACAGAAACAAAAGATCAGAACATATTTTCGTTATGATAACGCCCGCTGCGGACGAACTCCACCCACTCGGCCAGGTTCACGGCGTGGTCGCCGATGCGCTCCAGATATTTGATGACCATGAGCAGATCCAGTGCGGCATCCACCTTGCCGGGGTCGGCGGCGATCTCCTGTGCCAGCGTATGCTTGATGGCGTTGAAATCGTAGTCCACCTCATCGTCGGCGGCAATGACCCTGAGGGCAACCTGCTCGTCCTCAGAGGTCAGGGCATTCAGGGCATCCAGGATCATCTTGTGCGCCTTCTGGCCCATCTTGATGGCCTGGCTCACAGCAGGGTCGCCCTCCTTGCGGACAGTGACCAGATGGGGGATGATCTCCGCGATATCGGAGGCATGGTCGCCGATGCGCTCCACATCCGTGACCACCTTCATGGTGGTGGAGATGCGGCGCAGGTCGCCTGCCACCGGCTGCTGGCGGAGCAGCAGGGTCATGCAGCGGTGCTCAATGTCCCGCTCCATGTTGTTGATGCGGCCATCGCCCTGCGCCACGGCGGCGGCAGCCTCGGCATCGGCGGTGCAGAGCGCTTCCATTGCAGCTTCCACGGCATCGGCAGCGCTCTGCCCCATCTCGGTCAGGGCCGTTTTCAGGGCGGCAAGGTCGTTTTCGTATTGTGTACGGTTGCTCATTGCGTTTTTCTCCTTAGCCGAACCGGCCCGAAATGTAATCCTCGGTGCGCTTATCCTGCGGGGTGCTGAAGATCTGCGCCGTGGGGCCGGCTTCCACCAGCTCGCCCAGCAGGAAGAAGGCGGTGCGGTCGCTGATACGGGCTGCCTGCTGCATGTTATGGGTCACGATGACCACGGTGTAGTTCTTTTTCAGCTCGCTCATCAGCTCCTCCACCTTCATGGTGGAGCCGGGGTCCAGGGCGCTGGTGGGCTCATCCATCAGCAGGACTTCGGGCTTGACAGCCAGAGCGCGGGCAATGCACAGGCGCTGCTGCTGGCCGCCGGAAAGGCCCAGAGCGCTCTTTTTCAGGCGGTCCTTGACCTCGTTCCAGAGGGCGGCACCCTTCAGGGAGCTTTCCACCAGCTCGTCCAGCTCTGCCTTATTGCGCACACCGTGCAGCCTGGGGCCGTAGGTGATGTTATCGTAGATGCTCATGGGGAAGGGGTTGGCCTTCTGGAACACCATGCCCACCCGGCGGCGCAGCTCAGTAGGCTGCATCTCGCGGGCAAAGATGTCCTGCCCTTTCAGGCGGACATCACCCTCGATGCGGATCCCGGGCACAAGGTCGTTCATCCGGTTCAGGGTCTTCAGGAAGGTGGACTTGCCGCAGCCGGAGGGGCCGATGAGGGCCGTGATCTCCCGCTCGCCCATGTCCAGCGAAATATCTTTCAGCGCCTTGAAATCCCCGTACCAGAGGTTCAGGTTTTTGGCTGTGATAATGGGTGATACGTTTTCCATAGTTTTCCTCGAGATTTCCTCGTGTATTAAACCCCTCAGTCTCGCATACGCTCGACAGCCCCCCTAGTAGTGGGGCCCTTGGCATAGAGGGGAACTTGCAGTGCTTCACGCAGCGCCAGGGCCGCCCCTATTAGGGGCGGTGGCAATGCGAAGCATTGACGGTGGGGTTTATCTACTGCTTCTGTTTCAGTTTGGTTTTGGCCAGCCGGGCTGCCAGATTGATGGCAAGCACCAGCACCAGCAGCACTGCACCAATGGCCCAGGCGGAGTCGAAATCGCCGTCCTCAAAGGCACGGAGGTAGAGCAGCACCGACAGGGTGGCACCGTTGGAGGTGTAGGCCTTGAGCACGCCGTTGGCAATGACCTCGGCAGCACCGGCGGTGAAGAGCAGCGCAGCGCTCTCGCCCACGATGCGGCCCACGGCCAGGATGCAGCCGGTCACGATGCCGTCGATGCTGCAGGGCAGCACGATGGTGCGGATGATGTGCCACTTGCCCGCGCCCAGACCCAGCGCACCCTCACGGTAGCCCTGGGGCACCGTTTTCAGGGATTCCTGGGTGGTGCGGATGATGGTGGGCAGGTTCATGATCACCAGCGTCAGGCTGCCGGAGAGCAGGCAGGTCTGGAAGCCCAGTGTCTGGGCGAACACCAGCATACCCACCAGACCGTAAATGATACTGGGGATGCCCGCCAGCGTCTCGTTGGTGAACTCGATCACCGAGATGACCTTGCGGTTCTGGGCGTACTCGGTCAGGTAAACGGCCGCGCCCACACCCAGCGGCAGTACGATCAAAAGCGTCAGCAGGATGACATACAGCGTGTTGAGGATCGCAGGCAGGATGCCGTCTGTGCCCTTCAGCACACTGGCGGTGGTGGTCAGGAATTTCCAGCTGATGTGCGGGATGCCGCGCACCAGCACCATGCCCAGAATGCCCGCCACCAGTACGATGACCAGCACAGCCGAGGCCCAGACCAGCGCGTTCATCACGCGGTTCCAGGTGCGGCGGGAGGCAGAAGCACTGTTATTCATCGCGCTTTCCTCCCTTCAGCACCACATTGAGCAGGATATTGATGCCCATGATAAAGACGAACAGCACCAGCGCAATGCTGAACAGCGCCTGTTTCTGCAGGCCGCTGGCGTAGCTCATCTCCTTGGCAATGGCGGTGGTCAGGAAGGTGACGCTGCGGAACAGGCTGTCCGGCATGTTGGGGCTGTTGCCAGCCACCATCATCACGGCCATGGCCTCGCCGATGGCGCGGCCGATGCCCAGCACGATACCGGCGGCAATGCCGCTCCTGGCAGCGGGGACGCTGACCTTGAACCAGGTCTCGACATCCGTTGCGCCCAGAGCCAGGCTGCCCTGCTCATACTCCGGCGGCACAGCGTTGAGCGCCGTGACCGACACCGACACGATGCTGGGCAGGATCATCACCGCCAGCACCACGATGGCGCTCAGCAGGCAGGCACCGGAGGCCTTGCCAAAGGTCCTGGCCACGGCGGGCACCAGCACCTGCATACCCAGCAGGCCGAACACCACGCTGGGGATGCCGCTCAGCAGCTCAATGGCGGTCACGACCACGGTGCGCACCTTCGGGCCTGCGGCCTTGGAGAGGAACACCGCCGTCAGCAGGCCAATGGGCACACCGATCACGGTGGCACCCAGCGTGCCGTAAACGCTGGACAGGATGAAGGGCAGGATGCCGTAGGCCGGGTCGGCAGCGGTGGAAGCCCACCGGGTGCCGAACAGGAACCGGAACAGCCCGATCTTCTGGATGGCAGGCACACCGGAGAGGACCATGTACACCGAGATCAGGAGTACACAGCCCACCGCCAGGATGCCGCAGAGGAAGAAGATGAAGTTCATCACCGCTTCCAGCCACTCAGCAGGGGTTCTGGGAAGAGAAATCTTTTTGTTGTTCATAGCATCATTGCTTTCCGCAATTACTCATTCACAGGAACAGCACCGGCAGTGCGGATCAGGTCAGCAGCATCGGCACTGGTGGCAAAGTCGAAGAAGGCCTGTGCCTGCTCAGACAGAGCGACAGACTTGTTGGTGACGAACACGAAGGGGCGCTGCACCTCGTAGCTGCCGTCCTTGACGGTCTCCTCGCTGCACTCCACACCGCCAACGGTGACCATCTTCACGGTGTCGCCCACAGCGGACAGGGAAGCGTAGCCGATGGCCAGAGGGTTGGCCTCCACAGCGCTGATGACAGCGCCGGTAGCGGTCAGCTCCTGCGCGTACTTGCAGCTGTCCTTGACATCCACGATGCTCTCAAAGCCATCACGGGTGCCGGAGCCAGCCTCACGGCCGATCAGAACGATCTCGCCGTCGTCGCCGCCAACCTCAGACCAGTTGGTGATCTCGCCGGTGAACATCTGTTTGAGCTGGTCAACGGTCAGGTCCTCGACCTTGCTTGCGTTGTTGACGATGATGGCGATGCCGTCCAGAGCGATGGTGGTGCCATCCACGTCAGCCTTCTCGTCGTCCTTCAGGGCACGAGAGGACAGGCCGATGTCCAGGGTCTTATCGGTAGCACTGGTGATGCCTGCGCCGGAACCGGTGGGGTCGTAGCTGACAGTGACACCCGGCTCAACCTCGGCAAAGCCTTCGGTCAGGGCAGCGATAACGTTCTTCATGGAGGTGGAACCACCGGTAGCAACGTTGCCGGACAGAGCCGCAGCGGTGGAGCCTGCAGCGGCAGAGGTAGAAGAAGCTGCAGCAGAGGAAGCAGAACCGCCGCAGGCGGTCAGAGCAGCAGCGGCAGCAACAGCACCGCAGACAGTGAGAAACGAACGACGCGTGATCTTTTTCATAATATTTGTCCTCCAAACATCCGGGCTTTCCGTTCCCGGCTCTTGTTTTCGTGTTTTCCTTGGGTACGGCACTATTGTATCCCAGTCGGAGAACCGCTTCGACCACAAGCGGGAAAAATCGAGGTAAATTGTTTGGATATGTTTTTGCCCCAATGTAAAATTTGGGCGCAAAAAAGCCCGGGGTGCAGGTGCACCTCGGGCTTTTGGGGGATATTAGACTTTATCGACAGCGGAGACTGTCACTTTGCCGTCACTCGTCAGAGAAAACTCAGCATTCTTGCCCTGCAAGGTCACATACAGCTTGAACGGCGTGCCCTTCTTAAAGGTCTCGTAGTCGCTGACCGATGCCTTGAACTGCGGCACATAAGTCTTTGTCAGTTTAGAGGAGATTTCCTCTTTTCCATTGGTCAGTTCCAGCGCGGTCTTATCAATTTTTGCCGCAAAGACACCGGCAAAATTGTATTTGATCTCACTGGCTGCGCCATTGTACCGAATCCGCACATTGGGTTTGCAGAGGTAGCCGTTGGCGTTCTCATTGCCCACGACCTCATCACCAGTGATGGTCATGTTGCCGGTCATGGTCACTTCAAACTCACCCAGCCCGATGGTCGCGGACGGGATCTCGCTGCCGCCCCCATCACAGCCGGTGAGGACACCAGCGGCAGAAGCGGCCAGCACAGCGGCGGCAGATGCTTTCAGAAAATCACGGCGGGAAAAAACATTGCGCATCAGAAATTCCTCCCATTTCAGATCTGGTTTGTTCCTATCATCATAGTACCATATTTACCCAGACTGTCAAGGGACAGAATTCAACCCCTCAGTCTCGCTACGCTCGCCAGCTCCCCTAATAGGGGAGCCCTTGGCATATCGGGAAAGTCTGCACGGATGGACAAAGCACCGTCGTTAAAGCTCGACCTCCACGCCATCGGGGCGGTAGAAGGTGACGTTCCTGCGCCACTGGGGCTCGCCCATGGTGCGGCGATAGCAGTCTGCCAGCTGCCGCACGGCTTCCTCGGGGCTGCGCACCTTTCCGCCGCAGCAGGGGAGCACCAGCACCCGGAACCAGGCATCAAAGAGATGCTCTGTCCAGCCGGTGTCCTTGGCCCCGCACCGGGCGTAAAAGCCCAGGCGGCGCACGGCCATGGCCTCGTCCTCCGCTTTTTCGGGGCACTCCGCTTCAATGAGGATGGCCTGCGCGCCCTTCTCGTGGTCAGGCAGGGCGGCAAGCAGAGCGGCTCCGATGCCGCCGGCCCGATACTGGGGCAGAACGGCAAAGTAATCCAGCTGGCTCACCTCACAGCCCACGGGCCGCACCATCAACAGATACGCCACCAGCGCGTCGTCCTCGTACACGCCCCAGGTGTGGGCGGTACCGGCGGCCTCGCTGTTCAGGATCATGCTCAGGGGCTTCAGCTCTCCGGCAGGAAAATCCCGGCGCATCTCGTTCAGGTAAACGTTCGTCAGCTCTTCGGCGGTCAGCAGCCGCCAGGTCAGGCTCTCGGGGTTCATACGATACGGGTTCCTTTCTGGTAGACAGCCTGAATATTCAGCTCCTTGTCCGCCAGGATCACATTGCCGTAGCGGCCTGCAGCCAGACTGCCGTAATCATTGTCGATGCCAATGCTCTTGGCGGGGTTTTCGCTGGCGGCGCGGACAGCGCTTTCCAGCGGAACGTTCATCTCCAGCACGGCACGCTTCATGCAGTCGTACAGGCAGGTGGCACTGCCCGCAATGGTGCCGGGGTGCTCGGTCAGGGTGGCGCGTGGGCCGCTGACCGTGACCGCCTGACCGCCCAGGCTGTACTGGCCGTCGGGCAGGCCGCAGGCCATCATGCTGTCGGCGATCAGGATGACATGGTCATCCCCGAAGGTGTTGAAGGTGAACCGCACCATGGCCGGGTGGATGTGAACGTTGTCGGTGATGAGCTCCACCTCCGCGCCCCGTTCCAGCGCCGCAATGATGGGGCCGGGCTCCCGGTGGGTGATGCCGGGCATGGCGTTGTACAGGTGGGTCATGTGGGTCGCGCCTGCGTCAAAGGCAGCGTTGGCGGTGTCGTAGCTGGTACAGGTGTGGGCAATGGAGATGCGCACCTCGTCATGGCAGGCAGCAATGAACTCCAGCGCACCCGGCTCCTCCGGGGCGATATCCACCAGCTTGATCAGGCCGTTTGCCCGCTTCTGCAGGCGGCGGAACATTGCAACATCCGCCTTGTGGAGATACTCCGGGTTCTGGGCACCCACCTTGTTGGGGCTGATGAAGGGCCCCTCCATGTTGATGCCCACAAGGTCTGCGCCTCTGCCGTTTTGATGGGCGGCGGCAGCATCCATCACGCCGTTCAGGATCTCTTCCGAAAAAGTCATGGTGGCAGGGCAGATGGCCAGCACGCCCTTACCGGCCTCAAAATCGGCCAGGATCTGGATGGCTTCTTCATTGCCGTCACAGAAATCCTTGCCCATGGCACCGTGGAAGTGGATATCCACCAGGCCCGGCAGAGCGTAAGCGCCCTTGGCATCCACGATCTCTTCGCCTTCCTCCGGCTGTGCAAAGGGCACGATGCGCCCCTCCCGGATGGTCAGGCTCCCCTCCTCAAAGGTGTGGCGGGGGGTATAAATCAGAGCATTTTTGATGATCATATTCTCACGCTTTCCTTCGTGCAACCTCTCAGTCGGGCTTGCGCCCGCCAGCTCCCCTTGTAGGGGAGCCTTTGGCAAAAAGATTCACTGAAATCGGCTGCCAAGGCCTCCCCTCATTAGGGGAGGTGGCATTGCGCAGCAATGACGGAGAGGTTTAATTACAGCAGGCTCAGTGCTTCCTCATCGGCCACAAGGATGCAGTCGGGGTGCATCTGCAGGATTGAGCCCGGGCACTCGGGGGTCACAGGGCCGGAGACGACCGCCTTGACTGCCTTTGCCTTTGCCAGACCGTTGGCCACCACCAGAACCTTGCGGGCCTGCATGATGGTCTTGATGCCCATGGTGTAGGCCTGCTTGGGCACCAGATCCTCGTTGCCGTCGAAGAAGCGCTTGTTGGCCTCGATGGTGGCAGGGGTCAGATTCACGCAGTGGGTCTCCAGCTCAAAGGCCTCGCCCGGCTCGTTGAAACCGATGTGGCCGTTGGGGCCAAGGCCCAGCAGCTGCAGGTCGATGCCGCCCACGCTGTGGATGATCTCGTTGTACTTTTTGCAGGCATCCGCAGCATCGGGGTTGGTGCCATCGGGCAGGTGGATGGCCTCGGGGCGGATGTTGACTTTGTCAAACAGGTTCTTGTGCATAAAGCTCCAATAGCTTTCGGGATGCTCCTTGGGCAGGCCGCGGTACTCGTCCAGATTGACGGTGGTGACCTCAGAGAAATCCAGGTCGCCCTTGTTGTACCAGTCCACCAGCTGAGCGTATGCGCCAACAGGGGTGCCGCCGGTCGCCAGACCCAGCACGCAGTTGGGCTTCATAATGACCTGTGCGGAGATGATGTTGGCAGCCTTGCGGGACATGTCCTTGTAATCTTTTGCACGAATGATCTTCATAATGGGAAACCTCCTGTTATTTTGCTTTGTTGTTTTCAGTATAGCATATTTTCCGGCCAAAAGGGTAGCCGGTTTGTGAACAAAACAAAATGCCGCCGAAAGCGGGGCGTAAACGCCCGCCCTCAGCGGCATTTTTACAGTTTGGGAATAGCTGCGGAAGCAACCAGCCTTCCGCACGGAAACGTGCTCAGAAGGATGCTTACAGCATCTTCTTCAGCTCATCATACACGAACTGCACCTTGGTGCCAATGATGACCTGGCAGGTGGTCTTGTCGGGGCGGATGACACCGGCAGCACCGGCAGCCTTCACAGCCTTTTCATCCACAGCGGTGTAGTCCTTAATGGTGAAGCGCAGGCGGGTAGCGCAGTAGTCCACGCTGGAGACGTTCTCCTTGCCGCCGATGGCCTTCAGCACGCCAGCAGCAACCTCAGTGTAGTTGTTGTTGGCCAGAACGACCTTCTTCTCAGCCTCTTCGGCATCCTCGTCCTCACGGCCGGGGGTCTTCAGGTCGAACTTGGTGATGGCGAAGTAGAACACGAAGTAGAACACCAGGAATGCTGCGATGCCCAGAGGAATGATCATCCAGGTCTTAGCAGCTGCAGGCAGAGAAGCGGAGAACACCAGGTCGGTAGCACCTGCGGAGAAGCAGAAGCCAGCACGGAAACCGGAGTAGTAGGTGATGATGGTGAAGATGCCGTACAGAGCGGAGTACACAACGTACAGCGGGAAGCACAGGAACATGAAGCCGAACTCAAAGGGCTCGGTAACGCCGCAGACGAAGGCGCAGATGGCAGCGGACAGAACCAGACCGATGGCAGCCTTCTTGTTCTTGGCGGTACGGACCATGGCCAGTGCAGCACCGGCGATACCGAACATCATGCAGGGGAAGAAGCCGGACATGTACATACCCAGGCTCCAGCCCACGTCAGCAGAGGTCTCGCCTGCCCAGAAGTGGGACAGGTCGCCCAGGCCGATGGTGTCGAACCAGAACACGTTGTTCAGAGCGTGGTGCAGGCCGGTGGGGATCAGCAGACGGTTCAGGAAGGCGTAGATGCCAGCGCCGATGCCGTCCATGCCTGCGATGCCTCTGCCAATGGCGACCAGTGCATCGAAGATGACGGGCCAGACGAACAGCAGAGCGACAGAAACAACGATGGAGATCAGGCCGGTGGCGATTGCAACGAAGCGCTTGCCGGAGAAGAATGCCAGCCAGTCAGGCATCTGAGTGCTCTTGAACTTGTTGTAGCAGGCTGCACCCACCACAGCGGCCAGGATGCCGATGAAAGAGTTGCCGGCCACTTTCTGGAAAGCGATGTAGGTAGCGGTGCCCTCTTCCAGGGTGCGCACCATGCTGACCACGCCGGGGCTCAGCAGCTGCTGCATCATCAGGTAGCTGACCAGGCCAGCCAGACCAGCGGTACCGTCGTGGTCATCAGCCAGGCCAACGGCTGCGCCGATGGCGAACAGCCATGCCATGTTATCGATCAGAGCGCCGCCTGCCTTGACCAGCAGGAAGCCAACGGTGTAAGCTGCACCGGAAGTTGCAGCACCGGGAACGCCCATGACACCCGGGGCCAGGGCATAACCGAGACCCATCAGGATGCCGCAGATCGGCAGCACAGCGACGGGAAGCATCAAAGCTTTGCCCAGTTTCTGGAGATACTTCATCATAAGACACATTCCTCCTTAAAGAATGTTGTTGTTATGGAGGCCTCTGGTTGCAGGCTGTCCATAATTGCGTAACAATATTTTAACACATCCTCCGAAAAAAAGAAATAGGGTCCACGCCCGTTTTCGCAATTTTGCACCAAAAATCCTTGAATTTGCATCTTTCGTGAAAAACTTTTTGGAATTATTGCGCATTTCAGAGCAGGATCTTGAAAAAACTTTTCTTTTGCCCTTTCTCCCCAAACCGCTTGCATCCCGCGCCGGAATCGGGTACTATACTTATAAATAGAAAACACAAGACCCAGGGAGGTTCTTTTTATGGAATGGACTGATATCCGCCTGACCGTGGCCAAGGCCGATGCCGACAACGCCGAGGCCGTTGCCACCATGATCGCCGAAGGCGGCATCTATATCGAGGATTACAGCGACATCGAGCAGCAGGTGGCCGAGATCGCCCATGTGGATCTGATCGAGCAGGAGCTGCTGGACAAGCCCCGCGACACTGTGATCATCCACATGTATCTGGAACCGGGCGCTTCCCCCGTGGAGACGCTGGCCCTCATTCAGGCCCGGATGGAAGCGGCAGGCATCGCCTACACCGTGGAGACCGAGGGCGTGGAGCAGGAAGACTGGCAGAACGGCTGGCGCAAATACTACCACCCCATGGACATTGGCAAACGGCTGGCCATCGTGCCCTCCTGGCAGGAGTACGACACCGACCGCGTCAAGCTGATCCTTGACCCCGGCCTTGCCTTTGGCACCGGCGGCCACGAGACCACCAGCCTCTGCCTGGAAGCGCTGGACGAGCGGGTCAGGGGCGGTGAGCGGGTGCTGGACATCGGCACCGGCAGCGGCATCCTTGCCATTGCCGCCCTCAAGCTGGGCGCAGGCAGTGCCGAGGGCGTGGACATCGACCCCGTGGCCGTGCGCACCGCAGGCGAGAATGCGGCCCTGAACGGCGTGGCTGACAAGCTGACCGTTCTGGTGGGCGACCTGTCCGACAAGGCCAGCGGCAGGTACGACATCATCACCGCCAACATCGTGGCAAACGCCATCATCAGCCTTGCCCCCGCCGTGCCCGGCCTGATGGCCGAAAACGCCACCTTTATTGCCAGCGGCATCATCGACAGCCGCAAGGACGAGGTGATCGCCGCTCTGGAAGCCGCTGGCCTGACCGTGCAGGAAGTGAAGGAGAAGCGCGGCTGGGAGTGCATCGTCTGCAAAAAAGCGTAATTGCAGAAGCTTTCATGATTTCTTTCAGCTGGCTTACCCTCTCCGTCACCTTCGGTGCCACCTCTCCCAAAGGGAGAGGCCTTGGCAAAAAGATGAAGTTTGCGTGGACTGCCAAAGGCTCCCACTTTGGGGGAGCTGGATTTGCGAAGCAAAGACTGAGAGGGCGAGGACGTTTAAGGAGAACCACTATGCCTCACCGTTATTTTACAACCGAAATCTCCAATGGCACCGCCACCCTGAGGGGGGCCGATGCCCATCATCTTTCCCGCGTGATGCGGGGCAAGCTGGGGGACACTGTCATCTTATGTGACGGCAACGCCGTGGAATACACCGCCACCATCACCGGCTTTGGGCCGGAGACGGTGGAGTTCAGCGTGGAGCCGGGCTATCCCAGCGCCGCCGAGCCCAGCGTGGAAGTGACCCTGTTCGTGGGTTACCCCAAGCAGGACAAGCTGGAACAGGTCATCCGCCACGGCGTGGAGCTGGGCTGCACCCACTTTGTGCCCTTCTTCAGCCGGTACTGCGTGGCCGCCCCCAAAAAGGAGGAGCAGAAAAACGAGCGCTACAACCGCATCGCCTTTGAAGCCGCCAAACAGTGCGGCCGGGGCGTGCTTCCGGATGTCGCCCTGCCTCTGCCCAACTTCGGGGCCCTCTGCCGCAGCCTGGAAGGGTACGACCTCGTGCTCTTCTGCTACGAGCTGGGCGGCGCTCCCCTGCGCCAGCTGCTGGCAGACGCACAGCCTGCCGACGGCCAGCGGCTGAAGATTGCCCTCATCACCGGTGCCGAGGGCGGCTTTGCCGTGGAAGAGGCTGAAATGGCCGCCAATGCCGGTGTGAAAACGGTCGGCCTCGGCCCCCGCATCCTCCGGTGCGAGACCGCCCCGCTGGCGGTGCTCTCTGCCGTGATGACCCTGACGGGCAACTTGGAGTAATTTTTATTTCCACATATACAAAAAGGACGGCGCATGCCGTCCTTTTTGTTTACTTTATTTTCGCGTTCATCAGCGCTTTTTTCACCTCAATGAGGTTTTGCGGGCTGACCGAGAAGCTCCGCAGGCCCAGCTGCAGATATTGCAGGGTGTTGGCCGGATTGCCCACCGCGCTGCCGCAGATGGTCACGGGGATCCCGCCCTCCCGGGCAGCCTCCACCACCATGCGGATGAGCTTTTTCATTGCGTGGCTGGCCGGGCGGTAGTAGCGCTCGGCAATGGAGATATCCCGATCCACCGCGTGGGTGTACTGGGTCAGGTCGTTTGTCTCGATGACAAAGAAATTGCACCCGTGCTCCACGAATTCCTCAGCCGTCAGGCAGGCCGAGGGCACCCCGAACATCACACCAAAGGGCGTATCCGGGTCAAACTCCTCCCCGCGCTCCCGCAGCAGCTGACGGCAGTGCGCTACCAGCCGCATGGCCTCATCCCAATCCTCGAGGTTGGTCACCATGGGGAACATGACCCGCAGGGGGCCGTGGGCTGCCGCCCGGAGCAGGGCGCAGATCTGCGTTTCAAACTGGTGGGTCTGGCGCAGGCTGCTGCGGATGCCCCGCAGGCCCAGCTTGGAGGATTCCAGCCCCCTATGGATATCGGCCATGGCGCGGTCCACACCAAAATCAAAGGTGCGCACTGTTACCACACCGCCCTTTGCGGCGGCAATGCAGGATTGATAGAACACGAACTGCTCCTGCTCGTCCACCGGGCGGCCCGGCAGCATCATATAGCCGCTGCGCAGCAGGCCCACGCCGGAAGCGCCTGCCTGCAGCGCCGATTCGATATCCTCCTGCCCGTAGCAGTTGGCCAGGAGCTCAAACGGCACATCATCCTTTGTCCGGTTGGGCAGGACGCTGATGCGGGCGGCTTCCGCGCTCTCCCACTGCAGCTCGCAGATGCGGCTGACCGCCTGCTGGCGGGTGTTGGCATCCGGGTCCAGGATGCACTCGCCGTTGTTGGCATCCAGCACCACAGTACGGCCATCACAGTCGTTCAGGAACTCCCGTCCCACCTGCACCACGCAGGGAATGTGCATGGCCCGCGCAATGATCGCCGCGTGGCTCTGCTTATTGCCCTCCGAAGTGATGATGCCCAGGATCATTCCCGCCGGAACGCTGAACAGATCGCTGGGCATCAGCATCTCTGCCGCCAGGATCACCGGGTGATCCAGCGCCAGCCAGACCCGGGGACGGTTGGTCAGCACGTTCACCACGCGGCGGGCGGCATCCAGAATATCCGCACTGCGCAGCTGCATGTAGGCGTTGTCCTCCATGGCCGCAAGCTGCTCTGCATAGCGGTTGCCCGCACGGTACATGGCTTCGGCAGCGCTGATGCCCGCCTTGATCTGGAATTTGACCTCGTTCATAAAGCCTTCATCTTCCAGCATCATGCTCTGGAACAGGAAGATGGCCTGCTCCGTGGGGCCGCTGCGGTCTGCCATGCCGTCCAGCTCACGCTGGGCTGTCCGGACAGCGTTTTCCAACAGACGCTGTTCCCGTTCCGCGTTGAACGGCCCGGTGGCAAAATTTTCGTGCCAGCGCTCCAACCGGCTCACCTGTCCCATCACAAGGCCCGGCGAGGCGCTGTGTCCCTGATAGACCTTCATTCCTCGATCACCTCCGGCAGTACCGGCCCGGTAAGGGCACGGCAGACCAATGCCTGTAAGAACGTATTGGGCAGCAGAGCGGCCCGTGCAGCCTGTGCCGCATTGCCGCTGCCCTCAAACAGGGGCGCAAAGCTCTCGATGCGCTCCCGGTCGCATTTTTCCAAAAAGGCTTCCGCCAGTGTCCGGGTGGTATAGAACACGGTGGGGTCCACGCCCGCATCCTCGGCGGCAGCTTCCAGCGGGGCCAGCTGGGCATCCTTCATGTTGGCCAGCAGCAGGGCCGCATCCGCTGTCAGGGTCACGGGGTATTTTTCCCGCACCGCCTTCTGCACCTGCTGGAATTTCCACGCAAAAGCGGCGGCATCCTCACAGCTCTCGGCGCTGGTGGAAACGGCATAGGCGCAGCCCCGCAGGTATCCCATGGCGCGGCGGGTATCGTAGTAGCCCAGCTCCATGTTCCGTCTGGCGGTATCGGGGTCAAAGTGGAGGATGTCCCCCAGCTCCCAGTAGCTGCGGATCATGGTGGTGGGCAGGCCGGTGCGGTTGGGCAGGGTGATGCCCAACCCTTCCAGATCCACACAGACCAGCTCCTCCGCGCCCATCTTCTGGGCCAGCGCGGTGGGCATATTGTCCCGGTAGCCGCCATCCAGGAACTGCACCCCGTCGATCTGCTTTGCCCGCAGGGCGGGGAAACAGGCGGCCGAGGCCAGCAGGTAATCCTTCACCTTGCCCGCCGGGATATCCTCCAGCGTCAGCTCCCGGGGCTTCAGCCCCCGCTTTTCCACGGTGACAAGGCCGAACCGGATGGGCGAAGCCCGCAGGGCATCCTCATCCAGCACCCGCTCCACGATCTCTTCCAGCGGGGTCACGTCCATGCCGCCGTCCCGCACCACTTCCCGCAGGAAGGCGTGCAGCTCAGAGAGGTCGGCGTTTTCCTCCGGCAGCTCCATCACGTCCTGGCTGCGGATGCTCATCCACATATCCCGGGCCGTTTCGTACAGGTCCAGCGCAAACATGGCACCGTTCAGGCTGCCCACACTGGTACCGGTGATGATCTGGGGCCGCCAGCCCAGCTCGGTCAGGGCACGCCACACACCCACCTGATAGCTGCCGCGCGCACCACCGCCTGCCAGCACCAGTGCCTTGACCGGGGTATCATTCTGTGCCATCTGGAACGCCTCCTAGTCATTCTTTGGAAATCTGTCAGAAGTATACCATATTTTCCGGAAAAATTCTCCCTGTTTTTGGAACAAAATCCATGGTATAATTTTGTTAACTTGTGTGAAACGATGGTGGAGGTAAAACAATGCACTGCAACAACTGGATCTTTGATATGGACGGCACCCTGACCGACAGCATGACCGTGGTATGGGAGGGCGCGCCCGATGCCCTGCTGGCCCGCTATGGCCGCACCCCAAAATCTGACCTCCACAAAACGCTCCTGACCATGGGCATGGCCGATGGCGCGGCCTACCTCATCCGGGAGTATGACCTGCCCCTGAAAATGGAGGACTACAACGATGTGATGTGGGATGTTATCACCAAGCTCTACGAGACCGTGGAGCTCAAGCCCGGCGTGCGGGAGCTGCTGGCCCGCCTGAAGGCCGAGGGTGCCCGCATGTGCATCTGCTCCAACACCTGGAGCGCCCAGTGCCGCACCGTGCTCACCCGTTTGGGCATCGATGAATATTTCGACTTCTATGTGGAGGCACAGGGGGCGCTCCACAAGAGCAGGCCGGATGTATTTTTCCAGACCCTTACACGCCTGGGCGGCACTGACCCCGACCGGTGCGTTGTCTGTGAGGATTCCCTCTACGCCGCCCGCACCGCCCACGATGCAGGCTTCCACGTCATCGGCATCGCCGATGCCGCCAGCAAGTCCGATGAACCCGCCCTGCGGGAGGTCAGCGACCAGTTCCTGAACGACTGGACGGAGCTGGACTGGGACAAAGTATGACCCCTGCACCATGCAGAAAGCGGCCCGCAGAAGCAGGCCGCTTTCTTTTTGTATGATAGACCTATCCTTCCAGAAACGCCCGGAACGCCGCCCTTACGGCGGGCTCACGCCCCCGGGGGATGGGCACCCGGGCACCGCTGCGCATCCAGAGCTCCCCGGAAGAGAGCTGGGCGGCGGCGGCAAGGTTGACCACATAGGAGCGGTGGGGCTGCAGAAAACGGGCATCGGCCAGCAGGGGCTTTGCCACCTCGGAAAAGGGGACCCGCAGAGAGAGGGAGGCCACGTCCTCGCCGCTGGCAAGGTGGTAGTGCACCACATGGTGGGTGCACTCCAGATACTCGATGTCCGCAAAGGGCAGGGCCCGCAGACCCATGGCCGTGGCAACCGGGATGACCGGGCCGTATTCCGGCTCGGTGGCCCGGTCCAGCAGGGCTGTCAGCTGCTCCGGACGGAACGGGATATGCAGGTACTGCATCGCGTCCACCCGGAACGCTTCGTAGGCATAGGCCGTGGTGTGGGCCAGAAAGGCCAGCGGGGCCCGCACACCCCGGCGGCGCAGCTCTGCAGCCGCCTGCAGGCCGCTGCACGGGTTGGCGGCAGGCAGCTCAATGAGGTAGAGCTCGTACCGGGAGCCCACTTCCTCCTGCTGCAGCAGGGCCGCCGTGCTTTCCAGCTGCTCCACGATGCAGGCATCGGCCCGGCGGGCATAATATTCCATGCAGTGGCGCTGCACCCGGCCCCGCAGCACAGGGTCCGGGCTGCACACCGCAATGTGAAAGATCATATCCGCTCCTCCTTTCTCTCTGCACAGCGCTTGATTTTTGCGCCGTGAGGGAGTATTATGGACGAAAAAAGAAATGAGGGACACCGCCATGGATCAGCCGCTCGTCAGCATCATCCTGCCCGTATACAACGCTCAGAATCATCTGGCCCGCTGCATCGGCAGCATCCTGAACCAGACCTATAAAAACATCGAACTCATCATCCTGAACGATGGCTCCAAGGATCACAGCCTGCCCGTGTGTGAGGAATTCCGCGCCAAGGACAGCCGCATCGTGCTGGTGGACAAGGAGAACTCCGGCGTGTCCGACACCCGCAACCTGGGCCTGAAGCTGGCCGGGGGCGAGTATGTCCAGTTCGTGGACAGCGATGACTACATCGACCCAGATTTCACCCAGCATCTGGTGGAAGCCGCCGAGGCGCACCACGCAGACCTTGTGATTGCGCCATACAAGATGGTGATCCCCGCCGGGGCCACAAAGCCCGAGCAGGTGCTGGAAAAGCTGGAGGACAATCTGGGCGTGATGAGTGTTGCCCGGCCCCCTGAGGTGCGGGAATACGGTTTCCTGCCCGCCGGGGTCTACGACAAGGACACCTTTGCCCTGCGGCTGATGGACAAGCCTGCCTCCTACTTTTACAGTGTGCTCTGGAACAAGCTCTACCGCCGCATCCTGCTCACCGGCAATGACATCCAGTTCACCAGCGAGCTGAAATGGGCCGAGGATCTGGTGTTCAACATGCAGTATATCCAGTATGCCGAGACCTTTGTCTCCATTGACAAAGCCGGTTACTACTACGTCCAGAATCCCCAGAGCATCTGCCACACCCAGATCAACCCGGCCTCCATCGTGCAGAACAAGATCCAGACGTTCCGGTATTATAAAGACCTCTACACCCGCCTTGGGATGTACGAGGAGGTGCGGCCCCAGCTGTACAAGTTCCTGGTGGATATCGCCGAGAGCACCTACCCCTCCGGCCCCTTCAAAAAGATCATTGAGGAAGCCAAGGAATATTGGAAAAACCGGAAAGAATAAACCAAAATCGGGAGACCCCCTGCGGGGTCTCCCTTTTTTGTGGTTATGCTCCGATGGCAGCGCACTTCTTTGCCAGCCAATCCCGCTCTTCTTCATTCAGGCGGGGAGCCAGCTTCTCAAACACTTCGCGGTGGTAGGCGTTCAGCCAATCCAGCTCGTCCCGGGTCAGGACACCGGGCACCACAGGAGAGGTGGCAATGGGCACAAAGGTCAGCGGACGGAAGGCCAGGAAGGTGCCGTACTGGTTGTCGGCCTTGTGGTAGCACTCCAGCTCGTTCTCAATGCGGATGCCCACCTGACCGGCCTCGTACACGCCCGGCTCATCGGTGATGATCATGCCCGGCTGGAACACCGTGGTGTTGCGGCCATTCAGGGCGTGGGGACCCTCGTGGACGTTGCCCACAAAGCTGACGCTGTGGCCGGTGCCGCAGCGGTAGTTGATGAGGTGCTGCCACAGCGGCTCACGGGCGATGGTATCCAGCATGTGGCCGTCGCAGTAGTTCAGCCAGACAGCCTTTGCAATGTCGATGTGGCACTGCAGGGTCCAGGTGTAGAACAGCTTTTCGTCCTCAGTCAGCTCACCCAGCGGGTAGGTACGGGTGATATCGGTGGTGCCGTCCAGATAGGTGGCACCGCTGTCCACCAGCAGGAAGCCCTTGCGCTCCAGCTTGGCATGGTCCTCCTCGGTGGCGTGGTAGTGCATCATGGCAGCGTTTCCACCGTAGGCGGCAATGGTGCCAAAGCTCTCCACGATGAATTTATCCTGTGCGGAGCGGTATTTGTGGAGGATCTCGTCCACAGTCAGCTCGGTCAGCTCTTCCCCGGCAGCCAGACGCTCTTCCAGCTCCTTCTGGAACCGCACCATGGCAACCGCATCCCGCAGATGGGCTTCGCGGTCGTGAGCCAGCTCGACCTCATTCTTCACACCCTTCATGGGCAGCAGGGGGTCGGCCTCATCCTTCACGGTCAGGGCGGCGTTGTTCTGCAGGGTCTCGTAAACGGCAAAGTTCACGGATGCAGGGTCAGCCAGCACGGTCTGGGGCTCGGTCTCAGCGGCCAAGAACTTGAGCACGTCATCGTACTCCTGGATCTCCACGCCGTTGGCCTTGAGCTCTGCGGCAGCTTCCGCGCCCAGACGTGCGGTGTTGATGAAGAGCACCGCGCGCTCCGGGGTCACATAGCAGTAAGACATGGCATAGGGAGTGCACTGGATATCCATGGCGCGCAGGTTCAGCAGCCAGGCCAGATTATCCAGCTTGCCCACCAGCTGTGCGGTGCAGCCCAGCTCCTTGAGCTTGCCGCGCAGGCGCTCCAGCTTTTCGGCAGGGGAGAAGCCCGCATACTCCTTGGGCAGGATCCATGCCGGGGTGGCAGGCCGGGCGGGGCGGCCCTCGGTCCACAGCTCATCCTCAAGGTTCAGGGTCTTGATGGTGCCCTTCTTGGCATCCAGCTTCTTCTGCACACCGCGCACCAGCCCGCAGGAAGCGGTCAGGCCGCACAGGCCCAGCACGCCGTTCTCAGGCAGCACCTTGCCGCAGTATTCCTCCACGGTGGGCACGCCCGGCTCACCCATCCGCATCAGCTGGATCTCGGTACCGGCGATCTCCTTTTCGGCCTGCACAAAGTAGCGGCCGTCTGCCCAGACAGCGCTCTCGGTGGGGGTGACGACGAAGTTGGAGTTTTCGCCGTGGAAGCCGGAGAAATAGGTCAGGGAGGTGTAATGGTCGGGCAGGTACTCGCTGGAATGCGGGTCACCCACCGGGATCAGATAAACGTCCACGCCGTTGGCCTTCATGGCAGCCCGCAAGGCAGCCAGGCGCTCAGGAACCGTGTTCATGCTCATAATAAAAAGCCTTCTTTCTTCCATCTATCATCTATCTGCCGGAAAAACGTCCGGCGGCGGGGGTCATTGTGTTCTATTGTACCATCACTCCGGGCAGAATGCAATTCACCGGCAGCGAAAAGCCCCCGCCGGGGCATCAGCACTCAGGCGGGGACAGAAAGCACGGTCACTGCACATTCTTTTTTGCAAGATCTTTGGTGTACAGGGCACGGGTGGCGTTCAGCACAGCCAGCACCATCACGCCCACATCGGCGAAGATGGCGGTCCACATGCTGGCCAGACCCAGCGCACCCAGCACCAGGCAGGCGAACTTGATCGCCAGAGCAAACACGATGTTCTGATACACGATGCGCAGGGTGCGGCGGGCAATGCGCATGGCCAGCGCGATCTTGGCCGGGTCATCGTCCATCAGGACAACGTCAGCGGCCTCGATGGCAGCATCGGAGCCCAGAGCACCCATGGCGATGCCCACATCGGCACGGGACAAAACCGGGGCATCGTTGATGCCGTCGCCCACGAAGGCGAGGTTTTCTTTGGGCTGCTTTGCGGCGAGGAGCGTTTCGATCTGGTCCACCTTGTCGCCAGGCAGCAGACCTGCATGGTATTCATCCAGACCCAGCTCGGCGGAAACGGCCTTTGCCACAGGCTCCGCGTCGCCGGTCAGCATGACCGTCTTGCGGACACCGGCCTGTTTCAGGCCCTTGATGGCAGCGGCACTGTGAGGTTTGACCACATCGGCGATGAGCAGATAGCCTGCGTATCTGCTCTCCATGGCAACATGGACGATGGTGCCCGGCTCGGTGATCTCGGGAACCGTCAGGCCCAGCTTTGCCATCAGGCGGGCGTTGCCGGCAGCGACGGTTTTGCCGTCCACCTTTGCGGTCACGCCGTGGCCGCCCAGCTCCTGCACATCGGTCACACGGTTGGGGTCGATGTCCTTACCGTAAGCGTTCTTGATGCTCAGGGAGATGGGGTGCTTGGACCAGCTCTCGGCCAGAGCGGCGGCTTCCACAAGGGCATCCCCGGTCACGCCGTTTTCAGGGTGGATGCCCACCACCTTGAAGGTGCCCTGGGTCAGGGTGCCGGTCTTATCAAACACCACGATGCCGGTGCGGGCCAGCTCCTCCAGATAGGTGGAGCCCTTGACCAGGATGCCGCAGGCAGACGCGCCGCCGATGCCGCCGAAGAAGCTCAGCGGAATGGAGATGACCAGAGCGCAGGGGCAGCTGATGACCAGGAAGGTCAGGGCGCGGTAGACCCAGTCACCGAAGCGGGCGGGCTGGCCCATCAGCAGCAGAACGATGGGGGGAACAAAGGCCAGCGCCAGTGCGCCGTAGCAGACAGCGGGGGTGTAGACCCGGGCAAAGCGGGTGATGAAGTTCTCGGTGCGGGCCTTCTTCATGCTGGAATTTTCTACAAGGTCGAGGATCTTGGAAACGGTAGACTCGCCGAACTCCTTGGTGGTCCGCACCTTCAGCAGGCCGGTCATGTTCACACAGCCGCTGATGACCTCATCGCCGGAGCGGACATCCCGGGGCAGGCTCTCGCCGGTCAGGGCGGCAGTGTTCAGGGCAGAAGTTCCCTCCACGATGATGCCATCAATGGGCACCCGCTCGCCGGGCTGGACCACGATCACGGTGCCCACCTCCACATCATCGGGGTCCACCTGCTCCAGCCTGCCGTCCTCGTCCTCAATGTTGGCGTAATCGGGGCGAATATCCATCAGGCTGGAAATGCTCTGGCGGCTCTTGCCCACGGCCACGCTCTGGAACAGCTCGCCGATCTGGTAGAAGATGATAACGGCACAGCCCTCCACATAATCGCCCAGCGCAAACGCGCCCACGGTGGCAACAGCCATCAGGAAGCACTCGTCAAAGGGCTGGCGGTTCTTGATGCCCAGCAGTGCCTTGCGGAGCACATCCCAGCCGACCACCAGATAGGGGATGCAGTAGAGCAGCAGCTCCACCGGCGTGGGGAACTGGGGCAGCAATTTGAGGATGAGCACCAGCACCAGAGCAGCAATGATCCGGTACAGGTTCTTCTTCTGCTTTTTATTCATATCTGTACTCTCCTTTTTTCTGGGTTCTGGGCCGCAATGCGCCGCGGCGGGCGGGGTGGATTCAACAGGTTTTCCCCACGGGGTAGACTTTTCCACGTTTTCCCCTGAGTTTTCCACGGACTTTTCCCGGAGAAAACCTGCTTTTTCGCGTTTCTTTTTGCACTTTTTCGCAGAAGCTGTTGAAAACCCGGTGGAAACTGTTGAAAATCCGTTTTCTTTTCCACAGTTTCCCACACCGGCTTTTGGGCCGTTCTGCCCGAAAAATGCGTCACAAAAAGCTCCCCCGCAGGGGAGCCGCACCGGAGTTACAAACCCCTGTTTCCTCAGATATCAAAGATCTCGCAGTCGTCCTCGACCTTTTTGCAGGCAGCCAGAACGTTCACCATGGTATCGTGGGGGTCTGCACCCTCAGCAAACTCGACCTTCATCTTCTGGGTCATAAAGCTGACGGTAGCCTGTGCCACACCTGCAACGGTGTTGGCGGCATCCTCCATCTTCTGGGCGCAGTTTGCGCAGTCAACTTCGATCTTGTAGGTCTTCTTCATCATAGGTACCTCTCTTTATTTTATGTGGACCTCTCAGGCACGCCTTGTGCACCCGGAGGCTTTGTACTGCGTTTTCCGTTTACTCCTCAATGTGGTCCATGCCCATCGACAGGATGCTTCTCACATGGTCATCATCCAGTGCATAGTAAACGGTTTTGCCATCCCGGCGGAAGCGCACGAGCTTGGTGTCCTTAAGCACCCGGAGCTGGTGGCTTACTGCCGACTGGCTCAGCTGCACCGCATTGGCAATGTCCTGCACGCAAAGCTCATTGTCATGCAGCGCATATAAGATCTTGATGCGTGTGGAGTCGCCAAACACCCGGAACAGGTCGGCCAGCTCATACAGCACCTCGTCATCCGGCATCACCACCGGTTCCGTGTTTTCCTGCCCCGCCGGGGTCATCTGCTCCAATCCGATCATGGCCGTTCTCCTTTTGCCGTGTTTTACATGAACGTTTGTTCATGTGTTCATGTTATCATGCAGAAGAACTTCTGTCAAGGGGTTTTGCAAAGATTTCTGTCCACTTTTCAAAAAAGTTAAAACAAACCGCAAAACGCAAGAAATTTGCAGTTTTAATTTGCAAACAGCAGGCGTTTTGGAGCAAACAAAAAGCCGCCCTGCCCGGTGGGGACAAGGCAGCTTGCAGAAAGCACTTATTTTCTCTTTTTGTGCCGGGCATCCGCTACCACCCACGGCAGATACATCAGACACAGCGCCACCGCAATGGCGGGCAGAAAGCCCAGAATATAGTATTTTTCACCCAGCAAGCGGGTAAACGCACTGGTGATGACATTGCCGTAGGGATTGTTCAGAAAGTAGAAATTGGTATTCAGTGGTTTATTCAAGAAGTAAATAGGCAGGGCAGAGCCAAACAAAAAAGCCAGCACTTGCGGGGCACGGCGGGCGCTGGGGCGGTAGCCTCTCACCACAAGCAGAACCGGGTAGAGCACCAGCAGGGCATGGATGCTGATCGAGTGCAGATTGATGAGCGTCCACCAGGAGGGCACGTCCAGCCAGCTGGGGCAGAGCAGAGCCAGCGCCGCACCGGGGATGCAGAGGGCATAGAGTTCCTCCTTGCACCAGTTCTGATCGGTGAGGGTATTGTACAGACAGACGAACACATTGATGCTGCACAGATGGAGAGGCAGATAGCTCCAGTTCCACTGACCGGTCAGAGCCATGCCCAGCAGCAGGGCAGCTTCATCGGCCAGCAGGGCAATGGTAACGCCCACGAGGATGCGCCGCCGGGCAGAGGCCGAGCTGCGGCGGTACCACAGGGCCATCCCCACAATGAACACCAACGAGAGGGCAAGCTCGATCAAATGGATTTTACCGTACAGCGGGTAACACCGGAAGTTCGGGCCAAGCTCCGCATGGGTGATATCGTAGGATTTCCAGAAGTCGTTCATGTTTTTTTCCATCCCTTTCGGGCCAATGATACCGCAAATTGCGCCAAACAGAAAGAGATTTGCAGAAAAAAACGCCCAAACAGGTGCATCTGTGCCAAAAGTGTGGTATTCTAACAATGTATTTCTAAATTTTCGCCTTCGGGCATCTGGAAAGGACGTATTTTTATGTTGGAAGCTGGAATCCGCGGCGAGCAGAGTGTCGCCGTTACTTCCGAGAACACTGCAAAGACCATGGGCAGCGGCACGCTGGACGTGTTTGCCACCCCCGCGCTGGTGGCACTGGCCGAAAAAACCTGCTGGATGAGCGTTGCCGCCGCGCTGGACGAGGGCTGCGGCACCGTGGGCACCCGGCTGGAGCTGGAGCACAGCGCCCCCACCCCTGTGGGCATGACCGTGACCTGCGAGAGCGAGCTGACCGCTGTGGAGGGCCGCAAGCTGGTGTTCAAGGTCTCCCTGCACGACGAGAAAGGCCCCGTGGGCGGCGGCGTGCACGAGCGGTTCATCATCAACAACGCCAAGTTTGCCGCAAAGGCAGAGAGCAAAAAGGGGTAACGGCCTCGCCCTCTCAGTCAGCGCCGTTGGCGCTGCCAGCTCCCCCAAAGGGGGAGCCTTTGGCATTGTGGGCAGGCTGACCGTGCATATACAGCGGCTCTCTGTCCTCTTCCATCACCTGCGCTTCCGCCTTTTGCTGGGCGGCGGTCAGCAGGCGGATGGCCTGTTCGTTGGCGCGGAACAGCTCAAAATACAGCGTTTTATAATCCGGCGTGGCGGCGGCCCCCTTTCCGTTTGCAATAGGGATAGTCTGCCCCGGGCCGGGACAAAAAATCAAGTGAGGAATCATTTATGAAAAAGACAAATCTCTCCTGGGTGGGGGCACTGCTGGTGTTTGCCCTGCTGCTGTGGTGCACCGCAGCCACCCCCGGCACCATTGCCGACCCGGCCAGCTACGCCCCCGCGGTGTACAGCTCCATGCTTTCCCTGCTGCCGCCGGTGGTGGCCATTGTGCTGGCCCTGAACACCAAGGAGGTCTACACCTCCCTGCTGGTGGGCATTGCCACCGGCGCGCTGCTCTTTGCCAACGGCAACCTGGAGCTGGCGGTCACCACCCTGTTCTTCAACGAGGACGGCGGCATGGTCGCCAAGCTCTCTGACAGCAGCAACGTGGGCATTCTGGTCTTTCTGGTGATGCTGGGCATTCTGGTGGCCCTGATGAACAAGGCCGGCGGCTCCGCCGCCTTTGGCCGCTGGGCCTCCACCCACATCCACACCCGGGCCGGGGCGCAGTTTGCCACCCTGATTCTGGGCGTGCTCATTTTTGTGGACGACTACTTCAACTGCCTGACCGTGGGCTCCGTGATGCGTCCCGTGACCGACCGGCAGAAGGTCTCCCGCGCAAAGCTGGCCTACCTCATTGATTCCACCGCAGCCCCGGTGTGCATCATTGCGCCGGTGTCCAGCTGGGCCGCCGCCGTTACCTCCAGCGTGCCCGAAGGCTCCGGCATCAACGGCTTTACCATGTTCCTGCGCACCATTCCCTACAACTATTACGCCCTGCTGACCATTGTGATGAGCCTGTTCCTCATCTTCACGGGCACGGACTACTGCTCCATGAAGCAGCACGAGGACAACGCCCGGGCCGGCGACCTTTTCACCACGGCCGACCGCCCCTACGGCGACGATGTGGATACCGAGGACGATGCCCACGGCCATGTCATTGATCTGGTGGCCCCGGTGCTGGTGCTGATCGCGGCCTGCATCCTTGGCCTGATCTACACCGGCGGCTTCTTTGAGGGCGTGGACTTCATCACCGCCTTCTCCGACTGCAACGCCTCCGCCGGTCTGGTGCTGGGCAGCAGCATTGCCCTGATGTTCACCTTTGTGTTCTACCGTGTCCGCAGCGTGATGACGTTCCAGGATTTTGCCGCCTGCATCCCCGAGGGCTTCAAGGCCATGGTCAGCCCCATGCTGATCCTGACCCTGGCCTGGACGCTTTCCGGCATGACCAACCTGCTGGGTGCAAAATATTACGTTGCCAACCTGCTGGGCGGCTCCGCTGCCGCCCTGCAGTACCTGCTGCCAGTCATCATCTTCCTGGTGGCGGTGTTCCTGGCCTTTGCCACCGGCACCTCCTGGGGCACCTTCTCCATCCTGATCCCCATTGTCTGCCACGCTTTCCCGCAGGGCGAGATGCTGGTGGTCTCCATTGCGGCCTGCCTGTCCGGCGCTGTGTGCGGTGACCACTGCTCTCCCATTTCCGACACCACCATCATGGCCTCTGCCGGTGCGCATTGCAGCCATGTGAACCATGTTTCCACCCAGCTGCCCTACGCCATTACCGCCGCTTCCTGTTCCGCCGCGTGCTATGTGATCACCGGCCTGACCCAGATGTTCCTGGGCAGCAGCGCCAGCCTGTGGACCTCGCTGATCCTGCTGGGCGTTGCCATTGTGCTGGAGCTGGTGGTGCTGAACATTCTGCGCGTAAAGCTGGGCAAAAAGACCAAAGCGTGATATACTAAAGGAAATTGAGTGTTCGAAGGGAGACCGTACCATGCTGGAAAAAGCATTCAACGATGTCTATACCAAGTTCAAGCTCCATTTCTACCAGAACGTGTTCCAGCGCTTTGCCACCCGTGAGGCGACCCTGACCACAGTGGAATCCTTTTGCATGGAGGGCATCATGGCCATGGGGGAGCCCACCATTGCGGAGTTTTCCCGGATGATGCAGATCTCCACCCCCAACGCGGCGTATAAGATCGGCTCGCTGGTGCGCAAGGGCTATGTGGAAAAGATCCAGTCCACCACCGACCGCCGGGAGTATCACCTGCGGCCCACCCAGAAGTATATCGACTACTACAACATCAGCTACTCCTACCTGAGCACGGTGGTCCAGCGGGTGAACAAGCGCTTCCCCAAAGAGGACGTGAAGAAGCTGGAACAGATGCTGACCATCATCAGCAACGAGCTGATGCCCGAGCTGAACCTGGAAAACAACCCGGAGGCTCCGGAGGAAAAGAAAACCGCGCGCTGAGCCGCACCCTTCCGGAAACCCCGGAAGCCCATGCGCCGCCCCGCGCAGCCAGACAGGACTGCCCCACAGAGATGTGGAGCAGCCCTGTTTTTTTCTGCCGGAGCGGGCCATGCGGCCAACAAAAAAGCCCCGGAGGGCTTGCGGGACCCTCCGGGGCGAGGCAGCGGCGTGCGGGCCCGCTGCCTCAGGGAATAGCGATTGGCAGGAGATTCTGGGGGAGTAACTTTTTGGGGGAATCGTTAAGGAATGTGATGCATGGCCCAAAGGGGCAGCGGGGCGTTTGCCCGGGGCCTTTGGGGGTTGGGGTTCAGTGCTGGGACTTGTAGAACATGGCC
Source organism: Faecalibacterium sp. DFI.5.82 (assembly GCF_029076575.1). NCBI lineage: Bacteria > Bacillati > Bacillota > Clostridia > Eubacteriales > Oscillospiraceae > Faecalibacterium > Faecalibacterium sp. DFI.5.82. The sequence continues at coordinate 93,376 of NZ_JARFIS010000008.1, forward strand.
TTGCGCTTGCGCTCCATCCAATATCCCGCTGCAGACAGCACCATGCCTGCGCCCAGCATCAGGTCTGCCAGCCAGCCGCTGGTGCCGGTCTGGATCAGCTTGGCATCCTGCACCGCCGGGAGCACCGGGGTCTCAGGAGCGGGAGCCGGAGTGGGGGCGGGGTCAGGTCTTGCATCCTGCACCACGGGCAGCACCGGAGCCTCGGGGGCGGGAGCCGGGGCGGGGGCGGGCTTTGCGTCCTCCACCGGCGGCAGCTCGGGCGCATCGGGGCCCGGGTTCACGGGCGGCACCACGGTCTGGGTGTAGCCCTTGATCCACACATCCCGGCTCTCCTGAGAGGTAAAGGTGTAGTGCACTTCCGCATCCTGCTTGGTGGTCACTACCATCTGGTCTGCCTCAAACTTCACGGGGGTGCCGTCCTTGTTCTTCTCGGTGTGGTACTCGTACTTGATAGAGCCGCCTTCCACGGTGCCCTTGCCATCACCGTTAAAGATGTTCCGGATCAGGTTGGTAAAGCTCTTGTAGCTGCCGTCGCTGTAGCCAAACTGCCACAGGCTCCGCTCTTTTTCACGGTCCACATCGTACTTGTACTCGCCGTCGGTCTGGGTGCCGTAGCCGGCAGTAGCCCACTCTTCAACAGGAGTGCTGGTCGTCTTGGTACCCACCGTCATGCTGCTGTTGGTCTTGGTGGAAGAAGAGCGGACGCTGACAGGAGCAAAGAGGGTCTTGATGGAGGACTGGTTCTCGCCCACTACCTGACCTTCCCGCACCTGGACCAGCTTGGAGATCATCAGATCGTAGCCGCCCACGTACTGCAGGGAATCATTCTGTTTGGAGGCGGTGGCGTTGGTGCAGACGTTGGCGTCCCGGGTCATGTAGCCGTAGGCAGTCATGGTAGAGCTCTTTTTGTAGACCTGATAGCCCTTGGGGGAGCCGGGATTGGAGCCGGAGGAGCCAAGCTTTACGACATAGGTGCTGAGGATCTCCTTCTTCTCTTCTTCGGTGAGAGTATCGTAGGTTTTGCTGCTTTCAACAGCAGTCAGGTAGGCGTTGACAGCGTCCCTTTCGGCGTTCCAACCTTTGAACAGTTTGACATTACCCTTCTCGTCCTTGACCGCATCGTAAGCCACGGTGCCGGTGACCTTGTAGAAGGCGCTGGACGTGGGGTTGTTGTTGTCGCCGCGGTCGTACTCGTAGTGACCGTCCTTCTCGCCAGGTGCTTTGTCGTAGCTGATCTTGCTGTCCAGACCGGCATCGTGGTTCCGGTCCTTCTTATCCAGCTTGCTCTGGTCTGCCAGCAGATGTTCGGCACTGTAGTTCCACTCCAGCTTGGGGTTCACCAGCACGCAGTCCGTGGTCTGGGACTTGCCGTCCTCGCCGGGCAGCAGGTCCAGCTTGGCGCCGGAAGCAAGGTCCAGATGACCGATGTCGTCGCCCTTCGTGATGCCAAAGAAATCATACCAGGGAGTATATGCATGCTCGAAATCTCCCTTGCCGGAGTAGTAGTTTTTCAGAGTCTCCTCATAATAGGTGCCTTCGTTGACCTTGACATCGGTTTTCTTTGCCAGATTCTTCTGGTCGTTCAGAGCCTTGATGAGCTGCTCGGTGGTCATGTCAGCCTGGGTGACAGAGGTCTTGAGGTAGGTGATGACCTTATTCTTGGTTTCCTCATCAGGCTTGACCTGGATGTTACCGACCCAAATCTCTTCGCCCTTTTCCTTGTCACGGTTATTATACTTCGTGAGGATGTCATTCCAGAAGTTCTCATATGCCTGGTTCAGAGCAGCCTGATCCTTGGTGTCCACAGTGGTCTGCATGGACTCGTCCACCGACTTGTCGATGGTCAGGGTGTTCTTCTTCAGGTTGCTGTAGTCGATGGTAACGGTGGTCTTGCCATTGGTATAGGTGGCGATCTTTTTGCCGTCCTTGTCATTCAGGATGATCTTGTCTGCTTCAATTGCGTCAATACCGAACTCCTTGGCGAGCATAGCCTTGATGGTATCTTCGTCTTTGAGCTCCCCTTCCGTTACGGTGACGGTGTAGGTGGTGGTCTTGTTGCCGTCCTTTTCGATGAGGGTGTACTTGTTGTCTGCAACCTTGGTGTAAACCTTGCCGTCAGCGGTAGTCAGGGTGGACTTGTCCTCGTTGAAGGTCCAGTTGTCGCTGCCCTCAGCAACAAGCACCTTGTTGAGGGTATCGGTAGTCACGTCCGTGCCCTCGGTCTTTTTGGTGACGGTCCACTCTGCCTTGGTGACATCGCCCTCAAAGCGGACGTTCTTGTAGCCCTCGGCGATCAGGTCTGCCTTGGTCTTGCCGGGGTGCTCCTTGAGCAGGGCGTCCCATGCAAGGGCTTCCTTCTCGGCGTCGGTCAGGGTTTTGTATTCGATGTAGTAGGTGGTAGTGACCTTGTGACCGTTCTTGTCCGTGGTGACCTCGTCAAAGCCGATAAGGCGACCCTGCTCATCGTACCTGCCCTCAGTGCCTTCCGGCGGAGTGGGAATGACCGTGCCGGCGTCGCCGGTGACCTCGTGGTACTTACCGGTCTCCGTATCGGTCCAGCTGACCTTGCCGTAGGTGACCAGAGCAGAACCGGCGAGGGTGTTGTCCTTCACATCGGTGATCTTATCCGGATCCTTGCCCGGGACGGTGGGGTCAACGGCGTCGGTGACGGTGGTTTCGACCTTTGCACCGTAATACTCAAAGCTGTAGGTCTTGCCGCCTACAGTGGCAGTAAAGACGCCGCCTTCATCCCGGTTAAAGGTGCCTGCATCGATTGCCTTCTTCAGTTCTGCCAGAGTGGCTTCATCGGTGGTCATGCCGCCGGCAGCCTTGTACAGAGCTTCCCGCAGAGCCTTGTCCTTGACCTCGTTCTCGGCGGTTTCCTTGTCGGGAGCCTCGGTGGTGCCCTTCTTGGTCTCGGTGACGCTGACATCAATGGACAGGTTCCGGCGGAGTGCGGTGTTCTGGTCCACAGTCAGCTTTACCCGCTCACCGTTGTCGGCACGGTAGTAGATATCGCCGCCCTCAACGGAGTAGCGGTCGTTGTTCAGCTTGGCAACGATCTCAGCGTTGGTCAGCTGATCGGTGCTGGTGGTGTCGATCTTGATGGTGTACTCCCGGACGGTGCCATCCTCGGCAGTCTCGGTGTAGGTGTACGTGCCGTCCTTTACGCCGCTGGCGTCCTTGCCGCCCTTTTCCTGCAGCATCTCGTCCAGCTTGGTGTAGGGCAGGGACTCGCCGTTGCTAAGCTCGACTTCCGGAAGCACCACATCGGTGGGGATGTCTGCCTGTCCTTCCTGCTTTTCCTTTTCCCGGGTGATGGTCAGCTCGGTGGTGGTTTTGGTGGTGACCTTGTTGTCCTGAATGGTGATGTAGGTGGTGCGGGTCTGGGGGTTGCCCTCTGCGTCCAGAATGGTCTCGGTCCGGGTGAGGGTATAGGTACCGTCGGGGTTCACCGTGGGCTTTTCGGCATCCACCAGCTTGGCGATGTCTTCGGCGGTCATCTCGGCGGTGGTTTCTTCCTCTTTCCTCAGCTTGAGGGTCTGCTGGTTGCCGTCGGGAGAGTTGGTCACTTCCTCTACCTTGTAGCCGTTGACCGCGTCAGCGCCCTTCTCAATATTCCAGCTGATGTCCGGGTTCACCTTGCCCAGTTCCTTCTCAAGGTCGATTTTCTCCTTGGGGGTCTCTGTGACAACGGTATCCAGATCGCCCTTGGCCGTGCCGGTGCCGGTGGTGGTGGTGGTTTCAGTGCCGGGGGTCACGGTGGTCTGGGTGATGGTGGAGGAGCCGTCCGGGTTCTTCTCCACAGTGGGCGGGGTGGTGGTGTCCTCAATGGGTTTTGCGCCGGGTTTGGGGTTCGTCTCCACGGTGGTCTCGGACTTCTCGGTCTTTTCAGCGGTGCCGATCTCCACTTTCTCGGGCTTTTTCTCGCCGGTGTCAGTCTCGCCGCTGCCAGTCTCGCTGGAGCCAGTCTCACCGGAGCCGGTTTCGCCAGAGCCGGTTTCGCCGGAGCCAGTCTCACCGGAGCCAGTCTCGCCGGAGCCAGTTTCGCCGCTGCCAGTCTCGCCGGAGCCGGTCTCACCGGAACCAGTTTCACCGGAACCAGTCTCACCGGAGCCAGTTTCGCCAGAGCCAGTTTCGCCGGAGCCAGTCTCGCCGGAGCCAGTCTCACCAGAGCCGGTCTCGCCGGAGCCAGTCTCACCGGAGCCAGTCTCACCGGAGCCAGTTTCGCCAGAGCCAGTTTCGCCAGAGCCAGTCTCACCGGAGCCAGTTTCGCCGCCGGGCTTGGTCTCGCTGCTGTCGGGGTTGGGGTTGGGGTCACCACCGGTCTCGCCGCCGGTCTCACTGCCGGTCTCACCGCTGCCCTCGGGGTTGGTCACGATCACGCCATCCAGCTTCTGGGAGCCGTCAGGGTTGGTCGTGGGGTTTTTATTGTATTTGACTTCCGCATCCTTCAGGGTCTCCTGAGCGTTTTTCGCTTCCTGATTGACCTGAGGTTCTGCGGTGTTTTCCTCTTTCTTGGTTTCCTCCGCCACAGGCTCCTTTTTCGGTTCTCCCGGAGCTGCTTCCGGAGCATCTGCGTTTGCTGCCAGAGGGCTTGCGGCCACGCAGGCGGTCAGGGCCACGGACATTGCCGCCATCTTCAGTTTCTTGTTCGTCATGGTAGTTGCTCCTTTCCAGAATCATGCTGTTTGTTTCAAGGGGATCACAGGGCATCGATCATAGCAGAGAGATAGTCGGAGGAGACAGAGCTGTAAAAGAACCCGTCGATCAGACCGTCCTTTTTCGCCCGCCGCACCTGGTCCGCCAGTTGAGGCTCGCACACCTCATCTACCACCAGCGCCACCCGGCAACCGGGCAACCCTTGCCGCAGCCTCCGGCACAGGTCCAGCCGCTGTTCCAGCCGCCACGGCGGGTAGGCCGTGACCTCTGCAACAAGAACATCGGCATGGGTATCCACACACAGATCCTCCGCAGCGGTTCCTTCGGTCTGGTAGACCCGGAACCCTGAGTCAAAGTGCTGCAGGGAACCCGATATCGCATCGCCGAAGAGCCTGTTGCGCATATCGACTACGACACATTTCATGTCCACGGCCTCCTTTCCGGGCAGTGTCTCGCCACATGGATGCAGAACGTTTTACTGTATCAAGGATACCACACCGCCCCGCGGCTCCGCATGGGCCATAAGGGACAAAACTGTGAAAATTTTTCGGTGTTCTGCCCAAAGTTTTTCCAGTATTTCCGGCGTGTTCCACAATTTGGCACTTTTGGGAGCAAAATGCGCATAAAAAAAGCCCCCCTTGGCAGGGGGGTCTGTCTCACGGGCAGGCTTCGCCTTTGTACAACCCTTCCGTCTTTGCTGCGCAAAGCCACCTCCCCTAGTAGGGGAGGCCTTGGCAGGGCGGCAGCGTCTGCGTGTTGACCATAAAGCAGAAACTTATCCTCTTTGCCAAAGGCCCCACTACTAGGGGGGCTGGCACGGCGCAAGCCGTGACTGAGGGGTTTTGCACGACAGTTTGCCGTAAAGCAGCGCCTTTCTTGCCTCCCCTATTAGGGGAGGTGGCGAGCGAATGCGAGACGGAGAGGTTTCTCACTCCTCCAGATGGGGGAGAATGAAGTTTTTCTTGGTGACGGCAATGGCCAGGCGGGTGCGGTTGGAGTAGCCGGTTTTTTCCAGCAGGGAAGAGACAAAGCGCTTTACGGTGCGGGAGGAGATGCCCAGCTCTGCGGCGATCTCCTCATATTCCAGCCCCTCACACACCAGCCGCAGCACCTCGATCTCCCGGGGGGTGAGCTGGGTGCTGCTGACCTGCCCCAGGCGGGTCTCCGGGGTGCGGTCCGGGTAGAGGCTTTCCCCCGCCATAGTGCGGTCCATCACCTCCAGCAGGCTCTCAGGGGACACATCCTTGTACCAGAAGCTCTCGGCCCCGGCGGCCTTTGCCCGTTTCAGGTAGCTTTCCTCCACCATGGAAGTGATGATGATGACTTTGGTCTCCGGGTACCGGGCCTTGATCTCTGCCGCCACATCAATGCCGTCCCGGCTGCCCTTGGTGCACACATCCATCAGCACCAGATCCACGGCATGCCGGGCGCACTGGGCCAGCGCCATTTCCGCTGTGCTCAGGGAGGCCACCCGGCGGTAGCGGCCGCTGTCCTCCACAAGGTGCTCCATGTTCTCCCGGGGCATCCGCTGGTCTTCCACGATCAAAACGCTGGTCATATCGTTTCCTCCTTTGGCAGGTTCACACACAGCCGGTAGCGGGGCCGGGCCTGCACCTCCATGGTGCCGCCCGCCTGCATCACCCGGCGCTGGATGGCGGTAAGCCCCCCGCCCGGCGTAATGGCGGGGTCTGCGGGGGGCGGGCCGTCGTTTTCAAACTGCCAGCGCTGGCCCCCGCCCTGCGGGGTGATGGTGATCTCCAACCGGTTGGCCCCGGCGTAGCGCACCGCGTTGGTGATGCACTCCCGGGCAATGGTCAGCAGCAGCTGCTGGTGCTGCCGGGGCATGGGCCCCTGCAGGGCCACCGTGACCCCCAGCTGGGCCGCGTCCTCCACAAACACGTCCCATTCGTTTTCCTCCGGCGGGGTCTCACTGTCCTTCCGAAACAGCTGCACCGCCTTGTTCATCTGTTCAAGGGAGGCTTCCAGCTCCGCCGGGTCCTTCCGCTGCAGCAGGCACTGCCGCACCGCCGTAAGGCCGTAGCCCATTTCATCGTGGAGCCGGGTCTTGAACTCCAGGATCTCTTTTTCCCGGGTCATCTCCTGCACGTTCTCCGACAGCCGGCGCAGCTCCCGGTTCATCCGCAGCAGCTCCTGATTTTGCCGTAGCAGCTCCTGCCGCTGGCGCTGCAGGTCTGTCACCTCCGAAAAGATGCACTCCACATGGGGGCGGACCCCCTCCCCGAACACGGTCTGCTCTGAGTAGAGCCAGCAGGTGCCGTCCGGCAGCACAAAGGACGGATTTTTGCCGTCCACCCTTCGGCCATGGGTGGGGGCCCACACCTGCTGGTGCAGCTCCTCCAGCGATTGCAGATCCCGGCCGGAGAGGGCACGGTAGACCCGGAACATCTGCCGGTTGCACAGCCGGATGATGCCGTCCGGGGTAAAGTAGCACACCGCCGCGGGCAGGTCGTCAAAGCCCTCCTTGATGGAGCTGCGGGTGATGTGGTCCGGGTGCAGCCACTGCTTCAGTTTGTTCCACATTCCGGGGCACCTCCTTCAAAGTGATCGTTCAGCACCCAGCTGCCCGGGGCCTCCTGCACAGCGGCGGGGCAGGCGGCTTTCAGGTCCGCCCCGGTTTCCACCGAAAGATAAAGGTTCAACCGGTGGTCCTTCCAGATGGCCCGCACAAACAGGGCATCCAGCTGCCCCAGCGCCCCCTCCACCACCGACTCGAACCGGCTGTAACAGGCCGCTGCCGCCTCTGCCGGAAGCCGGACCCCGTGGGTCACCTCCATGGCGCACTCCACCCCGGCCAGCTCCAGGCTGCTGATGGATTCCTCCAGCGCATACCGCAGCTCCGCCGAGGGCACATACCGGTGCTGCTGGGCCAGGAACATCAGGTTGGCACCCCGTTTCAGGTAAGCGCCCAGCACTGCCACCTGCCCCAGCAACTGCCGCTTATCCGCCTCCGGGGCCGCGCGGTACCGGGTCAGAAGCTGATCCATCCGGATGATCTGGGGGGCCAGCTGGCGCTGCAGCAGATCGTACAGGCGGTTCTTCTCCCGCAGGGCGTTGATCTTGCGCTCCACCTCGTAGTTCTGCTGTTCCAGATAGTTGCGCTCTGCCAGCTCCGTGCGGTTCTCCTTCAGGCGCTCCATGTTTTCCACCAGTTCGGTGATGTCTGTCTGCCACATCACATAGCCGCCCTGCACCGGTGCGCTGCGCAGCAGGGTGTGCTCGTCCAGCTGCACCGTGCCATGCATGGCGGCCTGCAGCTCCCGGCGGTCCACCATGCGGCCGTTCTCGGAGCAGCAGTACACGTTGCCCTGCCGGTCCACCAGCTGCACCGCCAGAGAGGTGACACGCAGCAGCTCCTCATAGCCGGTGTTGGACTGGATCAGGCCGCAGCGCAGGCCGCCTTCCAGCGAAGCCGCCGTCATCAGGCAGTGAACGATGGTCATATCCCCCAGAAACTGCTTGATCAGGGGGATATGGAGGCCGTAAAGCACCGCGTACACCCCCAGCAGCACCAGCGGAATGGCAGGCAGGGGCAGCCGCCGGAGGATCCGGGGGTTCCGGCTCTTGTGGGCGATGATCCCAAAGGCCAGCAGGATGCAGATCACGATCCACCCCACCACCAGACCGAAAAGCCAGCCGTACTGGTAGTTTTCGTTCCAGGGCTGCTGCAGCCGGAACACCTGCTGGTGCAGGTCGTTGGTCAGCACCAGCTCCAGCAGCACCGCCGAGGGCAGCCACAGCATTCTGGCCCAGGCAGACAGGCGGTAGCGCTCGGATCTGTCCACCGTCAGGACCAGCTGAACGCAGAGCACCGGTATCCCCAGCATGGGGGCATAGTAGATGTACCCCAGCATCCGATCCATCCCCGGGGGAGTGTTCAGCTGGAACCGCAGGGTGCGCACAAGGATCCAGAACAGCATCAACAGATCCACGTTCAGCAGCAGCCGCCGCACCTGCGGATGCACCGTGCGGTTGTACAGGGAGATCCCCCACCCTGCGAACAGACTCAAATACAGCAGGCTCCGGAGGATGCCGCAGGCTTCCTGCAGGCCGGAGGGCAGGCCCTCCAGCGGGAGCACCCGGCACAGCCATGCCAGCAGCACCACGGTGCCCACCGCACAGCCTCTTTGAACCTGTTCTCGCTGCCTCTGCCCCATCATGCCAGCCTCCTTCTTTTGTGCCGTTCTCCGGTGGTTTTTCTCCATTATATCACATCCGTGCTGTAATTTGCCAGAGAGCAGAGGGGAATGTACCTCTGTGCCGCTTGCGCCTGCTCTGAAAACCGTTTGAATTGCAAAATGATTTTTCAATTGCTATACTGGGCTTATCAATTTTTTTCGGGAGGATACCGCAGTGACCACACAGACAATGCAAATCGGGAACAGACCTTGCCGCATTTACGGCGGGGCCAATGCAGAATACTTGCTGCTCCAAATGACAGGTGAGCACGAGCTGCAAAGTATGGATTATGAAGTGGCGGCGATCGCACAAAGCAGCCAGAATTTTCTGTTTGCAGCTATCCCGGTGGAAAGCTGGAACGATGCGCTTTCTCCGTGGAAAGTCCCTGCCGTGTGGGGAAAGCAAGGCTTCGGCGGCAAAGCTGGGGACACCCTGCGCTTTCTGACGGAGCAGGTCATTCCCACACTGGAGCAGCAGTTTCCTCTCCCGGAAAACGTCAAAATCATTCTGGGTGGCTACTCGCTGGCGGGATTGTTTGCGCTGTGGGCATCCACCCAGACCGATTTGTTCTACGGTATCGCCGCCGCTTCTCCCTCTGTGTGGTTTCCGGGCTGGATGGAGTTTGAACAGCAGCACCCGATACAGGCACAGCACGTTTATCTGAGCCTTGGCGACAAGGAAGAGCGCACGAAAAACACCATCATGGCTGCGGTAGGGGATAATATCCGCACGCTGCACAGTCGGCTTACAGAGCGTGGCGCAGACTGCACCCTTGAATGGAACAGCGGTGGACACTTTAAGGACGCTGATTTGCGTACCGCAAAGGCTTTTCGCTGGGTGATGGAGGAACACGCATGACAATTCGCGTTTGCGAAGCAAATGGAGGGGTCTTGCCCCGACAAGTTCTAATTGATACCGATGGCCGCCCTGTTCTCATCCGCACCATCTTTGCCGCAAAAAAGGCACCAGCCTGAGCCGGTGCCTTTTATTGGCGGAGATGGTGGGCATTCTCCCGCGGGCTAAGCAACAGCCCGCAGGGCTGATTGCTTGCGGCCTGCAGGCCGCCGCCCTGTTCTCATCCACACCATCTTTGCCGCAAAAAAGGCACCAGCCTGAGCCGGTGCCTTTTATTGGCGGAGATGGTGGGATTCGAACCCACGTGCCCGGTTAAGGACAAAACGATTTCGAGTTTTTCCTGCTTCATGGTACTTGGTGGAAGATAGAGGGAATTAGCCCACTTTGCCAGAAGATACGAACCATCGAATTTACGCTCAAAATTTCATCAAGATCCCAAATCACTAGGCTCTGTGCGGATTTGAACCCACTTTCCAAAACGCAGAAAAATCAGCCGTTTGGAGAGAATTGGGAGAGATTTTATGCCCGTTGGAGAGAACGGGCGAGAGAGATTCCGGGAGCCAAAATCCATCCATACAATATGTTGCCTTCTGACGCTGACCAAATCAAAGCAGCAAAGGATGGATGAATATGAGAACGCTGTTAGAGTGCTATAAAATTCTCGAAGAATACCCCAACGGAATGACGAAAGACCAGTTCTACCGTGTTGCCCGCATCAACAAGCAACACGCAAAGTACCTTCTGGATTTCGGTCTCGTTCCGTGTATCAATACAGGAAAGAAAACACGCAAATACCATATTGCGACCCACGATGTGATCACCTACTTGTGTGACCGTGAAGATCATCCCGAAAAGTATAAAGTGCCAACGGGCTTTTATATCGGAAAGAACGGCTGCTCCAAACGGCACCCGGACAAGTCTGCCGCAGAGATTATACGCTTCAATTTTACAGAGCCGGAAAAAACAGGGCTGTATACCATGTGGGAAAAGCTCACGGTTGGATATGATGATCTGCTGACCACCCCGGAAGTTTCGGAACTGACCGGCTACTCTGCACAAAGCATCCAGCGATGGTGCAATCAGAAGATCCTTGTAGGATTCAAAATTCGTGGTACATTGACGATTCCTCGGCTGGCAGTCGTTGAGTTTATGTCCGGCGACCGTGCAACGGGTATTGTCCGAAAATCCTCAAAGCACCTTGACCTGCTCCGCACTTATGCACAGGACTGCCACGAGGGTGCAATGACCATTACATACTAAACAGACAGGACTGCTCCACAACGAAATGTATGTGAGGCAGTCCTTTTTGCTTAGATGCAAAGATTATTCTTTCGGTAATTATTCTTAGTAGAATAACTACTTGAAACAGAAGGAGGGAAGTTTTCCACATGAAGGAGCACTCACAGTTGAAAATCCGAGGACACACCAAATGACGCTGGATTATTTCTATGGTCAGTCGGGCGAATTGTTCTCCTACTTCCGCATCCCCAAGGCACTGTTCCAAGACAGCCGTTTCCGGCAGCTTTCTACCGATGCCCGGACACTGTACGGCATCCTGCTGGACCGCATGAGCCTGTCAGTCAAGAACGGCTGGCTGGACGAGCAGGGGCGAGTGTATATCATCTACACAGGCCGGGAAGTACAGGAATCCCTCTGTTGCGCCGAACACAAGGCGGTCAAGCTGTTCCGGGAATTGGAGCAGCTCGACCTCATCGAGCGCAAACGTCGTGGGCTGGGCAGACCAAGCCTGATCTACGTCAAGGATTTTTCCTCCGGCTTGCCCAAAGCGCAAGTACAGAATTGCCCAAACAGCAATTCTGGTGCTGCCGAAAGCACAATTCTGGAACAGCCAAAACCGCAAGCAAATAAGACTGATAAGAATAAAACAGAGTGGAACGATCCTGACCCTATCTATTCCGGGGGCATCCGGGAGCAGCTTGAGGATTATTTTTGTCAGGCATTGGAGATAGACCTCCTGCTCCGGCTCTGCCCGGATGATGAGGACACCATCTATCAGATCGTAGACATGCTTGTGGACACCTGTTCCACCAAACGCAAGATGTTGCGGATCGCAGGAGATGACAAGCCTACCGAGGTGGTACGCAGTCGGCTGAAAAAACTGAATGCCGACCATATCCGCTTTGTGCTGGATTCACTGGCAGAAAACACTGCCCCGGTTCGGAACATGAAGCAGTATCTGCTGGCGATGCTCTACAATGCGCCCACCACCATGAACCTCTACTATCAGAACAAGACGAACCACGACTTTGCGCGTGGTTCACCGAAGGCGGGGTGATGTTATCGCAAAGAAAGCTACGATTATTGCAGTCACCAATCAAAAAGGCGGCACCGGCAAGACCACCACCTGTGAAAATCTGGGCATCGGGCTGGCAATGGAGGGCAAAAAAGTTCTGTTGGTGGATGCCGACCCGCAGGGCAGCCTGACCATTAGCATGGGCTGGCAGCAGCCGGATGAACTGCCCACCACCCTTTCTACCCTGATGGCAAAAGCCATGAATGACCAGCCCATCCAGCCCGGCGAGGGCGTTCTGCACCATGCAGAGGGCGTTGACCTGATTCCGGCGAACATCGAACTGGCAGGGCTGGAAGTGTCTCTCGTCAACTGCATGAACCGGGAAAAGATGCTCAAACAAGTGCTGGAAGGTGCGAAGTACGACTACGATTTCATTCTGTTGGACTGCACCCCTTCCCTTGGGATGCTGACCGTCAATGCCTTGGCAGCAGCGGACACCACCCTGATTCCGGTGCAGGCGCAGTACCTGTCTGCGAAGGGCTTGGAACAGCTTTTGCAGACCGTCCAAAAAGTCCGGCGGCAGATCAACCCGAAACTAAAAATTGAGGGCATTCTGCTGACTATGACGGACAACCGCACCAACTACGGGCAGCAGATCGACAATTTGATTCGAGGTGCCTACGGCAGCAAAATCAAAGTGTTCGACCAGACCATTCCCCGGTCTGTCCGTGCTGCGGAGATCAGTGCCGTGGGCAAAAGCATTTTCCAGCACGACCCCAAAGGCAAGGTGGCAGAAGCCTACCAATCTCTGACGAAGGAGGTGATGGCGAATGCCGAAAGGCAGCTTAAACATGTCGCTGAAAGGGGCAGATGACATTTTCTCCACCGAGGAATCCCGGCAGGAGCAGCAGCGTGAGCAGGTGCAGCAAATCCCTATCGGTGAACTGCATCCGTTCACCAACCATCCTTTCAAGGTCGTGGATGATGAAGCCATGACCCGGACGGTAGAAAGTATCGCTCAGTTTGGTGTGCTGGCTCCGCTTATCGCAAGGCCGCGCCCAGATGGTGATGGTTATGAAATCATTTCCGGGCACCGCCGTCAGTTCGCCGCAAAGATGGCCGGACTGGAAACGCTGCCTGTCATTGTAAGAAATATGGACGATGATGCTGCCACCATTTTGATGGTCGATTCCAATTTACAGCGAGAACACATTTCGCCTAGCGAAAGGGCTTTTGCGTACAAAATGAAGATGGATGCTATGAAAAGAACTGCTGGTAGGCCATCAAAAGAAAATTCCCGACAAGTTGTCGGGAATTTTGAAACAGCCGATCTTATTGGTAAAGAAAGCGGTGAAAGTGGCAGACAAGTCCAACGATTTATTCGTTTGACGAACCTCATTCCTGAACTGCTGAATATGGTAGATGAGAAAAAAGTATCATTTAATCCTGCGGTGGAACTGTCTTATCTCTCTACTGAACAGCAGCAGGAGATGATAAATGCCATGGACGATACGCAAAATGCGCCCTCATTCTCACAAGCAAAGCGCATAAAAAAGTTGGCACAGGAGGGCAATTTCACATCAGAAGCCGTAGTTGATATTATGGGGGAAGAAAAGAAAAGCGAGTTGGATACCGTGACCATCAAAAACGAGATCCTGCGGAAGTATTTCCCACGCAGCTACACTCCCAAACAGATGGAGGAGAAGATCATCCAGCTTTTGGATGCGTGGCAGCGCAAACAGCAGCGGCAGAATGAACGCTGACTTATACCGTAACGAAAGACCCGATGGGGTCTTTTTCTTTTGCATCAAAAGGAGAAATGCCTATGAAAAACAACACTACCCGTACCATCCGCTCCGAGGAGATCACCATTGACGTGCGTATCTGCGCTACACTGGCGGCAAACCGGGGCGGCGAGGTCTACCTCGCAGCCATTGCCCCGGATATGGAGTTGACCATCATCACGCTGGACGAGGCTCCCGGCATTCTGCCCTGCTTTGAGGAGGACGATGCCTGCCTGAACCTTCCTAATACCTCGCTGCTGCTCTGCTACAACCCGGCGCAGGTGCTGAAGATGGGCGGCAAACACTACCTGACCGGCCCGGTGATTCTGGCTCGCACCAACATGGATGGCGAGGTCGTCTCGCTGACCATTGATGAGGTCTACCTGTTCCAGAAGTATCTGGCAAACCACAGCATCACCCTGATGGCAGACGACCAGAAGCTGCCCTGCATCTGCATCGACTGAGGTGTGCCATGCTGAACTTTTTTATCGGTTTCGCATTTTTTGAAGCAGGTGCCATTTTCGGCTTCTTCGTGGCGGCTCTGCTGAACGCCGCCCATGCCGGGCAGGAGGATGACCATGAAGAAATTTGAAGTGGAGATCACGGAGACCCTTCAGCGCACCGTGACCGTAGAAGCCGCTTCGCAGGAAGAAGCGGAGCGTATGGTTGACCGTGGATGGCGCGATGGAGATTACGTCCTCACCGATGAGGATTATGTGGGGGTCGATTTCAAAACGACCGGTGAGCACGAACTTTCGGAAAAGAAGATGCTGGACGTTCTTCTCGTGAAGCCCAATGAGCATCCCCGAAACGTCAGCATCGGCGCAGAACTCGAAGATTTGCAGCAGGCTGTGGGAGGCTCCATCGGCGCAAGCTACCCCTTTGCTGATGACCCGGTTGCTATCGTCTATAACGATGACGGAAAGCTCATGGGGCTGCCCCTGAACCGTGCCCTGCGGGACGAGGACGGGCAGATGTACGATGCCGTTGCCGGGACCTTTCTGGTGGTGGGGCTGGGCGAGAAGGATTTCGCATCCCTGACCCCGGAACTGGCGCAGAAGTACGAGCAGCTTTTTCATCAGCCGGAAGCCTTTCTGAAGTTGGGCAATCGTCTGCTGGTGCTGTCGGTGCCCGACGAACCTCCGACAGAAAAGCCCTGCACCAAGCCTCCGGCAGAGCATGACCGCTAAAATCCCCCTGCTGCACGGGAGGTGATGGCAGTGCAGGAAGAAATCGAACAGAAAACCTTCAATATTATGATCTCCACCACCAAGCTGTCTGCCCGGACTGTTCTCCGGGCGGTAAAAGCGGCGATTCGGTTGTACCAGTCCAAGGCATCCCAAGGCAAGCAGAGCGTCCGCACCCTTCTGCGGCAAAACCGGGGCGTTTCCAGCGTGGAGATCAGCAAGACCGGCATCCGTGGGTTGGAACGCTACGCCAAAAAGTACGGCATCGACTACGCCATCCGAAAGGACACCTCCGAGGTGCCGCCCCGGTATCTGGTCTTTTTCAAAGCCCCGGATGCAGAAGCCTTCCAATCGGCGTTCAAGGAGTATTCGGCATCCCTGCTGAACAAGGACAAACGCCCCTCGGTGCTGGCACGATTGCAGGAGCTGGTGCAGGCGGCGGCAGAACTCCCCGGCAAAGTCCGGCACAAGGAACAGGAGCGTGGGCTGTGACCACAAAAAAGCTGACAAAGCTGCTGGCGCTGTACCTGCCCTATCTTCTGCTGGGGCTGGTGGCAACCAACCTTGGTGAGGCGTGGCGGCTTGCGGAGGGCAAAGAGCTGGGCGATAAGATCATGTCCATGATGGGCACCATCCCGGTGGCGTTTGCGGACCCTCTGCCCAGCCTGCATCCGCTTGATTTGCTGGTGGGTCTGTGCTGCGGCGCAGGGTTATGGCTGGCGGTCTATCTGAAAGGAAAAAATGCTAAGAAGTACCGCCACGGCATGGAATACGGCTCTGCCCGGTGGGGCACGCCCAAGGACATTGAACCGTTCATGGCTCCAAAGTTCGAGGACAATATCATCCTGACCAAAACGGAGCGGCTGATGATGTCTAACCGTCCGCCTGACCCCAAGAACGCCCGAAACAAAAATGTGCTGGTGGTGGGCGGTTCCGGCAGCGGCAAGACCCGGTTTTGGCTCAAGCCCAATCTCCTGCAATGCCACAGTTCCTATGTTGTCACCGATCCGAAAGGAACTATCGTGCTTGAATGTGGCAATGCAATGTTGAAGAATGGCTATAAGGTCAAGATCCTGAATACCATTAACTTTTCCAAGAGTATGCACTACAATCCCTTCGCCTATGTCCACAGCGAAAAGGACATTCTGAAACTGGTCACGACCCTGATGACCAACACCAAGGGCGAAGGGTCCGGCGGAGACCCCTTCTGGGAGAAAAGCGAGCGTCTTTTGCTCACCGCCCTGATCGCCTATCTGCATTATGAAGCCCCTGTCGAGGAGCAAAACTTCGCTACTCTGCTGGAAATGCTCAACACCATGCAGGTGCTGGAGGACGACGAGGAATATCAAAATCCGGTGGATCTGCTGTTTGAAGAACTGGCAAAAAAGAAGCCCAACAGCTTTGCCGGACGGCAGTACAAACTTTACAAGCTGGCTGCCGGAAAGACCGCAAAATCCATCCTCATTTCCTGTGGTGCCAGATTAGCCCCCTTCGACATCCAAGAGTTGCGGGACCTTACCATGTACGATGAACTGCAACTGGACACGCTGGGCGATAAGAAAACAGCTCTGTTCCTCATCATGTCGGACACGGATTCCACCTTTAATTTCCTCATCAGCATGGTCTACACGCAGCTTTTCAATCTGCTTTGCGATAAAGCAGATGATGTGTACGGCGGCAAACTGCCCATCCATGTACGATGCCTTATTGACGAGTGCGCCAACATCGGGCAGATTCCCAATCTGGAAAAGTTGGTGGCCACCATCCGCAGCCGTGAGATCTCAGCTTGCCTTATTTTGCAGGCGAGAAGCCAGTTGAAAGCCATCTACAAGGACAATGCGGACACCATCGTGGGCAACATGGATAGCCAGATTTTCCTCGGCGGCAGCGAACCTACCACCCTGAAAGACTTGTCCGAAATGCTAGGCAAGGAGACCATCGACGCCTTCAACACCTCGGATACCCGTGGCAACAGCCCCAGTTACGGCACTACGTTCCAAAAGATGGGACACGAATTATTGAGCCGGGACGAGCTTGCGGTGCTGGACGGCGGCAAGTGTATTTTGCAGTTGCGTGGCGTCAGACCGTTTTTGAGCGACAAGTACGACCTGACCCAGCACCCCAACTACAAGCTGACCTCGGACTATGACCCCAAAAACACCTTCGATATTGAAAAATATCTGAACCGAAAAGAAAAAATCAATCCCAATGATGAATTTGTTGTGATTGATGCTGATTCGCTCCCGTCTGCCTGATCCGGTAGGCGGTTTTAATTTGTCCCGGTCAGAAAAGTGCACCAGAAAATCAGCCTTGCTGCGGTTATACAGTGTAAAACAATAAGATTTCGGGTGTGTACAAATGATCGAAAACGCTTTATAATAAAGGAGAAAAGACTATGGAATTCTTCAACTCTGCTATCGAAGTTCTTCAGACTCTGGTCGTGGCTCTGGGTGCCGGTCTCGGCGTTTGGGGTGCCATCAACCTGCTGGAAGGTTATGGTAACGACAACCCCGGCTCCAAGTCTCAGGGCATGAAGCAGCTCATGGCTGGCGGCGGTGTCGCTCTGGTCGGCATTACCCTGATTCCCCTGCTGAGCGGCCTGTTCGGTTAAGAACGGCGGGCGGCGGTTGCCGCCCGGTACATATTATAATAAGGAAAGCCATAGTAACGATCTCACATACAGAAGGTGAAGCAGATGAGCGAGATTTTATTGTATCATGGCAGTAAAGAAGAAGTTGTCTATCCCGAAATCCGCATCACACGGTATACAAAGGACTTTTCTTGGGGATTCTACTGCACGAACAACTATCAGCAAGCCTACCGCTGGGCAGACCGCCGTTCTGCCGATGGCCTTGTGAACGTCTATCGCTATGTAGAAAATCCCGACCTGAAGATCCTGCGTTTCCCTGAAATGTCGGACGAATGGCTGGATTTTATTGCAAAATGTCGTGCAGGTGAAACCCATCCCTACGATATTGTTGAGGGACCCATGGCAGACGACACCATTTGGGATTACGTCAACGGATTTACGTCCGGGCAGATCAGCCGTGAAGCATTTTGGGCATTGGCGAAATTCAAGCATCCAACGCATCAAATCAGCTTTCATACCGTAAACGCTTTGCACTGCCTGACCTTTGAGAGGAGTGAGCCCATCCATGACCGAAAAGCAGAAAAATGATGTTCTCTATGTTTGCAGCCTGATCGAGACCATTGCCCGCAAGACCCAAAATCATCGGCAGGATGTGATCCATCACTTTACAAAAGCCGACATCGAACGGCAGCTCCGGCTGGCAGAAGTAAACCATTGCCTGTCCTTTGAGCAGGTTTCGGATGAGCTGATCGAAGATCTCAACATCCCGGATGGGGATTTTGATACCGCCGCAGAGTGCCGCTATACGGTCCCTGCTGCAACCTCCATCGGAATGCTGTATCAGGGGCTGGTGCTGTCCACCATGAAGGATGAGGATGCTGCACAGGCAATTCTGGATGTTTTTTCGTCGTTTATCACGGATGAGATCTCCGATTTCAATTCCAACGTGTACTACACCAATCCTGATTATCTCCGCTGCTCCTATCTGGAGGGCAAGATGCTTGCATAACTGAATCATTGTCCTATGCCGATTGCCGAAAAGCAGTCGGCATTTTTGTTTTCATCGGCTTCTGAGTCGATTATTCCATACGGCGGCTTGAGCAGCAAAGGAGCCCTCTGCGGTTTGCAGTTTTATTGAATGTCCGTGCCCCAAGCCGTGTTTTTATCCACCCATCAACGAAAGGAAGTGTTCTTTTATGCAGTTTTTGACCCACATTATTTTCCTCCTGAACCTTCTCAAGACCCTTATCAACCACTTCAGCTAAGGACGGTGACTGCTGAATGGAAACCGTTCTCAAAGCCATTGCCGACTGGATCAAAGGCATCCTGACGGCAGGCATCATGTCAAATCTCAGCGGCCTGTTCGACGATGTGAACACGCAGGTTGGCAACATCGCACAGCAGGTGGGCACCAAGCCCTCCAGCTTTGAGCCACGGGTGTTTGCAATGATCGAAGCCCTCTCCCGGAATGTGGTGCTGCCCATTGCAGGCATCATCCTGACCTTCATCGCCTGTTATGAGTTGATTGAAATGATCACTCAGCATAACAATATGGCGCAGTTCGAGCCTGCCCTCATCATGCGCTGGATCTTCAAAACGGCGGTGTCGGTCTGGCTCATCAGCAATACTTTTGATCTTGTGATGGCGGTGTTCGACATCACCCAGAAGGTAGTGTCCGATTCCAGCGGCATCATCGCCGGAAACACCCGTGTCAACGACATTGGTTTGTCTATGCTGGAAGCCAGCCTGATGCAGATGGATGTAGGCCCCCTGTTCGGGCTGTTTTTGCAAAGTTTCTTCATCGGCATCACCATGCGGATCTTGAGTATCATCATTTTTGTGATCGTGTACGGACGCATGATCGAGATCTATTGCATGGTGAGCCTTGCGCCCATCCCCATGGCGACCTTCGGCAACCATGAGCAGTCGCACATGGGGCAGAACTACCTGAAATGCCTGTTCGCATTGGGCTTTCAAGGCTTTCTCATCCTCATCTGCGTGGCGATTTATGCGGTGCTGATCCAGAGCGTGGCAATTTCCGGGAATGCCATTAATTCCATCTGGAGCATCGTAGGCTATACCGTTCTGCTCTGTTTCAGCCTGTTCAAGACCAGCTCCGTGACAAAATCCGTTCTCGGAGCGCATTAAAGGAGGTGCTTACTTGGCTGCGTATATTTCCGTTCCCCGTGATTTGACCAAGGTCAAATCCAAAGTGGCGTTCAACCTGACCAAACGGCAACTGCTTTGTTTCGGCACAGCGGCTCTCATTGGAGTGCCGCTGTTTTTTGTTCTCCGGGATTCCGGCGGCAACACTGCCGCCACCCTTGGCATGATGGCCGTTATGCTGCCTGCATTTTTTCTGGGTATGTACGAGAAAAATGGTCAGCCCATGGAAAAGCTGCTGTCGTACTATGTGCAGTCCCGGTTTCTCCGCCCGAAGATTCGCCCCTACAAGACCAACAACTACTATGCACTGCTTATGAAGGGAGGCGTGACCCATGATTCCGTTTTGGAAAAAGACCGGTAAGCACAGTAAGCCGCAGTCTGCGCAGAAGCGCAGGCAGAACGCAAAGCCTGCTGTGCCCCGGACTGCCCAGCAGTCCATCCCCATGCAGCGGATGTTTGAAGATGGCACCTGCCGGGTGAAGCCCAACTACTACACCCGCACCATCCAGTATCAGGACATCAACTATCAGTTGGCACAGCAGGAGGACAAGACCGCCATTTTTGAGGAATGGTGCAGTTTTCTGAACTTCTTCGACAGCTCCATCAAATTTGAGCTGTCCTTCGTGAACATGGCAACCGACAGCACCGAGTTTGAGAAAAGCATCCGTATCCCGTACCAGCGAGATGGTTTCGATGATGTTCGTGCGGAGTATTCCCAGATGCTGCGCCAGCAGCTTGCCAAGGGCAATAATGGTCTGACCAAGACCAAATTCATCACCTTTGGTGTGGAGGGCGAAAGCATGGCACAGGTCAAGCCCCGGCTTGACCACATCCAGAATGACCTGCTGAACAACTTCCACCGGCTGGGGGTGCAGTCAAAGCCCTTGAACGGTGCCCAGCGGCTGAAGCTCATGCACGATATGTTCAACATGGACGGCGCATCCAAGTTTCACTTTGACTGGAAAGACCTCGTAAAAAGTGGGCTTTCGGTGAAGGATGCCATTGCACCCACCGCCTTTGCCTTCAAAAACTCCCGGACGTTCCAGATGGGCGGCATTTTTTGCGCTGCCAGCTTTCTGAGCATCACGGCATCCGACATCAGCGACCAGCTGCTGAAAGACTTCCTCGATATGGATTCCAGCCAGATCGTCACCATGCACATCCAGTCCGTTGACCAGAACAAGGCCATCAAGACGGTCAAGCGCACCATCACGGAACTGGATCGCAGTACCATTGAGGAGCAGAAAAAAGCAATCCGTTCCGGTTATGATATAGACATTCTGCCGTCAGATTTGAAAACTTACGGCAGGGATGCCAAAGCCCTGCTGAAAGAATTGCAGAGCCAGAACGAGCGGATGTTCCTTGTCACCTTTCTGGTGCTGAACACCGGGCGCACGGAACAGGAACTGGAAAACAATGTTTTTCAGGCATCCAGTATTGCCCAAAAGCACAACTGCAACCTGTGCCGCCTTGACTTTCAGCAGGAGCAGGGGCTGATGAGCAGCCTGCCGCTGGCAGACTGTCAGATCGAGATCCAGCGAGGTCTGACCACCAGCAGCACGGCAATTTTTATCCCGTTTACCACGCAGGAACTTTACCAGTCCGGCAAAGAGAGCCTGTATTACGGCCTGAACGCCCTGTCCAACAACCTGATCATGGTGGACCGGAAGAAGCTGAAGAACCCGAATGGCTTGATTTTGGGCACTCCGGGAAGCGGCAAAAGTTTCTCGGCAAAGCGGGAAATCGCAAACGCTTTTTTGGTGACGGACGATGATATTATTGTGAACGATCCCGAAGGCGAATACTCGCCGCTGGTGAATCGGCTGAAAGGTCAGGTCATCAAAATTTCGCCCAACAGTACCCAGTTCATCAATCCCATGGACATCAACGCCAACTACTCCGAGGAAGATAACCCACTTTCCTTGAAAGCCGACTTTATCCTTTCGCTGTGCGAACTGGTGGTGGGCGGCAAGGAAGGGCTGCTGCCGGTGGAGAAAACCGTCATCGACCGCTGTGTGCATCTGATCTACCGCAAATATTTTGCGAACCCCTGCCCGGAGAATATGCCCATTCTTGAGGACTTGTACAACGCTCTGCTTCAGCAGGACGAGAAGGAAGCCCACCATGTTGCCACCGCACTGGAGATCTACGTCAAGGGTAGTCTGAACCTGTTCAACCATCGCACTAACGTGAACGTCAATAACCGCATCGTCTGCTACGACATCAAGGAACTGGGCAAGCAGATGAAGAAACTCGGTATGCTCATTGTGCAGGATCAGGTCTGGGGGCGTGTCACTGCAAACCGCAGCAGCGGAAAGTCTACACGGTATTATATGGACGAGATGCACCTGCTTCTGAAAGAGGAGCAGACTGCGGCGTATTCCGTGGAGATCTGGAAGCGTTTCCGCAAGTGGGGCGGTATTCCCACGGGGCTGACCCAGAACGTGAAAGACCTTCTTTCTTCCCGTGAAGTTGAGAATATTTTCGAGAACAGTGACATGATCATCATGCTGAATCAGGCGGCAGGAGACCGGCAGATCCTCGCAAAGCAGCTCAACATCTCGCCCCATCAGCTTTCCTATGTGACCCACTCCGGCGAGGGCGAAGGGCTGCTGTTTTTCGGCAATGTCATTCTGCCGTTTGTGGACCGATTCCCCACCGATCTGGAACTCTACCGCATTATGACCACCAAGTTGGGTGAAGTCTCGGAGGGCGCGCAGAAATGAGTAAACCGAAGCTGGACATCAAAGAGGAAACGTCCGCAAAAAAGACCCGTTCTCCCCCGAAAAAAGCCAAGGTGGAGCAGTCGGTGCCCAGAAAGAAGAAACTGAAAACCGATGCAGAAAAGACCGCCGAAAAAAACCAGCACCTGCGGTTCGGCAAGGCGGAACTGCCCCCGGACGAACTGAGCCGGTTGAGTAAGGCACAGAAGCGGGAGATGTACGCTGCCCATGCCGCCCGCTCTGCGGTGCATCGGGAGGTTGACCAGTACGAGGATGAAAACGTCGGTGTACAGGCGTTGAGCGAGGGCGAAAAAGCCGCTGAGACTACCCACGATATTGCCAAGAGCCGCTACGCCCGCAAACTCAAGAAGAAAGCCAAGATGCAGGGCAAGAAAGGCACAAAAACCGCAAAATCTTCTGCACAGGAACCGACTGTGGCACAAGATGCAGGCGCATCCAGCACCAGCGAGGGCAGCTCCAACTGGCTTACCCGGTGGCGGCAGAAACAGAACATCCGGCAGAGCTATTACGCCGCCGCCCGGTCGGGCACGGCGGCGCAGACCGTAGGCGGCAAAGCGGCATCCAACGGTGCATCTGCCGCCCGGTCCAGCATGGAACAGGCGGTAGAAAAGGGCAAAACTGCCGTCAGCACTGCCGTGAAAGGGCTGGCGAATGCCGCCAAGAGCAACGCACACGTTCTGGTGATCGTGGGCGTTTTTCTTTTGCTCATCCTGATGGTAATGTCGGGTTTTTCCTCCTGCGGTATCCTCTTTTCGGGCGGCACACAGGTGTCCGGGCAGACCATGTACTCTGCCGAGGACCGGGACATCCGGGGCGCAGAACAGGATTACAAGAAGCTGGAAAAGGAGCTGGATAAAAAGATCAAGCGCACTCCCACCGACCATCCCGGCTACAACGAGTACCAGTACCACCTCGACCCCATCGAGCACGACCCGTGGCAGCTGACCTCGTTTCTGACCACTTTGTATGACGATTACACTCGGTCGGAGGTGCAGAGCAAGCTGAAGGAGACCTTCAAAAAGCAGTACCAGTTGACCACATGGGTGGAGGTACAGATACGGTATAAGACCGTCTGGGTCATCAGCCCGGCAGGAATCCCGGTTCCCACGCAGGTGCCCTACGAGTACCGCATCTTCCACACCAAATTGGTAAACAAAGGACTGGAAGTCGTTATCCGGGAAGAATTGAATGCCGACCAATGGAAACGGTACGAGATTTTTCAGGATACACTGGGCGGCAGACCTTACCTCTTTAATGGAGGCTTGCCGCCCGGTGGCTCCGATGGCTCCGGCACACCGGGCGTTGATTATCAAGTTCCGGCAGAAGCCCTGACGGACAGCGAGTTTTCCGCCATCTACAAGGAGGCGCAAAAGTATGTGGGCACACCCTACGTCTGGGGCGGCTCCACCCCGGAAACCGGGTTCGATTGCAGCGGCTACGTCTGCTGGGTGTACAACCAGAACGGCTACGATGTGGGGCGCACCACCGCCAACGGCTTGTGGCAGAAAAGCCAGCACATTTCCGAAGCAGAAGCAAAGCCCGGAGATTTGGTCTTTTTCAAAGGCACCTACGACACCCCCGGCATGAGCCATACCGGGATCTATCTGGGCAATGGCATGATGGTCAGTGCCGGAGACCCCATCAAGTACGCAAACATTCACTCGTCCTACTGGGAGAAGCATCTCGCCGGGTTCGGACGGCTTTCAAAATGATTGGAGGAGTTACTATGAGCGAAAAATCGGATAAGCTGCGGGCGATGCTGGAAAAAGAGAAGGAACGCCGCATCAAACTGAACAATCGTATCGAGATTCTGGAACGGCGCATTCAGGAGGAAGATTCTGCTGAGGTCAACGAGATGGTGCGGACTGCAAAGGTCACGCCGGAACAGCTTGCTGCCCTGCTGCGGCAGTCGGCAACCGCCACCCCGAACCCGGCTGCGCTGTCTGCCGTGGGTGCAACTTTCGAGAAGGAGGTCGATGCAGATGAAGATTAAGAAACTGGGCGCGCTGCTGGTATCGGCGGCACTGTGCGCTGGCATGGCGGCTCCCGCTTTTGCCTTTGAGGGCGAAGCCGCCCCCGTGGAGCAGCCGGTTCTGCCGGAAGTGGTGGAGGAGGATGTTGTCACCATCACGGACGAAACCTCTGGTGCCCTGACCCCGGAGGGCAATCTGACGCTGGTAGACGACTACCACACCAACTATTCCGATGGCAGCGGACAGCAGTTCATTACGCTGGTGTCGAAGTCGGGTGCTACTTTCTATCTGGTGATTGACCGCAACGCCAAGGGGCAGCAGACCGTTCACTTTATGAACCTTGTGGACGAAGCCGACCTTCTGGCTCTGATGGAGGAAGAAGATGCGGACGCTTATACCGCTGAAAAGGAAGCAGCGGCACAGGCTGAACAGGACAGGCTGAAAGCCGAGGAAGAAGCGAAGAAAGCCGCCGAAGAAGCGGCAGCATCCGGCACGGAAACGCCCAAGGAAAACACGGTCACAAAGATCGCGTCCGGGTTTCTGGGCGTGGTCTTGCTGATTGCACTGGCGGCAGGCGGCATTTTCTATGCTTTCACAAAGCAGAAGCAGAAAAAGCAGGCCGAAAAAGAAGCCCTTGACCCCGATGTAAATTACACCGAGGACAAGGGCGACTTTGAAATTCCTGTGGAGGATGAGCCGGAGGAGACCGGCGAAGAAGATACCGAACCTATCTGATTTTAAGGCGGCGGTCTGCCGCCTACATATTGCAATCCGAAACAGAATGGAGGGATATTTATCGCAAAATTGATCGTAGCGGAAAAGCCGTCCGTTGCCATGGCTTAC
The DNA here is from genome assembly GCF_029076575.1 of Faecalibacterium sp. DFI.5.82. Lineage (NCBI taxonomy): Bacteria > Bacillati > Bacillota > Clostridia > Eubacteriales > Oscillospiraceae > Faecalibacterium > Faecalibacterium sp. DFI.5.82. Next base: position 118,631 of record NZ_JARFIS010000008.1, read on the forward strand.
GCTAAAGTCCTCGGTGCCACCAACCGTCAGGACGGTTACCTTGAGGGCAACGGCTATCTGGTGAGCTGGTGTGTGGGTCATCTGGTGGAACTTGCTCCGCCCAATGTCTACGATGCCAAGTACGTCAAGTGGAGTATCACAGATTTGCCCATCCTGCCGCAAAAGTGGCAGTATCTGGTGTCTGCCAGCACCAAAAAGCAGTACGGCATCCTGCAAAAGCTGATGCACCGCCCGGACGTAGACAGCATTGTGAACAGTTGCGATTCCGGCCGGGAGGGAGAACTGATCTTCCGCTTGGTGTACCAGCAAGCAGGCTGCAAAAAGCCCTTCTCCCGCCTGTGGTTGTCCAGTATGGAAGAATCTGCTATCCTGGAGGGCTTTGCCCATCTCAAACCGTCAACTGAATACGATGCGCTGTACAATGCAGCACTCTGCCGGGAACGTGCCGACTGGACAGTCGGCATCAATGCGTCCCGGCTTTTTTCGTGTCTGTACAACCAGCCCTTGGCAGTGGGGCGTGTTATGACCCCGGTGCTTGCCATGACGGTGGTGCGGGAAGCCGCCATTGCCGCCTTTGTGCCGGAGAAATTCTACACGGTTGCCCTGACCCTTGCGGACGGCGGCACTGCATCCAGCAAACGATTTACACAGAAAGCGGATGCTGAACTGCTGCTTTCCAAATGCCGAAAGGAGGGACGTGTCACAGTGCAGAAGATGGAACGCAAGGAAAAGTCCGAAAGTCCGCCGCAGCTCTACGACCTTACCGCATTGCAGCGGGATGCAAACCGTCTGCTGGGGTTTACGGCACAGCAGACCTTGGATTATGCCCAAAGCCTTTACGAAAAACGGCTCATCACCTACCCCCGCACAGACAGCCGCTTTTTGACGGAGGATATGGCGGCATCCCTGCCGGGGCTGGTGACGAATACGGGCAAGGCGTTTGCCGTGGAAGAGCCGTTTCCCATCCATGTGCAGCAGGTCATCAATGGCAGCAAAGTCACCGACCACCATGCACTGCTGCCCACGAAAAGTATGGGGAACGCAGACCTTGCCGCCCTCCCTGCCGGGGAGCGGAATATCCTGCGGCTGATTGCCGCACGGCTGCTCTGCGCCGTAGGCGAACCGCACCGCTATGCAGAAACCACGCTCACCACCATCTGCGCCGGGGAAGAGTTTTCCGCAAAAGGCAAGGTGGTGCTGTCCGACGGATGGAAAGTCATGGAACGAAAAATGCTGGGGGAACTTCTGGGCAAGCAAAAGGAAGCAGTTGTTCTGCCCGATGCGCAAGAGCAGAGCCAGTGCAGCGTTGCTGATGCCGGACTGAAGGAAGGTCAAACGTCCCCGCCGAAATCCTACACGGAAGATACGCTCCTGTCCGCTATGCAGGCAGCGGGTGCAGACAGTGTGCCGGAGGGTGTGGAACGTCAGGGCATCGGCACTCCGGCTACCAGAGCCGCCACTATCGAAAAACTGGTGCAGAAGGGCTTTCTGGAGCGGAAGGGCAACAAAAAGACCAAGGTGCTGCTGCCTACCGACAAGGGCAAAGCCCTTATTACGGTGATGCCCGAAGAAATCCAATCCCCGGAAATGACCGCCGATTGGGAAACAAAGCTACTGCGAATCGAGCATGGCGAAATGGAGCCGAGCGAATTTATGACCGAGATCAATACGATGATTACCGAACTGGTAAAGAACACGGAAATGAAAAAAGGAGTGAATGCACTTATGAAAAACAAAATCATTGGTGTCTGTCCGAATTGCGGTGCAAATGTTGTGGAGCGTGAAAAGGGATGGTTCTGTGAATCCAATCCTTGCCGTTTTGTGCTGTGGAAGGACAATGCGTTCTTTAAGCGTCTGGGTAAGCGGCTGGACGCTCATGTGGCAGACAAGCTGCTGCGGGATGGCCGTGTCCGCCTGAAGGACTGCAAGAGTGCCAAGGGCAAGACCTACAACGCCACCGTGCTGCTGGGCACCGAACCCGATGGCCGCAGCAAGTTTTCTCTTGAATTTGAAGGTGGTTGCTGATGGAGCAGAAAAAAGAAGCGGTTTACCTTATCAACGATGAACGCTATCTCCACCTCCGGGAAAACGGTGCAGGCGTCGGCTTTGCCACCTACAACAAGGTAACTGGTGAGCCGCTGGAAAGCGGGCAGATCTCGGAAAAGAACCTGCCGCCCGATGGCAGGAACGCCATTTCTGCCGCCCGGAACTGGTATCTGTTTGAACTTTCGGACGATGACCGTAAGGCTATCCAACAGGAAAGCGTAAAGATCCTCGAAAACATCCCGCAGGCGGGCATCGGCAGGCGGCGCATCTGGGAGCCGGAAACGCTGCCGAAGGATATTCGTCTCATCAACAGCCACTATGATGACCTCTATCGCATTCCAGATGGCGGCGTGATTCAGGTGGATTACCCGAATGGACACAGTTTTACGGCACGGGTGGAACATCTGGATGATTATCACTTTGACATGGGCGGTCTGGGCAATGTGTTCCACATCTGCCAGTTTGCCGAAGTTATGGAACGAAACCATGCAGACTTCTACCCGGAAATTCAGACACAGGACGAGCAGGCGGCGTGGGAACTGGGCGGCAAAGGCTACCTTGCCATCCAGTCCTGTGAGGATGGATGGGACTACACCCTCTACCACAGCGATTATTCCGTGATGGACGGTGGGCAGTTGGATGCACCGGAACTGACCATTCAGGAAGCCCGTGAGCAGATTCTGGAAGCGCACCACATGGAAAAGGGGCGGCGGCTGTTGCAGGACTACGATGCCGTCATGGATAAAGTTGCGGAAGCAGAAGAACTGAGCGCAGACCATCGCCCCTCCACATTGGAAAAGCTGGCAGAACTGGCAAGTGATACGGCTGCGCCGAAATCGTCTGTACGCTCTGCGCCGGAACTGTGAGGTGAGCTATGCAGCAAAAATGGAGCCAGAATTTTGACGGCGAACCCATGACGGACATCCCTCAGAAGTTTCTGAACGCAGGGTGCGATGTTTATATGGTGATGCAGCTGCGGCATGACGAAAAAATCCTCGATGAAAGATTTGCTTCCATGCGGGAACTGCATCGTCGGGGCAAAACGCCAGACCCGGAACATTACGAGGTCACTTACTATGCTGATCTGCCTGCCATGTGGCAGGATGCTCCGAACAATGAGGTTTTGGAAGAACTGTTTCAGATGTTCAACCTCTCCCGTCCGCAGGATTTTGAGGGACACAGCCTATCGGTCAGCGATGTGATCGCACTCAAACGCAATGGCGAGGTGTCTGTGCATTATGTGGACAGCATCGGCTTCAAGGATTTACAGGGGTTTCTGGACAAGCAGCCGGAACGCCCTTCGGTGCTGATGAATCTCAAAGAGAAGTGCGATGCCCCGGAGTGCAACCCCACCGTCTGCCGGAAAGCGAGGGATGAACATGAACTTTGACCACGAAGAATTGACCCTGATGATGCTCTATAACTCCGGAACCCGGCTGGGGCTGGTGCACGAACTGCGGCTGATGCAGTGCTACCTGATGCCCGATGAGACTGCCCTGCGGGAACTGTCGGAGGGTGTTATCGAGAAGCTGAAACTGCTGACCGATGCGGAGTTTGCTGAATTGGAATTTCCACTGGACTGATCTTTGCCGCCTGCGGGCGGCGTACATAAAGTATTTTGTTCTTCCAAAAGATATGCTATAATCAAATCAGACAAAATTCCTCTCTTCAAGCGATTCCTCCGCAATTTTCCTGTGGCTCTGCTCGTATCAAAAATAAGGGACCGATTTTTAATTGTCAGAACGGAGGAACCATTATGGCAATCTTTGAAAAGACCATCCGAAACAAAAACTTTGACGAGCTGCTTTGGAAGCTGGAAAAGGAAATCCCGGACAGCAGTTGGTCGGCAGATTTAGAGGCAGGCAGCGATTTCAAAGAGGGCAATACCCGGTGCAGTGTCCGGGTGTTTGAACGGTACAGCATGATGGGCGGCAACCGCCTGAGTCTGACGCTGACCATGTTCCAGAATGGAGATAACCCGATTCGGCTGTCTGCAATTACCGCAGGCGGCAGTCAAGCGGTCTTCTTCAAAATCAATACCATTGGAGAAGAATCTTTTCTGGATGACGTAAAGAACCTGCTGGAAGAAATTTTGGAGGAGTAAAATGTTTTTTGGATGGTTTGACGCTATATTCAGCTTCATTTTCCCAATCCTGTTCCTGCTTTTTATGGGAATGTTTTTCTTTGCCCTAATTTCAAATCTCCGCACATGGAATAAAAACAACCACTCGCCGCGGCTTACCGTTCCGGCAACGGTGGTGGCAAAGCGTACCGATGTTTCGCATTCCAGTAGTGCCAATGCCGGAGATGTGTCCGGTGCGCACGGATACGACACCAGCACGTTCACGTCATACTATGTGACTTTTCAGGTGGAAAGCGGCGACCGCATGGAACTTGAAGTAGATGGTTCGGACTACGGAATGCTTGTGGAGGGCGACATTGGAAAGCTGAGTTTTCAGGGCACCCGCTATCTTGGGTTTGAGCGGAACTAATCGTTCTCCTACATTATATAGTAAGGAGTGCTGTATGAACGATCTGTTTATCCAAGGGCTGACCATCGACTGGAACAGAGTGCGCCCATACAATTATGTTCGTCAGATTCCTGCCATCAGCGGAATCGACACTTTTACATTCCATAAGCCCATTACGTTCTTTGTTGGCGAAAATGGAAGCGGAAAATCTACGCTTCTGGAAGCAATCGCTGTTGCTTACGGCTTCAACGCAGAGGGTGGAACGAAGAACTATTCATTTTCCACATACAACTCCCATTCGGAACTATGTGAGGCTATGACGATTTCCAAGGGGTATCGCAGACCAAAGTTCGGGTATTTTCTCCGGGCAGAGAGCTTCTACAATGTAGCCACCAAGGAAATCGACTATTCCGATGACGATCATCCCTCCAAAGGCTATCACCAAAAATCACACGGTGAAAGTTTCCTCGCTATTGCGCAGGACTACATGGGTGCAGATGGAGTCTATATTTTTGACGAGCCGGAAGCCGCTTTATCCCCGCAGCGGCAGCTCACGTTACTGATCAACATTCATCGGTGTGCCCAAGAAGGGGCGCAATTCATTATCGTATCACATTCACCCATTCTCCTCGGAATGCCTGATGCTGAAATTTTTAGCTTCGACAATGGCACGATTCATCCTTGTCAGTATGAAGATACGGACAGCTACGTTATCACCAAAACATTTGTAAATAATCGGCAGCATTTTTTGAACCAGCTTCTGAACGAAGAAACGTAATGCCGGGAAAGGACATTCCATATGAGTGATTCTACGTTGAAAGAGCTTTGGCAGCAGGTCGCTGAAAAGAAAAGCTGCGAAGCAAAACAGAAAGAACTGACCGCCCAGAGAGATACGCTTGCTGATCGCCTGAAAAAGCTGGAAAAATCCAAGCTGGCAGAGCAGGCTGATGTGGACCGTCTGGAGGGACACAGCCTTGCCGCATTTTTCTATCAAGTAATCGGAAAAATGGATGAAAAACTGGACAAGGAACGGCAGGAAGCCTATGCAGCCCGTGTCAAGTACGATGTGGCTCTCCATGACCTTTCTTCCGTTGATGCTGATTTAGCACAAATTCAAAATAGGCTGGCACGGCTGTCCGATTGCGAAAGGCAGTATCAAGCTGCTCTTTCCGAAAAAATCAAAAGCCTCAAAGCATCTGCCCACCCTGCCGCACAGCAGGTTGCAGAAAGCGAAAGCCGCATTGCCGCGCTGAAAGTCCAAAAACGGGAACTGCTGGAGGCCATCCACGCCGGAAAGACTGCCTTGCACACGGTCAATGAAGTTCTGGAAACGCTGGATAATGCCGAGGGCTGGAGCACATGGGACGTGATGGGTGGTGGTCTGGGGGTGGATCTCGCCAAGTATGCGGAACTGGACGATGCGCAGGAACAAATCGAACAGCTTCAAGTGGAACTGCGGCGGTTCAAAACTGAACTTGCCGATGTTGAGATCACCGCAGACCTTCAGGTTACAGTAGACAGCTTTTTGAAATTTGCGGATTTCTTCTTTGATGGCCTCTTTGCAGACTGGGCAGTTCTGGATCACATCAATCAGGCACAGAGCAGAGTGGAGAATACCAAAGGTCAAATCAAGCGAGTCCTTGCACTTCTGAAAAAGATACGCGAAGATGTTGATGTCCAAATCGCTGACGAAAAAGAAAAGCAGGAGCAGCTTGCGGTGGAAATTGAGCTGTAGGGTTGGAGTGTTCGCGTATGTAATATGCTCAACTCAATGAATTGGAAATTTCGGAGATAAAGACTATGAAGAAAAAAGCACCAATAGTGTTCATTATCGTGAGCGTCTTTGCCGTAGCCGCAATCATTATAATTTCGGCGTATAGATCTTCGGAATCTTACAGAAAGGCGAAGGCTACAATCCAATGGGATTGCTCTGTGTCTTGTACAGAAAAATCAACATCTGCCCAATATGTAATCACTTATTCTAATGTAAAGGTTTCATCCAAAACGGGCACACTGACGATTCAGAATAGGAATGATTTTGAAATTGTAGTGCATTTGCTCTGCGAAGGCGAGCAGGAAATCGTATCCGGCAATATTCCTGCGGGAAGCTGCTACTCTTTTGCGAATGTTACGGACAAAGAATATACCGTAGGTATTCATGCGGATGTTGATGCGGCCACCAACATTAAAGTAATTGTATACGATGGAAAAGACACAGAGCCATATACAAATTGATAAGTCGGTGCTTGCGGGGGTGCATCTATTTGAAAAAGTATCAATGTCCATGCTGCGAATGTTTTACTTATAATGTTCCACCAAAGGAAGATTGTGGGTACATTTGCCCAGTTTGCTTTTGGGAGAATGACCCGTTTATTACTTCTGATAGCGACCCCAGTGACTTGAATCATGGAATAACTCTAAACGAGGCAAAAAACAACTATTTGGAATTTGGTGCCTGTGAAAGAAAAATGTTACGTTATGTTCGTCCGCCCGAAAGCGATGAAAAATAGACATTCATCATCAGAACTTCAAAGTCAACGATAACCCAATTATTACATACTCCTGCAGGCAACCCTAAAACGGTTGCCCGCTTTTTTATACCCTAAAATCTGAAGAAGGAGGCTAAAATGCCAAGCAAAACCGAAGAATATCTCGCCCTTGCCCAGCGCACGGCCAATGGTCTGACCCGGTACTGGGAAAGCTGGACAGCATACCTGACCACCGCATCCCGGCTGTACAAGTACCCTTTTGCGGACCAGCTGATGATCTACGCCCAGCGCCCAGATGCCACCGCCTGCGCCGACTATGATGTTTGGAACAACCGGATGAACCGCTATGTCAGGCGTGGCTCTAAGGGCATCGCTCTGCTGGACGAATCCAGCGGATTCCCTCGGCTGCACTACGTCTTTGACGTAAGCGATACCGGGGTGCGCCGCAATTCCCGTGACCCGGAGGTGTGGCAGCTCGGCCCCGATCTGGTGCAGCCTGTGTCGGAAATGATTGCCAGAGAGTACGGCGTTTACCATGAAAGGCTCAGCCAGCAGATTTCTGACCTGACGGGCAAGCTGGTGGATTCCTATTGGGACAACAACAGCGGCGACATTCTCGACATCGTTGACGGTTCGTTCCTGATAGATTATGATGAAGCCGGACAGGAGTTCCAGTTCAAATCTGCCGCCGCAATCAGCATCCTGTATACGGTTCTGGAACGCTGCGGCCTTGAGCCGGACGGTCATTTTGACCGTGACGATTTTCAGGCCATCTTCTCTTTTTCCACGCCTGCCGCCGTGTATGCGCTGGGCACCGCAGTCAGCGAATGCAGCCGGGATGTGCTGCGCAACATCGAACGAACCGTAAAAACGACAATCCGCCGCCGCAATGTAGAAAGGAGCCAGTATGAATACGAACAGCAGGAACGTGACCTACTCGACCGTCGGGGACTACCAGCTCCCGAACCTGACCCTGCCCCAGCAGGAGAAAGCACTGGGCAAATACGGCAGACTGCGCCGGACTTACCTGATGAAGCATCGCCCGGTGCTGTACAATTCGATGCTCCTGTCGGGGACTCTGCATCCGCACCTGTTGGAAGTGGAGCAGACGGCAGAGAGCCGGATGCAGCAGACCATGCAGGAAATGCTGAAGCAGAACCCGGCTCCGAACAAAGAGCGGCATCAGATGGAGTGGGTGCAGCACATGAACAGCCTGAAAGCACAGGCCGAGGAACTGGTGATGAACGAGCTGATTTACAGCTAAGTTTCTTCGATGTGGCTATTCCCACCGAAGCCGAACAAATTGAATCCATCGACCAAGCGGAGAGCGAAAAAACGCCCTCCGCTTTTGTTTTGTCGCAAGCGGAGATTGAAAAAGCACTGCGGAGAGGTTCTAACTTTGAAAACAGCAAGCTTCGGATTTGGGAGATTTATCAGACACAGCCTGACCGAAAACTCCGGGCAAAAGCGCTTGCCAAAGAATATGCACCGCACGGTCCCGGTGGATGTTCGCACACCTATCTGGACGGAAGCAGTGGTTGGCTTGACCATGACAGCAAGGGTCTGACGTTTGAGCATTATCCCGACCATCAGAAAGTGCTTCTCCGCTGGGATCGGGTCGAAAAATATATTGACCTGATGATTCAGTCTGACCGCTACCTGTCGGACAAAGAAAGAAGAGCCATCGACTTTCCCCTTGAACTGAACGCCACCAGTGCAGCTGAATACACTGCATTAAAGGCGCAGCACCCGGATACTCTGGTTGGATTTGAAGCTGGCGGCAATTTTATGTTCTATGGAGAAGATGCTGCCAAGGTCGCAAAAGTTCTCAACAGTGCTTTGTTTACGAGAGAAACAGCACTGGGCGAAGTTCAGGTCACAGGCTTTCCACCTAGCTTATGGGCAAGAAAGTCAAAAGAATTGTGGTCTGCGGGCAACGATGTTTACCTTGCTGGATTGAACGAAGATGGGACTCATCACCAGACTAAACATCTGCACAAAGAGGACTATCTGCCCATCGGCTCCATCATCAATATGGATGGCCGGAAATTTCGGATTGACGGAGTGGATTTTGATAAGGGCAAGGTTTCCTTGCAGGATATGGCACTGGCCGACCTGCGGATGCCAATTTTTCGGGAAGAACCGCTATCTGTTGTCAGGGAATTGTACGAACAGCAGGACGAGGCCCTTGACGCTGCTCCCGAAAAGGCCGTTGATTATAAGGTCGGGGACGATGTTGTGGTAGACCTTCTCACACGAACCATCGAAGGCAAAATCGGCTATGTGGGCGAAACCGACGTTCGCATCGACACCAGTGCGCAGGGGCAGTCATGGGATAACGAAGTCATCAGCAAGCAACAATTCGAGGATGGCTTGCGGCAGAATGAACAGGTTACTACGCAGCCAGATGATACTGTAAAAACGGTTGCCATATACCCTGCTGAAGAAAACCGTATGCCTTATGATATTGTGATCCAGACGATTGGCTCAAAATCACCTGCTCTGGATGCAGTTGAACCGGAACGATCCACACTTGAACTTGCCGGGAACTTCCACATCACGGATGATGATTTGGGTATCGGAGGTCCTAAGCAGAAGTACGCGCGGAACATTGAAGCCATCCGTACCCTGTTCAAGCTGGAACAGGAGCACCGTGGTGCCATCGCCGAGGAACAGCAGGTGCTTTCCCAGTATGTGGGCTGGGGCGGTTTGGCAGATGCCTTTGACCCTGGCAAGGACAGTTGGGCAAAGGAGTACGCCGAACTGAAAGGGCTGCTCTCCGAGGACGAATACGCCGCTGCCCGTGGCTCTGTCCTGAACGCCCACTACACTAGCCCCACCGTGATCCATGCCGTCTACGATGCTGTGGAGCGCATGGGCTTCCGCAGCGGCAACATTCTGGAGCCGAGCATGGGCGTGGGAAACTTTTTCGGGATGCTGCCGGACTATATGCAGGACAGCCGGCTGTACGGCGTGGAACTGGACAGCATCACCGGGCGTATTGCGAAAAAACTGTATCCGCAGGCAGACATTACTGTCGCCGGTTTCGAGACCACCGACCGCCGTGATTTTTATGACCTCGCTGTGGGCAACGTGCCCTTTGGTCAGTACAAGGTCAACGACAAGGCGTACAACAAGCTGGGTTTTAGCATCCACAATTATTTCTTTGCGAAAGCCATCGACCAAGTGCGTCCGGGCGGCGTGGTGGCGTTTGTTACCAGTCGTTACACTCTGGACAGTAAAGATTCTTCTGCCCGCAAGCACATGGCAGAACGAGCCGATTTGCTGGGGGCTATTCGTCTGCCCAACAACACTTTCCGTGCCAACGCTGGTACGGATGTTGTCAGCGACATCATCTTCTTGCAGAAGCGTGACCGCCCCATTGACCATGAGCCGGACTGGGTGCAGTTGGGCAAAACAGAAGATGGCTTTGCCATCAACCAGTATTTCGTAGACCACCCGGAAATGGTGCTGGGAAATTTAGAACTGGAAAGCACCCAATACGGTCACGACCTGACCGTTGCACCCATTGAGGGTGCAGTGCTGGCAGACCAGCTTGCAGAAGCGGTACAGCACATCGAGGGGCAATACGCTGAAGTTGAGGTGGAAACACCAGATATTGCGGATGCCGAAAATGAGAAGCACATTCTCCCGGCTGACCCAGATGTAAAAAACTTCTCCTACACCGTGGCGGACGGTGAAGTGTTCTACCGGGAAAATTCCGTGATGACACAGGTGGAACTGTCCGACACCGCCAAGGGGCGTGTCACTGGCATGGTGGAACTGCGGCAGATTGTCAATGACCTGATCGACCAGCAGTTGAATGACTACCCGGACGAGGACATCAAGGCAACGCAGGAGCATTTGAACGCCGCCTACGATGCTTTTACCGCAAAATACGGTCTGCTGAACGACCGCAAAAACGGACGGCTGTTTGAGCAGGATTCCTCCTATTATCTGCTCTGTTCGCTGGAAAATCTGGACGAGCAGGGACGGCTTAAATCCAAGGCAACGATGTTCACCAAGCGCACCATTCGCCCGGAGCGCACCGTCACCAGCGTGGACACCCCCAGCGAAGCGTTGGCAGTATCTATTGGTGAGCATGGCAAAGTGGATTTGCCCTATATGGCAGAACTGCTGGGCACTCCCGGTGAGTACGGGCGCATTACCAGCGAACTTTCGGGCGTGATCTTCAAAGACCCCAGCGCCGACCCTACCGACCCCGAAGCGGGCTGGCAGATGGCAGACGAGTACCTGTCCGGCGATGTCCGGGCAAAGCTGCGGATGGCGCAGTTCGCCGCCGAAACCAATCCGGAGTTTGCCGTCAACGTGGATGCACTGACCAAAGCGCAGCCCAGAGAACTGGAAGCATCTGAAATTGATGTGCGTCTGGGTGCAACGTGGCTCGACCCGGACATTATCCAGAAGTTTATGACCGAGACTTTCCAGATTCCCTACTATCTGCGCCATGCGGTCAAGGTGAGATATTCTCCGTATACCGCCGAGTGGCGTGTGGAGGGCAAGACGGCTACGGGACGGGGCGATATTATCTCCTCCGAGACCTACGGCACGTCCCGTGCCAACGCCTATAAGATTCTGGAAGAAACGCTCAACTTGAAGGACGTCCGCATCTACGACACCATCGAGGATGCCGAGGGCAAGCCGAAACGTGTGCTGAACAAGCGGGAGACCATGCTGGCGCAGCAGAAGCAACAGGTCATCAAGGATGCTTTCGCCAACTGGGTCTGGCAGGACCCTCAGCGGCGCATCGCGCTGGTGAAGCAGTACAACGAGCTGTTCAACAGCACCAGACCCCGTGAATACGATGGCTCCCACATCCATTTCGTCGGCATGAACCCGGAGATCACTCTCCGGGAACACCAGCGCAACGCCATTGCTCATGTGCTTTATGGCGGTAATACGCTGCTTGCGCACGAAGTTGGCGCAGGCAAAACCTACGAAATGGCGGCATCTGCCATGGAAGCAAAACGGCTGGGGCTGTGTCAGAAAAGCCTTTTTGTCGTGCCCAACCATCTGACGGAACAATGGGCAAGCGAGTTCCTGAACCTCTACCCCAATGCCAAGCTTTTGGTGGCACGGCGCAAGGACTTTGAAACCGCCAACCGCAAAAAATTCTGCGCCCGCATCGCCACCGGGGACTACGATGCCGTCATCATCGGGCATAGCCAGTTTGAGCGCATTCCGCTGTCCTTTGAGCGGCAGGAGCGCATCATTCAGGAGCAAATTTATGAAACGCTTGCCGCCATCAACGAACTGAAAGCCCATGCAGGCGAGAATTTCTCCATCAAGCAGATGGAAAAGACCCGGAAAACGCTGGAAACCAAGCTGGAAAAACTGCGCTCCGATGAGCGTAAAGACGATGTGATCACCTTTGAACAGCTGGGCGTTGACAGGCTTTTTGTGGACGAAAGCCATTTCTACAAGAACCTCTTTTTGACCACAAAAATGCGGAATGTCGCAGGATTATCCACTAGCGAAGCGCAAAAATCCAGCGATATGTTCGGCAAGTGCCGCTATCTGGATGAGATCACCGGCGGGCGGGGCGTGGTGTTCGCCACGGGCACGCCCGTGAGCAACTCCATGACCGAACTGTACACGGTCATGCGGTATTTGCAGTACAGCACCTTGCAGCAGAAAAAGCTGACCCACTTTGACTGCTGGGCATCTACCTTTGGTGAGACCACCACCGCCATCGAACTAGCCCCGGAGGGCACCGGCTACCGTGCCCGCACCCGGTTCGCCAAGTTTTTCAACCTCCCGGAATTGATGTCCATGTTCAAGGAGGTTGCGGACATTAAAACATCCGACCAGCTTCATCTTCCGGTGCCGGAGGCGAAGTTTGAGACCGTGGTGGCAAAGCCGTCCGACCTCCAAAAGGAGATGGTGCAGGAATTGAGCAAACGTGCGGCAGAAATCCACTCCGGTGCAGTAGATGCCTCCGTGGACAATATGCTCTGCGTCACCAACGATGGGCGTAAGATCGGCTTGGATGTTCGCCTGATGAACCCCATGCTGCCGGACGACCCCAACAGCAAGCTGAACGTATGCGTTCAGAACGTGCTGAAGATCTGGGAGGAAGGCAAAGACCAGAAGCTGACCCAACTTTTGTTCTGTGACCTCTCAACACCAAAGAACGATGGCAATTTCAACGTCTACGATGACATTCGCAAAAAGCTGGTTGCTGCCGGTGTGCCGGAAAACGAAATCGAGTTTATCCACAACGCAGATACCGAAGCAAAAAAGGCGGCATTGTTCTCCAAAGTGCGCTCCGGCGATGTGCGAGTTTTGCTCGGAAGTACGGCGAAAATGGGAGCAGGCACCAACGTGCAATCCCGGCTTGTGGCGGTGCATCACTTGGACGTTGGCTGGAAGCCAAGCGACATGACTCAGCGCAATGGTCGCATCATTCGACAGGGCAACATGAATAAGGAAGTCAAGGTGTTCAACTACGTCACGGAAGGGACATTTGACTCGTACTTGTTTCAGACCCTTGAGAATAAACAGCGATTCATCAGCCAAATCATGACCTCCAAATCTCCTGTTCGCTCCTGCGAGGATGTGGACGAACAGGCACTTTCTTATGCGGAGATCAAGGCACTGTGCGCCGGAAATCCGCTCATCAAGGAGAAGATGGATTTGGATGTGCAGGTGGCAAAGCTAAAAGTGCTGAAAGCCGACCACCAGAGCCAGAAGTTCCGTCTGCAAGACAAGCTGCTGACCAAGTTTCCGGCAGACATTCAGGAAACGAACGCCTATATTGCTGGGGTGAAAGCGGACGCACAGCTTGCCGCCGCCCATCCGCAGGGCAAGGAGGAGTTTTGCGGCATGGTCATCAAGGGCGTTGCCTACGATGAGAAAAAGACCGCCGGTGAGCGTCTGGTGCTTGCCTGCTCCGAACTGCCCAACGCCGAAGAAAAAGTGATCGGCAGCTACCGGGGCTTTGAGTTGTCTCTGCGGTTCGATACCTTCCGCAGTGAATATCAGGCGATTCTGAAGGGTCAGCGGAGGTACCCGGTAGCACTGGGCACCGACCCGCTGGGCAACATTATCCGTCTGGATAATTCGCTGAACAACTTCCCGGAGCGCATTAACTCTGCTGAGAATGAACTAGCCACCTTGCATCAGCAGCAGGCGGCGGCGCAAATTGAGGTGGAAAAGCCCTTCCCGCAGGAAGAAGAACTGGCTGAAAAATCAGCACGGCTTGCGGAACTGAATGCTCAGTTGGACGTGGACGAAAAGAGCCATGACCCGGAGCAGGAGGAACAGCCAGACGAGGATGCCCCTCGCCGCCCCTCGGTGCTGGCGGCGCTGGAGGAAAAGTCGGATAAGCCGGAGCCTGTAAAGCCCTTCCGCAGTTATTACGACAAGGACGGTGATGCCCGGTGAGGGAAAAGCGGGACGAGATCATCATCCTGAGAACAACAAAGGCCGAGAAGAACCGCATTTATGAAAAGATGTTGGGCATGGGCATCCGCAGCCTGAGTGCCTATATCCGTAAAATGGCACTGGACGGCTACTGCCTGAACCTTGACCTGCCGCAACTGCGGCGCATGGCGTATCTCTTACAGATGTGCAGCAACAACCTGAATCAGTACGCCAGAGCCGCCAATGAAAATGGTCGGGTCTATGCCGCCGACATGGAGGATCTGCGGCAACGGCTGGATGAGCTGATCGACATTGGTCGGCAGATCCTTTCCCGGCTGGCAGAACTCTAAGATTTTTCCCCGCAGTTGGAGGACTGCGGGGGTACATAAGGGGTGACATCCTTGCAAGGGGTGTGGAGATGCCTTTATAATAAAGTTGAAAGGCAGGTGCTTGATATGAGGTTCGTTTTTAAGATGATCGTTTTTCCGTTTTGGCTGATTACTGCTTTCCTTGCGCTGATGCTGAAATGGACGCTGAACCTGTCAGCGTTTGTGCTGGCTCTGCCCATGCTGTATATCTTCGGCTGCGGTCTTTATACGCTGTACTGCCGGGAGTGGCTGCAGTTTTTGATTTTACTGGTGGCAGAGTTTGGATGCTTCCTGCTCATCACCGCCGGAATAGTCATTGTGGAAGCCGTGGAATGGTTCAGTGGCTGGGTTGCAGAATTATAAAATTTTTATGCCGCCACTGTGCGGCATTTTCTTTTTGCCGGGAGGTGGTCAAACTGGCTGCAACAAGATTGATTGCACTACACAAAAACAAGGGGAAATCCGTTGCGGCCTGCCTGAAAAGCCGCACGGATTACGCCCAGAACCCGGACAAGACACAGCAGGGCGAACTGGTCAGCAGTTACGAATGCAGTCCCCTGACCGTGGATGAAGAATTTATGCTCTCCAAACGCCAATACGAACTTGCCACCGGTCGCAGGCAGAAAAGCGATGTGATCGCCTATCAGATTCGGCAATCATTCAAACCCGGAGAGATCACCGCCGAGGAAGCCAATAAGGTGGGCTACGAACTGGCAATGCGTTTCACCAAAGGCAAGTATGCGTTTATTGTGGCAACGCATACTGACCGGGAACACATTCACAATCACATTATCTACAACTCCACTGCATTGGATAGCACCCGGAAATTCCGGGATTTTTTGTTGTCCGGGCTGGCTGTGCAGCGGTTGAGCGATTTAATTTGTCTGGAACACCAGCTGTCTGTCATTGAAATCAAGCCGTACCGGGAGCGGCAGAAGCGCACCCTTTATCCTCCCAAAGAAAGCAATCGTGACAAGCTGTGTGCCGTAATCGACAACATCCTGCTGAACGAAAAGCCTGCAAATTTCGAGGTCTTTCTTCAAAAGCTGGAACAGCAAGGCTACGAAATCAAACGAGGAAAGCACACTTCGGTCAAAGGCGCACGGCAGAAACGCTTCATCCGTTTTCGCACTTTGGGCGCAGGATACAGCGAAAATGAAATTAAGGCGGTCATCGCCGGAGGAGCCGAACACCGCCCGCATCAGAAGCAGACACCGAAAGAGCAACCGTTCCACCTGTTGGTGGACATTCAGGCAAAGCTCTCCGAGGGCAAAAGCGAAGGCTATGCACGGTGGGCGAAACGCTACAATTTGAAAGAGATATCCAAGACCCTGATTTTTTTGCAGGAAAATAAAATCGGCAGCATCGAAGAAATGCAGGAGCGAGTAAATGCAGCGACTGCACGATACCATGAGCTAGGCGATTCCATCAAGGCCGCAGAGCAACGTATGGCAGAGATTGCTGTCCTGCGGGCGCACATCGTTAATTATGCCCGGACACGCCCGGTCTATGACGCCTACCGCAAAGCCGGGTACAGTAAGAGATTTCTGGAAGCCCACCGGGAGCAGATTACACTGCACAAGGCTGCAAAAGCCGCTTTTGACGAAACGAGTTTGAAAAAGTTGCCAAAGGTAAAAGAACTGGATGCCGAATACGCTGCACTGCTTTCGCAGAAGAAAGCAGCATATCCAGCCTACCGTAAGGCACGGGATGAAATGCAGGAATTGAAAAAAGCACAGAAGAATGTGGAGCTGTTCTTCGCCGAGGAAAAAGACCCCAAGGAAAAATCGCAGACCCGCTAAACAGAAAACACCGAGGATTCTTCCCATTTGGGGGAGAGTCCTCGGTGTTCTTTTCCGTTATAGGAGCATTTGGCACAAATGCGCAGCCTGCATCCAGCGGATGCAGTACACAAAGGGTTTGGGACTATCCCAACAAGCATTTTGCAACGCAAAAATGGCGTTTGTATATACGAACGCCCTGCTTGCTGGTACAATGTCATCGATGAAACAAAAATAGTTTCATCAAAGACGGTTATATGGTTGTGCCGATTTCCAAAACATAGTAATATTGAAGTACTAACTGGGGCTGAAAGTGGCAAAACTGCTTGCTTGGTTTCCATTCAGGAATTACTAACAGCGTAGACCGTCCGTTCGCTTCGTAAAAGATTCAATGTTTTGATTGGTTGGGTCGGCACAACCGTTACCCGTGTCAACAACGCGCCTGTTATTTTTGCGAAGAAGCGAAACTGCCCTGAAAGGAGAGTTGTACCGTGCCTCGATTGACAGAGAAGTTTTCAGCGACTTCTCTTGCATTGTGTGTTTTTTCCAATGCCTGAATCAGAAGTTTTCTTGCTTCATTGTGCAACATTTGAATCGCCTCTTTGACTCAATCTTACACCTTTTGTCAAGTTGTAACTTTATTTGATCGGACTGCTATAGATAGACTGACAACAATCTTGCAAATTTTACTAAGGGAGATTTCAATACTAATGAAAAGGTACAGATAATTTGATTTGCAAAGGTTACATAATACAACATATAACTAAAATTAACAGTCCCTGAGTCGATAACAATTGGAAATTTGAAAAATTCGATGCGCGAACATAGAGACCTTGTATGCAACTGCTGCTCAATGCAAATATCAATCACGGCTCCCGCAAAACCTTGTACAATATGCACAAGGTCGTCAAATGACAAGTGTATTAAATGCCAATGGACAGATTGTTGATAGCATGATATGATATAGAGGGTGAATGGTCAGCGAGAGAATATGTTGACTTTATTTACACACAAAAAGAGTCTGTTACGATGCAGGAGAGATCAGAAGGAGGGCTTGCTATGGAAAACAATAAAAAGAGTCTTGATGAAATTTACCGCGAAGTTGAAACCGATTTGAAAAAAGGTTCTTTTAAGGGCCCCAAATACGAAAAAATAGACATAATGGTTTATGGTGCTGGTGATCAAGAAGCGAATGAGGCGAACAAGGCGGACGAGAATTAGTTGTATAGGTGACTAGTAATATACAAGAAAGGAGGCATCTTGCTGTTGTAAGATGCCTCTGTTTTTATATAATGAAAGTCGTTCATACAGGAGGGAAAAATGTACGAACCAATTGTAGATAAATTTAAATATGTTCCAGAAAGTGCATTAATTGAATTGTGCTTTAAATGCAATCTAAATTGCAAACACTGCGGCTCGAGTTTGAATGCATATAAAAAGAGCAGGAAAGGTGAACCACTAAGTCTTACAGAATTTTATTCCGCAATTGATGATTTAAAAGGCTTGGGAGGAAAACGAATAGGTCTTGTCGGAGGTGAGCCTCTACTATATGAAAATTGGGAAGAGGTGGCAAAATATGCAAGCGACCGCAATTTTTATGTTTCAATGATATCGAATGGGATGATTATTGATGATGAAATGGCGCATAAAATTAAAAAATGTGGAATAGCTTTAGTGGCTTTAAGCTTGGATGGGCCAGAAACATACCATAACGAGTTAAGGGGAAGTCAAATGGCATTTAAAAATGTACTAAAAGCCATAGCATCATTGAAAAAAGAAGGCGTGCAAGTCAACATAATTACAACAATTATGAAAGGAAATCTTCCGCTTCTGCCAGAAATCGAAAAAACAATATCAACAAAAGGGGTGTCGTTCTGGCAGCTGCAACTTGGTATACCAATGGGCAAGCTAAGTGAGCATATGGAGTTTGTAATTGAGCCGAATCAACTTCTTGATGTCAAAAAGTTTATTCTTGAGGCCAAACAACGAAACCAAATACAACTTACAATTGCTGACTCTATCGGTTATTGCTCTCAGGATGAATTGATTATGAGAAACAACTCAAGTACAAATGGTGAAAGAGTATATTTAGGATGCATGGCCGGATGTAAAGCGGTTGCAATAGAATCAAATGGTGACGTAAAAGGATGCTTGTCGCTTCAAAACGAACGTTTTATTGAGGGGAATATACGAGAACGTTCTTTAAAGGATATCTGGACAGATAAAAAAAGCTTTAATTATAATAGGAACTTTAATTCGGAAAGTCTTGGCGGATATTGTTCAAAATGTGTATATGCCAACATATGCAGAGGAGGATGCACATCATTAGCATACAATACATCAGGCCACATTAATAATAACAATTATTGTATGCATATTATGGAGCAAAGATGGTGATTAAAGTATGAAGGCTTCATTGGTTTCACTCCCAATGGCGGATTACTGTATGCCGCCATTGGGCATTTCTTCAATTAAAGGGTATTTGAAGGAACATGGAATAATAAACGTTAAGTGTTATGATCTTAATTTGGAGTTTTTTTACTATGCAGTAAATACCAAACAATTGAGGCGCAGCATTCAATATGATGAAAATCGTTTGTTCTTTTCTGGCGAAGAATTGACTGATAGCTATAGACAATTGCTTCTCGAGTGCTTACTAAATGGAGAGTACTTATGTTCGCATATAGATGAAGCGATTTCTGCTTTAAAAAAGGAAGAAACCTATTACAAATATTCAAAATATGAAATTTATTCATCCATCATCGAACGTTCACTGAAGTTGTTTGGATCAAGATTTTATCCTACATCGATTTCTTCTGCTGTAATATTATTTCAGAAAGGTGAAGATTGTTCCGATGCTATAAAGTCATATATTAACTATCGCGAGCAGAACCCGCTGATTGAATTTTATCATAGTATATTGCCTTTAATTATTCAAGACGATACACAATATGTTGGAATATCTGTAAATTATTCTGGTCAAATTATCCCTGCAATTACTTTGGCAGCATTAATAAAGAAAGCCTTTTCTCGTGTGAAAATAATTTTTGGCGGTTCGCTGTTTCCAGCATATGCAAATAAAATAAGCGCATTAAATATCTTTGCTGAATATTCTGATGCATTGATAATTTATGCCGGTGAGTATCCATGGAATAATATAATAGAATACGACACCCTAGATTATATTCCTGGGTGTATGCGTAGTAATGGGCATTCATTCATCCATAACAATCTTCCCCTTCCACAAATCAAAAGGGCTCTGCCGGACTTTTCTGATTATTCATTGCAAAGATATCTCGTTCCTCATAATATATTACCATACGCCATGTCAATTGGCTGTTATTGGGGAAAGTGCAGCTTTTGTGGATATCAATCTTACAAAGATATATGTGTAAAAAGATACGCACAAAATGATATCGATTTAGGTAATTATGTTTTTGATGATTTGTACAGGCTTTATAAAATTTATGGTGTAGAAAATTTTTATTTTGTCGATGAAGCCATGACAGCTTGGATTGGAAAAATTATCGCAAAGAGAATATATGAAAGCGGATTGTCGTTTCATTGGTACTCCGAATTCCGTTTTGATTCTTTTCTCAATTATTCATATTTGAGTGAAATTAAAAAGGGCGGTTGCTCTTTGATGTTTTTTGGCCTCGAATCGGGCAGTGACAAAATCCTAGGCAAAATGCAAAAAGGGACAAACAAAGAACGCATATCACAGATTTTTGATTATTGCAGAGAGCTTAAAATCAAAACTATGCCAATGTTCTTTTTTGGGTTTCCTGGCGAAACTTATGCGGATGCAATTGAAACCATAGAATTATTGCAAAAATATAGTGACTCAATCCAACATATTGCAATGGGTACTTTTGTGTTGCTTAAAAACATTCCTGTATATCAAGATGCAAATTTGTTTGGAGTAAAGATAATTCATCGAAACGGAGAATTGTGCCTATATGATAATTATAGTGTTTCCAATGGAATAACTCCATTACAGGCCCATGATATAACTGACTATGTATACAGAGATAAAAATCTGAAAAGATACTTTGACTATGAGTTGTTATCCAGGAATCATCTTTTGTTTCTGCCATTGCGGAGAAACGATAATGAACCATGTGACATTGTAGAAGATGCACTTTATTCAATGAATCCATCTTGTAATATTTTTCATGGTAAATTCATTCTGGGTACCGGCGAAATATCTGACAGAGTGTTTAACTATCTCGTTGATGCATCGAAAAACTCGTTTTATACGCTTTCGGATGAAATGTCTGAATTTTTTGAGAAAAATCATTATTTCAAAAAATCGGATTTTGACATTCAGGATTTTAGTGTAGAGATTTTTCGCTATTTTATTAATGAAGGTGTAATAGTCATACATGAAGACAATTAACCATCACAGACGCGGCTTTTTGGGATGCACATTCAAAGCTGAAAAACAAAATGTAAAAGTAAAGGAGGTTTATTTGAATGCCTCTTTCTTCAAGCAAGAAGATACAATTTATTCTATCCAAAACGAACCGATAGAATCGATGTATCAATTGGAAGCAATAATAAAAAAGTACCATGCGGGGGATTCGCTGGATATTACTGTGGTTAGAAACGAAAAGTACATCTCACATAATTGCATCTTATACGAATATCCTCGTGAATCTTCAAGTCTTTTTGACATTGAATATGATTCATTTATATACAAAAATTTGTTTATAGAACTTCTGATTACAAAACCTAACGATAATGATTTTGTCCTTTTTTTATTGCAAGGCATTGATTGCTCAACAATTGATACTCCATTATTGAGTAAAAACACGTATCGAGATTTAATGTATAGCTTGAGCAATTTTGGGATTCCTACGGTAAGGGTCGAACTATTTGGGAACGGTGATAGTGACGGATATAAATGTGGTAAATATGGTTTCAACGACATAATTGACTTATACGACGCTGCCATGCATCATGTTGTTGCCTCTGGGAAAAAACTGATTCTTTTTGGATACAGCATTGGTGCTCTAATGGTTCCGTCTTTAGTTAATCGAAATAGAGAGAGCGTATTGGCTGCAATTATTTTTGATACAATGATTTTTGGCCCGAAGGATTACTTTGTCAAAAATAAAATTCGGCAAGATATATTAAGGGGAATACCAAAAGACAAAATAATGTATAATGCGCGGACATTTGATTCCTTTATTGAAATTGTTCTTGATGGAAAGCACTCCATTAATGATATCGTGAAGCAAAATCCTCAGTATAGTACATATGTTGAACATGGACTATTTGCAGGGCATGATACAAATTATTACCATGAGCTGTCTGAAATTGATTTCTTAAGTGGATGCAAAAGCATCTCTTTGCCATTACTTTTGCTTATAGGAAGTCGAGATTGCGCAATCGACTTTAAACAACATCTGTTTTTTTTCGATTCAATTAGTTCTACTGAAAGTGATATAATTCATAAGGAAGTCTTTAGCATTGATCATTCCTTTCGTAATGAAACTGGTTCAATTGATTCCGAATGTATTAAATGCATTTGTGATTTTATATTTGAGATTGTGATGAAGCACATCCCATTTGATGGCGGAAGGGCATAATAGTTATGAATATCAATTCGTCTTATAGGAAAGTTTGGTTTGCAAGATTGATTTCCATTTTGGGGACAGGATTAACGTCATTTGGGGTAAGTGTCTGGGTTTACACGGTCACAGGAAAAGCGACCCCAATGGTTTTGATTCTCCTTTTCTCTATATTACCAGCGATATTTTTAGCACCTTTCAGTGGTTATTTATGTGACAAATACAATCGTAAGGCTATCATTATTTGCGCCGACTCCATTGCCGCTTTGATAAGTGTGTTTATCTATATTTGCGTCAGTTATTATGAATTCAATTATTTTGTTCTTTGTGTTTTTACCTTTCTTGATTCTTGTGCAAATTTCTTTGATAATAATGCATATCAAGCATCAATTACAACTTTGGTTTCTCCTGATGAAGTAAAAACTGCTAACGGCATGAGTCAGATTATTGATTCATTGGATAGTATTGCTTCCCCGATTGTTGCCGGAATGCTCTATCCATTAATTGGACTAAATGGGATTATAATAATTGATTTAATAAGCTATCTTGTTTCTTTAGTAATTCTTGTTACGATAGATTCAAGCAAGTTTTCAATGGACAACGAAAATCAGAAGAAACGAAATACAAAAAGAGAAATTTTGCTTGGATTCAAATTTATTTTTTCTCAAGGAAGTTTACGTGTACTTTTGATTTACTTTACTATTTTAAACTTTACGTTTAATCTCGCAACCTCATTAATAGAGCCTTTCGGCTTGACACTTGGGAATACATTTGACCTAGGCATTATTAAGGCTTGTGGTGGATTCGGGATTTTATGCGGAAGTTTGGTTGTTACATTTTCAAAGAAAATACATTTTACTTATAAAACGATCGTTATTGGTGGCTTGGTTGCTGGCATAGCTTTGCAACTTATGGGGTTCACACATATTACTTGCATTGTTGCAATCGGAAGATTTTCCTTTTCATTTGTTACGCCAATTTTGAATACGGTTGCCGGCACATTGTGGATGCAGGAAACACCACGGATTCTTCAGGGGCGTGTGTTTGCATCGCGTTCCATGATTGCAAGGTGTTTTGTTCCTTTGTCATACGTTGTCGTAGGCCCGCTTGTTGACATTGTTTTACCGAAGCTGTTGCAATCAAATCTTGGACTTATTATTAATGTAGTCGGCACTCAAGCACTTGAATACCGTCTCGTTTTTTGTGGAGCGGGGGTTTTGTGCGTTTTAATAACTTGCTGTGTTGCAGCAAATACAAATTTCAGAAAACTTTAACTTTTCCGCATCAAATTGTTTTATCAATGTTGTAAGAATTGTTATTAATATGCTTCAATTTTTTGTATGTTCTTTTCGCTATGCTATAGTCTTAGGGGATTCAAAATCTTTTGTCTGTTTGCGATGTTTGCACTTGTAAACATCAAATATAAAAGAAAGCCGGCCGAGAACGAAATCAACGTATACTCGGCCTGTTTGTGGTTCATAACTCTATTTCATTGCGTTTGGGTATTTGCCTCGGCGGATCTTCAGCCATTGCTTGACGATTGCGTTTTTCTTCCTGAACAGACTGCGGCGGTTCGGCTCTTTCATTGAGAACTTTTTCAACATCACGCCTGCCATGAAGCATTGTAGCAGGAGTAAACTGTTCTCCATACGCCTTTTGCAGTTGCTGAACAGCGTTCTATTCTTTCTCGTTGCGAATAGCCAGCCTTGCTTCATATAACTCTCCTGCGTCCAAATCTTTTGCCTGTTCCTGTAAGTCGGCAAAAGCGTTTTTTGCATCATCCAGCGCATAAGAATACTTTGCCTCGCTGACTTCGAGCTTTTCAAGCATCGTCTCTGCGGCAGTACACCTTTTCTTGACTTCGGCGGTATCCCTACTTTATTCACAGTCAAGATACATGAGGATTATTGCCCGCTCCGAGCGCAAATCTTCGAGCTGTTCCGTCAAATCCTCGATGCGGCTGGTCAGCTCACGATGCTTCAAAACATTAAGAATTGGCGTTGCCTTTTTCTCGGCCTGTAACTCTTTCCGCGTTTTGATAGCAGCCTTGATTTGCTTTGTCAAAACATCGTATTTTTCAAGCTCAGGCTTGGCAGCTTCAAGATACGATGTCTCCAAAATGATAACATCGGCAGTCGTGGTGCTATCGTTACGGTTGTGGTAAATGGACAGAATGTCCGTTTGCTGCTAAGCAGAATCGTTTTGAAATTTCGTTACGGCTCTACCATGTGTCTTTTTTGATCGCATGATTTATCCGTAACGCTCTGGCGGTAGGATTTCTGACGGCAGGCATTACTACAATAGACAGCATCTTTGCGTTTAGGCGTAAATGTTTTGCCACAACACCTGCAAACAAGGCCGGTGCGCTGTGCAAGCCGCTTCTGTCGCTGGCGTTTCCAGTTGCCAAGTTTTCCGCACGTGTAGTAGTCACAATATTTTTTCGATTTGACAATTGTATAAAACGTTTTTCCGCAGCCCTTACAGATGATTTTTCGCACAGGGTACATATACTCATGTGCATTATGTTTTGCCTGTTGCTCGTCGTACCGTGCTTTTATGGCTGCGAATTCTGTGGAAATGGAGGATGCAGTGGGAAGTACAACATAGATTGACTTCACTTGCAATGTGGAATGACGCGACAAGAATTATTTACATGGATACACCAGCAGTACGGCACAGAGCCGGAATATCCCAGGCATGACTGGAATGCTGTGTTGCGGCACAACGACAATAATAAATGGTATGGTGTAGTTCTGGAAGTATCAGCTGATAAGTTGGGACTGCCGGAGGCAGGCATCGTTGATGTCCTTAATGTGAAAAGCGATCTGCTACTGATTGGCTCTCTTCGCGGGCAGAAAGGCTATTTTCTGGCCTATCACATGAACAAGGAAAAATGGCTCAGTATTCAGCTTGGCAAGCCGGAACTGGATGATGCTATCAAAGATCTGCTTTCTTTGAGCTATGAGCTGACAGCACCGAAAAAGCGCAACTTAAAGTCATCAGGAAAAAATCCGGGAGATTCCGCAAATGGCAAAGAAAAAGAAATTGACGAAGGCTGAGCGAAAGGAAGCACGCCTCCGAAAAGGCAAGCAGTGGCTGCTCACCTATACCGGTTCACCGAAAAAGATGAACAAGCATTACCGGGAACGCTTTCATGTGGATGCTGTGACTGCCGCTAAAGATTTGCAGGAGCTGGGGGTCAATTATACACAGGAACAGCTCGACCAGATAAAACAGGCTGAAGAGCAGCGGCTTCGGCAGCGGAGAATGGAGCGGGAAGCGAAAGAGAGGGAACGTCTGGCAGAACTGTATGAGGACTGCGATGATCGTTTTGCCTTTATCGCTGGATACACAGATGGCGGCGCACCGTTCGGTGTGATGTGGGAAGAAGTCGGCATTGATCCGGGACTGCCGTTCGAGGAAAAAGTGAATCTCTATCATATGCAGATGTTAGGCTGATAATTGTGCAGACGTCATCTGCACAATTTGCAACAAAAAAGAGAGGAGCCAGTCCAGGCTCCTCGAAGGTACATTATTTCAAAAAGTTGCTTTTATGTTCCAGCGCGTGCAGATTATATCCAAGTGTGGCCAGGTGCGCCACCTTCAGCGCAACCAGATTGATGTCGGTGGACATCGCACTGGCGATCTGCTCAGCTGTGTATCCATACTCATAGATGTAGCGAAGGACTTCATCGCTGTCCATCAGGATTTCTGCTGCTACGATGTTGGCTTCATATTCTGGTTTGGATTTCATATCGTAGAGCATGAACTCATGAATCGGGGTGGTTTTCGCCATATTCCGGTGAAGCTGGTCATGCCCTAATTCATGTGCGCACACAATGCGCAGCATATTTTCATCCAGACTGTTATTCAGGAAAATAAAGCGATTTCGCTTAATCACCCGGTACATTCCCTTCAGGGAACCAAAATTTTCGCAAAGCATGACATTGATACCAAGCTGCCTTGCAATTTCAAAAGGGTCTCTGGAACCGCAACGTTTTACCAGTTTCTCACCGACCCGTGAAAGCTGTTCCGCATTCATCATACCACCTCCAGTTTACAGTATAGCGAAAAGTGTGTACGATAAATATCACTGATCGGATTTTTTACGCCTCGTTTTCGGGGCGTATTTTTTATTGTTCTCTTTGGCAATCCAGTAGGCATCGGTCAGAGCTTTATAAGCTCCTTCGATGGCATCTTCGCTTAATTCGCCGCCAGCGAACATACCGGTCACTTCACTGACCAGCTCTTCAATATCTTTCGCTGCTTTTGCGCCGCCTTTTTCGTGAGCTTCTACGACATAGGTGCCGCTGCTGCCCAGCAGGTACTCAGTAGTAGTATTCAGCGCATCCGCAATCTTCTGCATCGTAACCATATTGGATGGCTTGCGGCTGCCAAGTTCATAATTCTGAATTGTGCGGGCGGTTACACCGGCCTTCTCTGCAAGTTCTACCTGAGTTAAATTGGCTTCTGTTCTTTTTTCTTTCAACCTTTCTTTGAAGACCATAGGAATACCTCTTTCTTTTTTGATGACAAACACGAACGCTTTTTCTTAAAAATCTATTGACATGAAAAACCGTGCTTGCTATAATGACGATGAAAGCATGAAATACAATTCGTGTAATTATAGTATCACAAGAAATGCTGTGTGTCAATGCGTTCGTGAAAAGTTGTTCATGTTTTCACAAACGGAGAGGAGGAATACGGGATGCAGAGAGTGATTCTTCACTGTGATATGAACAATTTCTATGCCTCTGTTGAGTGTATGCTGAACCCGGAACTGAAGAACAAGCCGGTGGCAGTGTGTGGTTCTGTGGAGGAACGGCATGGTATCGTACTTGCGAAGAACTATGCAGCAAAGGCGTTTGGCGTTTCCACGGGAGAGGCAATCTGGCAGGCAAAGCAGAAGTGCCAGGATCTTGTGATCGTGGAGCCGCACTATGAGCAATATATGAAGTTTTCAAAGCTGGCTCGTGAGATATACGATCGATATGATTCGCAAGTAATGCACACTGTGTTCTGACAAACCTGTAAAAGGAGGGGTTCTGATGTGTGGTGATTACACCCTTCGCCGTGAGAAAAGATACGTCGAAGTGGACGTTCGTTTTACTCCTGATGGCAAGATCCGCCCTCTTGCCATAAACTATGACAAGGCTCACACTTATGGAATTGATCGTGTCTTGGCAGTCAAACACGGGACATCACGCCTAGGCGGAAAAGGTCACTGCTTCACCTGCCTGATTTGCGGTCAGAAGCGGAATCTTTGGCTTGAACAGGGCAAGTGGTTCGTGGAAGCCTACTGTTCCGTGCCGGAAAGCTGTGCTTCGTAATGGCAAAATACTTATCCCGCACAGACCTTTCGCACATAGCGGGCAGGTATATCGAGCAGTACTATAACTTTTTCGGAATTAGCAAGGATGCCCCAGAACCCATTGACCCGGAACGGCTCGCAAGTTCTGTTCTTGGGCTGAATGTGAAAATGCTGCCGTTATGCAGCGATGGCAGTGTCCTAGGACTGACTGTTTTCCAGAAATGCGGTTTTACCGTAACCTTGGGGGACGGAACAAAGCTTGTAGAGGTGTTCATGCCGAAGGACGTCGTAATCGATTCCGCCCTTGCGGCAGACAGCTGCACCGGATGCCGGAATTTCACGATAGCGCATGAAGCGGCACACCATATTCTGGCTGACCAGTTTCCGAACGACTACGGAAAAGCAGTCAAGTGCCGTGGGCACATTGCCTATCGGGAACGAAACGGACAGCCCTCATGGGAAGAATGGCAGGCGAACACCCTTGCAGCGGAGCTGCTGATGCCAACATTTCTGGTCAACGCCGAAATAAAACGTGCAGCGCTGTGCCTGCCAAACGGAATCCTGTACAAATCCGCATCGGACCCGAACTATGAAAAAATTTTGGAGATGGCTGCACGGATGGGAGTATCGTGGTCTGCGATTAGGATCAGATTACAGCAGATGCAGATCATCAACGGCAAACCCATCCACTGCCACCCATTAGACGTCATTCGATTTGGAGAATAATATGACTTGGTCAAATAATCGCTCTTTTAAGAGTAAACCGCTGAACAATATACAGCAGGCACAATTCAGCATTGGCTGGAGGTTTTGTCCGGTTTGCGGACACAAGCTCTACCAAAAAACTGAGAGCTGTTCAGGCTCTATCAGCATAAAGTGCCTCAAGTGCGGCAACGTAGCAACCGTTGACTTAGCCTACCGCAGGCGCTGACTTTTTAGACAAAACACAATTTCAAAAATCGGGTGCATTGCACCCTGAATATGGACTGTTCGTCACCGAGCAACGGGCCATTGCCGCAAGGCAATGTATGAAACGTGCACCAAATAGCCGGGCAACAGCTGATAGAGTGATTCTGCTTTTAGAACCGCTCTGTTAGTTGGTTGTCCGGCTATTTTTTAGCCTTCAGGAAGCCTGCTCCCGCAAAAAGGAGCAGGCTTTATGTTTGTCCGTTTTTCGTGGATGCCCCAAGCGGCGAAATATCCGTAGCCTTCCAAATTTTCGACTTTTTACGCTTTATCGAAAATTTGGAGGTTACACATGAGTTTCAATAATGGTAATGAACGTCGCAAGCTGAACGCAAAGTGGGAGCAACTCCGTGTGCAGTACCGCGAAGCCGGAATGAGCGAAGAGGCAATTCAGGCGATGTATGAGTTTGATTTGGGCGTCCTGAACAGTGAACGCGCCTATGATGCCAGCACGGTGGCAGTCTGTGATGGCGAAGATGACGTTGACGCAAGGAAAGCAGCAGATCTTAAGCAATATGAGGCTGCGATCACGGTAACAGATACCTACCACGAAACCAAGAGCCGCTTTGGATGGATCGGCGAAATCGAGAATGAGCGGTTGCTGGCTGCTCTTGAAAGCTTATCGGAACTTGATCTCAAAATCCTTACGCTCTATGTCTATGCCGGGTACACCGAGTCCGAGATTGCAAGTGCCTTGGAATCCAAAAGGATTACGATTCATAAGCGAATCGAGCGAATGACTATGTTTTTGAAGAACTTTTGAACTATTTTCTTTTTCAGGTAACAATTTGCCCCTTCTCGATGGCTCGTAAGTGAAGGGACAATTTCCCAAGCGGCACTCACCGCAGGGCAAAGCGTCCGATCTCGCGCACCTTGAAAACTGAATAGTTCCGTCATCTGGTACTCCGATAATGATACTTCCGTAATTCGCGGCCCGGTCACAAAGCAGACGGGGTGGCTGAAATGCCAATGAAGCGGTACAAGTCCGCTGCCAGATGTTCATGCCCCACTCGCAGGGGGCCGAGGGCGAATATGCGAGACCTTTAATCATATTGATCCGGGAGCTGCCGGGTACGTTCTGTGCATCCGGCAGTTCCCGTTTTTTACGTATTCTTATTTATTCTTTGCCCGAATATCCACTTTTGATACATAGGAGGACACTTTTATGGACGAGTTGAACCCCACGGTGCGCGAGCAGGAAATCTACGAGGAGATGGAGCTGACCCCTGAGATGATCAAGTCCATCCGCACCCTCTGCGGCACCTGTCTGCGGCACTTTGTGGATGCAAAGGCTTTCAAGATCGCGCTTGTACCCAGCGCTGACCGAAGCATGGACACCTGCACCGTCTGCCAGATGAGGCGCGGCTATGATTATGTGGTCATGCACCGCTGACCCCAACCATACCACCATACCTTGAACGAAGCCCGCTGTGGAACATCCGGCAGCGGGCTTTGCACATAACAACATGGAGGTACAATTTTGCAGCAAAACTGGAAATTCCAACGCGGAGACATCTTCTTCACCCATTTCGGGGCGAGCACCGGCTCGGAACAGCACGGTGACCGCCCGTCGGTCATTCTTCAGAATGACGTGGGCAATTACCACTCTCCAACCCTGATCGTTGCGACCATGACAAGCAAGGCGGAAAAGAAAGTAAATCAGCCGACCCACTGCCTGTTGGAAAACGCAGGGTTGAATATGCCGTCTGTTGTGCAGGCAGAGCAGATCTTCACCATCGACAAAAGCCGGGCACTGAAGTATCTGGGGCATCTGACCCCGGAGGAGATGCGCCGGGTCGATGATGCAGTTCGCATCAGCCTTGCGCTGAACCCTATGGGCAGCATCCAGCAGATAGAGCCTATCCGGCGCTCTACGGCGGTTTATGCGCCGCCTGAGGTGGTGGATGGCAAACCGCCTGTCTACCCCTATACGCCCATCCGGTCGTCCTTTGAGAACGCCGGAAGCATCGAGGAAATGATGCTGTACACCGAGTTGCAATCCGCGGTTCATGCCATGATCCAGCGGTTGGAATACAGCTTCACCTTCAATCCCAGCCTGCTCACCAGCCCGAAGCGTAAGCAGCAGGTGACTGAGATCTTAGAAGAAGCTGAGAAGTACATTTGGAGGATCAAGGAGGAAATGAGATGCGCCTGAACGACAATAATACTTTCATTGGCATCAACCCGCCGTACCAGCTTTCGGTCATCCACAGCAGCAAGCTGATCTACCCCCGCGAGATTTACCAGCGGGGCGTGGAGCGCAAGCGGGTGGAGCTGATTGCAAGGGATTTCAACGAGTACATCGTTAACGAGCCGAAGGTCAGCTTCCGCAACGGCAGGTACTATGTAATGGACGGTCAGCACACCATCGAGGGCTGCATCCTCCTCAACGGCGGCGAGGACCGCCCGATCCTCTGCAAGGTCTACACCGGTCTGACGATGGAGCAGGAAGCCCTGCTCTTTGCGGAGCAGAACGGTCACTCTGCACCCCTGTCGGCGGGCATCAAGCTGCGCGCCAAGGTGGTGGGCGGCGATGCGCCCTCCAAGGCGTTTGTTGCAGCCACCAACCGGGTGGGGCTGTCCCTCAACTACGACAGTATGCAGCTGAGCGACTACCGCATCAGCTGCGTGGGCACGGCGCTGAAGCTGTACGACCAGCTGGGCGAAGAGATCTACTGCGAAGCCCTGCGGCACATCGTGGCGGCGTGGGAGGGCAGACCGGATTCCTTCCGGGCGGCTGTCCTGCGGGGCGTGATGTACTTTGTGCAGCTGTACCACGGGCAGTACAGCGCGGAGCGGCTTGTCCGTGCGCTGGGCGGCGTCCACCCCATGGAGCTCTACCGCATCAGCCGGGATAACCCCGCCAAGCTCCCGGGTTGGCGGCGGTACGTTTATCCCATCTACACCACCTACAACGGCAAGTGCAGGAAAGACGCACTGCCGATGAAGTTCTAAGCTCAAATATCTCCTTTGGCAAGGGCGATGGTACCCGAAAAAGGCCATTTGCTCTTTACATATAGTATTTTCTTTTGAATAATTGACATATTGAACTAGAGAGGAGAGGGCAGGAATGAGCGAGATCGCAGCCTGCACTTTGATTCAGGAAGAGCCTGACCGCAAGACGGAGCGGTACACTCCATTATAGAAAGGGGGGATCTGTTTGGGCGAAGAAACTTTGAATCCCCGTGATGCGTACCGTGTGATGCTCCGGGATTACCCGGATGTGCTGAACATCGACCAGATGTGCGAGATATTGAGCGTCAGCACAAAAACCGGGTATGCGCTTTTGAAAAAGGGGAGCATCCAGCATTTGAAGGTCGGACGCTCCTACCGCATCCCCAAGGCACATCTTTTGACTTATCTTATCGGATTCGCACCCGGTCACACCATCCGGGCGTGACATCCTTGCATTCTCTCCTGCCGTTGGGTACACTGATGGTGTCAGCGGCAGAAGTTACATATTCAGGTGGATGCAAAGACAGGAGGAAACATTATGGTAGCAGGGCATCTGCAAGAAAAAAACGACTTCTACTACATCGTTCTGAGTTACAAGGACGCAGACGGAAAGCGAAAGACCAAGTGGGAAGCCACCGGTCTGTCCGTCAAGAGGAACAAGAAGAAAGCCGAAGCTCTTTTGCTGGAACGTCGGAGGAACTTCATGGTTCCCACCGCACCTGCGGAGATCCGCTTGGACGATGACATTCTCTTTTCGGACTTCATGCTGAAATGGCTGGAAGTCACGAAAAGCTCTGTCCAAATCACGACCTATGCCAGCTATCAAGGAATGGTGGAGCGCATCATCGCTCCCTATTTCCGCAAGCGCGGCATCAAGCTGGTAGACCTGAAAGCCACCGATTTGCAGGATTTCTATACCAAACAGCTTGAACGGGTCAAGGCAAATTCGGTGATCCATTACCATGCAAACATCCACAAGGCATTGAAGTATGCGGTCAAGATCGACCTGATCCCCACCAATCCGGCAGATAAGGTCGAGCGTCCGAAGAAGAATGCGTTCAAGGGCAGCTATTACAGTGCCGAAGAGATCCATGCTTTGACGGAGGTCGCAGAGGGCACCAAGCTGGAGATCCCGGTTCTGCTGGCATCCTTCTACGGCCTGCGCCGCAGCGAGGTGCTGGGGCTGAAGTGGGATGCGATCGACTTTGAGGAAAACACTCTGGAGATCAAGCGCATCGTTACGCAGGCATCCATCGACGGCAAAAAGGTTCTGGTACAGGCAGACCGTGCAAAAACGAAGTCCAGCCTGCGGACGCTGCCTCTTGTGCCGCCCATCCGTGACCGCCTGCTGATGCTGAAAGGTCAGCAGGAAACCTACCGCCGCCTGTGCGGTAAAAGCTACAACCGGGATTATCTGGGCTATCTGTGTGTGGACGAGATCGGGAACATCATCCGCCCCAACTACGTTTCCGAGCAGTTCCCGAAGCTGTTGGAGAAAAACGGTCTGCGTCCTATCCGCTTTCATGACCTGCGTCATAGCTGCGCCAGCCTTCTTCTGGCAAACGGCGTTCCCATGAAGCAGATTCAGGAATGGCTGGGTCACAGCGACTTCTCCACCACCGCCAATATTTACGCCCACCTCGATTACGCTTCCAAGCTCTCGTCTGCACAGGCGATGCTGGAGGGGCTGGGCTATGGCAATGCGTCAGCATGATGCCATACGCCCACAAGACAGGGTGGACGGGCGATGTTCCGGCAAAAAAGAATGGACAGACGAATAAAATTCATCTGTCCATTCGATTTGGCGGAGCATCAGGGAGTCGAACCCTGGCACCGGTCTCCCGGCCTATCGCATTTCGAGTGCGACCTCTTACGACCACTTGAGTAATGCTCCAGATATTAAATTTTTAGAATGCTCCGTGCATTCTGGGAAAACTTTGGAGAGAATTTCAGGAGAGAACGACCGAAAATCGTTCACTCTCGAAGTCGGAAAAACCGCATGAAACCTAGCAAAACCGGAAATCCACTTCCAAAAAGCCAGTTGGATTTCGAGTGCGACCTCTTACGACCACTTGAGTAATGCTCCAGATATTAAATTTTTAGAATGCTCCGTGCATTCTGGGAAAACTTTGGAGAGAATTTCAGGAGAGAACGACCGAAAATCGTTCACTC